>JAFXAN010000033.1 GCA_017517035.1 Clostridia bacterium
TATCTGTGTTTCTACATGGAATTTATGAGAATTCTATGTAGAAAACTTGTCATCAATCTCCTCACAAGTCATCCTGAACGAAGTGAAGGATCTATGAACGCTAAAGGATGATTTCACCACTATTTGACTGTTCGACAAATTCCTGTTTACAAACAAGTGGCTGTTTTAATGGAACAGCTCTTTTTACTCCGATAAATTAAATTTCAAAGAAAAAAGAACTGCCTTATATAATACTTGCTTTTTTTGCTCTTGACAAAAATGATGTTTTGTGTCATAATATATATATCGGTAGAAACCGAAATTTATCATTATGAGAAACGGAGAAAAACTATGTTTACAAAAATGACAAAAAAGAGAACATTTGCAGCTTTGCTCGCTATGATCCTTGTGCTTTCATCCATGCTTGTTTCATGCGGTGAAAAGAAGATCGAGGACCCGAAGGAGCTTTTCGAATATGCCGAAATGAAGGCGATCGATGAAATGTTCGATTCCTTTGCGGATGAATATGATGAGTACCTTGAAAATGTCAACAAGTCAAGCAACGGTGTTTCAAGCATTGATATAGAGCTTTCCGAAGAAGCGCTCGGTATGCTCGGGCTTGCTGCCAATATGGATCTTTCATGGCTTTCAAACATCGGTCTTGATATGGAAGCATATGGAGATGAGAGTGTTACAAGCGGTAAAATCTCTCTTCTTATTGGCGAGAGCAGACTTGCGGACATTCTGATGCTCATGGACAAAAACGATTCGAGCATTTATCTTTCTGTTCCCGAAGCTTTGAATAAGACATTAAAGCTTCAGGGCGATGAAGCTTCAATGACAGCTTCTGTTGAGATTTTCAAAGCACTTCCCGACGGCAAAACTCTGGGTACACTTGTGAAGAAATATGTAGAAATATTTGTAAAGGGCGTTGAGAAGGTCGAAAAGAGTGAAGGTACTCTCACAGCAAACGGTGTTACGGAGAACTGCACTGTTGTAAAGGCGACCCTTACAGAGGTGGATGCCATAAATATTGTAAAGAAGATCACCGAAACAGCAAAGGAAGATGCAGATCTTAAAGATCTCATTGTTGGAATAGGCAATGCTCTTTCCGGCATTCCCGGTGCTGAAGTCGAGAGCGGAGAAGCTCTTTATAATGACTTTGCTGAAGAGCTTCAGTGGAAGCTTGATGATATAAATGAAATGGATAATGAACCCAGCGATGAGCTTGAGGCGATCATCTTCACGGATTACATAAACAGTAAGAATGAGATCATCGGAAGAACTATTTCAAATGATACAGGCGAACTTGTTTCCTTTGGCATAGCCGAAAAGGACGGCAGCTTTGGCTTTGAGCTTAAGGTTGAAGAGGAACTGCTTCTTCGCGGAGAGGGCAAGAGCGGCAAGACTATGAACGGAACCTATATTATCGGTAACGGTATAGATGATATTGCCGAGATAGTTTTGAAGGATATTGAAGCAGATCTTTCAAAGGGAACCATTGATATAAAGGTTCTTGAGATGCCCGATATTGACGGTGCTGAGATGCTTTCCGGCTTCCTTGCAGTATATTCTTTGCGCATAACCTTTGATGTTTCAAAGGATGAGGCTGATATGAGAATTTCCGTTATGAACGGTGAAGACGAATTTGCAGCAATCAATATTGAAGGCAAAACAAAGAAGGTAGAAAAGATAGAGGTTGACACAACGGATGCTATCATCATTGATGAAAATCTCGATGCTTCCGCACTTATGGGCGCACTCGATCTTTCTGCTCTCATCGAGAATCTTAAGAATTCTCCAATACCTGCAGAGCTTGTGAGCCTTCTTGAAATGTATCTTGCAATGGCAAACTAAAAACAGAAATTCCGAGGCATCGGCAGGCGATCTTGCCTGCCGATGCCCATTTTTGGAGCTTTTATGGAGATTATAATTGAGAATATCAAAAAAAAATACGGTAAAAAGGTTGTTCTTGACGGTGTGACATTTTCTGCCCGTGGCGGTGAATGTATAGGGATCGTCGGCGCAAACGGCTGTGGTAAATCAACCCTTCTTTCTATCCTTGCGGGAGTGCAGAGGGCAGATGATGGTAGCTTTATTTGCGACGGAGCAGACCTTTTTCATGCAAAAGAAAAGAGAAGAGAGCTTGTTGGGTATGTTCCCCAGGGAACGCCTCTTCTTTATGAGCTTACCGCACTTGATAATCTTAAACTTTGGTATGACAAAAAAGCACTTTCGGATTCTCTTGAGGACGGAATGTTAAAAAAGCTTGGGATCGACGAATTTCTCAAAATTCCTGTCTGCAAAATGTCGGGAGGCATGAAAAAGAGACTTTCGATTGGTTGCGGTGTTGCAAGCTCTCCCGAGATTTTAATTCTTGATGAGCCGACTGCTGCGCTTGATCTTATCTGCAAAGCGCAGATAAGCGAATTTATTGCTGAACATAAAAACAGCGGTGGCATTGTGCTTCTCACGACCCATGATGAGAGTGAGCTTAAACTGTGCGACAAAATATATGTGATAAAGGACGGTAAGGCAATGGAGTGCGTATACAGTGGCAGCTCCGTGGCACTTGCGGAGAGATTCTGATGAGGAAAACTTTGTATTTTTCTTTGCTTCTGAAAAAATATGTCCGCGCCCTGCCTGCACTTTTGGCAATTGTGCTGGTGCTCCTTTTTTGCGCATTTTTTTCGATTTCTTTTTTTCAGCAAAGCGAAAATGAAAAGAATAGCAAAATTGAAATTGCCATCGTCGGAGATCCTGCGGATTCATACCTTTCCATCGGAATGGCGGCACTGAAAAATTTTGATTCCTCACGGTTTGCAATAAGCATTGACATGATGGATGAGGACGAGGCTGAAAAGGCACTGCTTGATGGGATTTTGACGGCATATATCGTTGTTCCGGAGGATTTTGTTCTCAATGCTTTTCACGGCGATGTGGGAAAACTGAAATATGTTACGAGACATGGCTCTGCCATGATGGGAGATTTTGTGAAGGAAGAGATCCTCAATGTGATCTCGGTTATTTTGGTGGAGTCACAGCGTGGCGTTTATGCCTCGGGAGAGCTGGCAGAAGAGCTTATTCCGGGCAGAAAATACGGTGAAGTGACCGATCTTGCGGCACTTGAATATGTAAATCTTATACTTGAGAGAAACAAGATTTTTGTTATTGAGACAGTGGAGACGGTTGATGGTATCGGGATGATGCAATCAATATTTTGCGGTGCTTTGGTGTTTATTATACTTCTTTTTGGAATAGGTGCTTCCGGGGTTCTTTCGAGCAGAAATGATTCTCTTTCCATGCTTCTTCGCAGCGGCGGAATGGGATATTTCAGACAGGTGATATGTGAATATTTTGCACTTTTTGCGGTGATGTCATTGGCTTTTGCGATAATGCTCGGTGGTGCTGCGTTATTTTTAGGAGAAGAAATTTCATCTTTTATCGGATATGAGATGGGGATAGATTTTTATGTTTCTGTTTTCCTTTCGCTTGCGGTCTTTGCAGCCCTTTTGCTTCTTGTTTTCGAGATGACAGACGGAATAATGGCAGGTGCGCTTACGCATTTTTTTGCATCTCTTGTTCTTTGCTATTTTTCCGGATGCCTTTATCCCATAAGCTTTTTCCCCGTAGTTCTTCAAAAGGCATCGTTGTTTACCCCAACGGGATGCGCAAGAGGCTTGCTTATAAATTCGCTGACGGGAGATGAGATAAAAACACATTTATTTATTCTGGCTATTTATCTTTTTCTGTTCATCGCTCTGTGTGTGCTCTTCAGATACCGCAGAATGGCAAAAGGAGGCGGTGAGGAATGAGCTTGAAAAGATTTTTTGTTTGGGTATCGGTGTTTCATAAAAGATTTTTGAAGAAAAAAGGCTTTCTCTTTCTTCTGGCACTTATCCCGCTTGCAGGACTTGCCTTAGGGCTTGTTGCGAGGATGGATAGCGGTGTTATGACTGTTTATCTTTCGTCAAGGGATAATGATCCCATCAGCATGGAAATAATAAATGAGCTTTCATCGGAAAACGGACTGATTCGCTTTGTGGTGTCGGATGAGGAAGAAGCGATAAAAGCAGTAAAATATGGGAAAGCAGATGCGGCTTGGGTATTTGAAGAAAAGCTTGGCGAAAAGATCAGGGTTTTTGCCAATAAGCGGTCGGCAAAGAATCATCTTGTGGATATTTTCCAAAGGGATGAGGATATAATGGCGATGCTTATGCGTGAAAAGCTGGGCGGAGTGCTATATCCCTATATTGGGCATGAGCTTTATATTGATTTTGTACATGAAGAGCTTTCGGAGAGTATACCTAATGAAACTATGGAAGAATATTATGCTTCGGTAATTCCTGAAGGAAATGAGCTTTTTGATCTTTCGGAGAATACCGAGATGAAGGATAGCTCCGAATATCTTTCGGCTCCCCTCAGAGGACTTCTTTCGGTGCTGTGTGTTCTCGGTGGAATGGCTGTCTCAATGTTTTGGATTCGTGATAGAGAAAAGGGGCTGTTTTTCGGACTTGGCGGAGCAAGACTTCACCTTTTCTGCTTTGCATACCATTTTGTTGCGGTGCTTGACCTTTGTATTGTGATGGTGGCTTCGCTTTATGTATCGGGAAGGGGCGGAAATTTTGCTCGGGAGATAATTTCAGCAATTTTGTTTGCATTTGCGGTAACGCTTTTCTGCATGATCATTTTGTATGTAACAAACAGGATCAGCATTCTTGTGGCGGTAGCACCGCTTTTGTCGCTGATAATGCTAATTATCTGTCCCGTATTTTTCAGAATAGAGCCGCTTGAAATGATTTCGAAACTTTTTCCGCCACATTATTATCTTGCGGGTACAGGTCCAAAGGAATATTTTGCCTATATTTTGTGTGAAGCTATATTGCTTTTGTGCCTTGGATTGCTTCGGCAAAAGCAAAAAAATATTGACTTTGCTTGATCTGAGGTGTATAATTAGTCTATTAGAAATTAAAGAGGTTGCAAATGGAAAAACTGCAGTTTGCCGAAAGAATAAGAAAATTCAGAATATCAAGGGGTCTTTCCCAAAAAGAGCTGGGTGAACGCCTCGGCGTTTCAAACAGAGCTGTTTCAAAATGGGAGAGAGGCGAGGCATATCCAACAGTTGATACTCTTGGTGAGATTGCAATGGCACTGGGAGTGCTTGTGGATGATCTCATCCCCCGCCATGAGGAAGCCCGTAAGGTGCCGGGAGGCGGAATGGAATCCTTAAAAGAGCTTTATAGAGTTGGCTCCGGTCCTTCAAGCTCTCATTCAATGGGACCGGAAAAAGCGGCATTGCTTTTTCGAGGGGAATATCCCGATGCCGATCTATATGAGGTTACGCTCTATGGCTCGCTTGCCCTTACGGGAGTTGGGCATAGGACTGATTATGTTATAAAAAGAGCACTTGAGCCGATCCCAAATGAAGTGATCTTTGATAAGACAACTTCATCTCTTCCACATCCCAATACCATGAAGCTTCGTGCCATAAAGGATGGTAAAGAGATTGGCGAATGGACTGTGTTTTCCGTTGGCGGCGGTGCTATACACATCGAGGGCAGAAACGAATATACTCCCGAGAGAATATATAAGCTTGATAAATTCAAGGATATCGCAGACTATTGTGAGAGCAAGAAGATCAGGCTTTGGGAATATGTTGAAGAGGTTGAGGGAAAGGAGATCTGGGCATATCTTCGCAGTATCTGGGGGGCGATGCTCGGCTCTATCGAAAGCGGACTTCATGTGGACGGTGAGCTTTTCGGAGGACTTGGCGTTCTTCGTAAGGCTAAATATCTCTTCAATCAGAGACATATGGATGAGAGTGCGGAAACAAAGCAGAACAGACTTGTCTGCTCATATGCCTTTGCAGTAAGCGAGCAGAATGCATCGGGAGGTATTATTGTAACTGCACCGACTTGCGGTGCAAGCGGTGTACTTCCTGCGGTTCTTCGCTATATAACCGAGAAAAAGCAGCTTGATACGGACACCATTCTTCATGCTCTTGCAACAGCGGGACTTGTGGGAAATCTGATAAAGACAAATGCCTCAATCAGCGGTGCGGAATGCGGCTGTCAGGCGGAGATAGGAAGTGCCTGTGCCATGGCGGCAGCAGCGCTTGCGGAGATTTATGAAATGGAGATAGCGCAGATAGAATATGCTGCGGAGGTTGCCATCGAGCATCATCTGGGGCTTACCTGCGACCCAATAAAGGGACTTGTTCAGATCCCCTGTATCGAAAGGAATGCAGTTGCGGCAATGCGTGCGATAAATGCGGTAAATCTTGCAAATTTCCTCACCGATACAAGAAAGATATCCTTTGACCTTATCGTCAAGACAATGTACGAAACAGGCAGAGATCTTTCCAAGATATATAGAGAAACAGGCGAGGGCGGACTTGCCAAATTATACCTTTGAGGTGTGCTTATGGGACTTTTTAAAAAGCTTTTTAAGCCTAAAAATGTGAACAGCAAGAGATTTCGCCTTGAAATGGCGGAGACGATCAGCAAAAAGCTGATAAGATATGTGACCGAGCGTAAGGACGATGTTGAAGAAGTCATCGGAAAGAGCGGTGCATTCAGCATAAGGAACGGCGAATTTATCGTTTTTGCATCCTCCGAGGTGGTTTTCAGAACTCCGGTGGAGGATATGCAGGCGTGGGAGCTACTTTCAGGCGATGGAGTTGTGCTCACCGGCATCGACCTTGAACACGGCAATGTGGAGCGAACCATAACGGTTCATTATGTTTATTATAGATGACAGTTTAATATACAGTAATTTATCGAACTGTCGTAGATGTTGAAATTATACCCCAATGCTTCGCATTGGGGTATAATTTCAACAAACAGTAATTTATCAAACCGTAAGACATCGATAAAAAAGATCGTAATTTTCGTCTTATTTAGTCTTTTCTTGACATTTGTTGATCTATATGATATAATTTAGTATAATGTTTCCTAAAATTACCAAATAATTTTTCAGAATACGGAGATAAAAATGGAGAAAATACGCCTTGGAAGAACAAATCTGCTCGTAACAAAAAACGGTTTTGGAGCACTCCCAATTCAAAGAAGAGACATGGAGGATGCTAAAAAAATACTGCGAAAGGCATATGACGGTGGAATAAATTATTTTGACACCGCAAGAGTTTACAGCGACAGCGAGGAAAAAATTGGTGAAGCCCTTTCATCTGTGAGAGAAAATATAATCATATCAACAAAAACGATGTCAACAAGTGTTGAAGGATTTTGGCGTGATCTTGAAACGAGCCTTTCTCTTATGAAGACAGATTATATTGATATTTATCAATTCCACAATCCTTCATTTTGCCCAAAGCCTGGTGACGGAACAGGGCTTTATGAGGCTATGCTTGAGGCAAAAGAAAAAGGTCTTATCCGCTTTATCGGATTTACAAATCATAGATTAAAGGTTGCCGAGGAAGCTGTTCTCAGCGGTCTTTATGACACGCTTCAGTTCCCCTTTTCCTATCTTGCAGGCGAAAAAGAAGAGGCTCTCGTTCGTCTTTGTGAAGAAAAGGATGTCGGTTTTATCTGCATGAAGGCTCTTGCGGGCGGTCTTATCACTCGCTCGGACGCTGCATATGCTTATCTTGCAAAATTCCACGTTGCACCCATCTGGGGAATACAAAAGGAAAGCGAGCTTGATGAATTTCTTTCTTATAACGAAAATGTACCAACTCTTACCGACGAAATAAAAGCACTTATTGAGCATGACAGAGCCGAGCTTATGGGAGATTTTTGCAGAGGATGCGGATATTGTATGCCTTGTCCTGTTGGAATCGAAATAAATAACTGCGCAAGAATGTCTCTTCTTCTCCGCCGCTCTCCCGCAGCCTCTCATCTGACAGAGGAGGGACAGGCAAAAATGAAAAAGATCGAAGATTGCATCGAATGCGGAAAATGCCGTTCTCTTTGCCCCTACGGACTTGACACTCCGAAGCTTTTGAAGAAAAATTATGAGGATTATAAGACCTTTCTTTAAAAAATACCGTTAAAAGGAAATATAACTTTTGAAAAAAATATTGCTTATATTAGCGGTGGCTTGTGTCGCTTTCTGCGGCTATTATGCAGTTTTTGAAATGGGAACATCGCCCCCCAAGGCTTATGCTCCGGGACAAACCACCGCTTACGAAACGCAAAACGAAATAACAACGCAAAGCTTGACGGCTTTTTCCGAAACCGATGAAATTACAGAGGTTTTTCAAACCGAAATTACCGAGGTTGTATTAACAGAAACAGAAATTACAACCGAAATAATAACGGCAACGATTAGCGAAACAGAGTTACCTACCGAAACGGAAGTCATATCCGAAACCGAAATCATTACGGAAGCGGAATCCGATACAGAAGCTGCCCCGCCCTCACCTGAAATGGATGCGAGATCAGAGCTTAAAATACCGATTCTTATGTATCATGCCCTCACAAAAAATGCAGAGGAAGCAAGCTCAACCGTAATAACGGTTGAAGGCTTCAAAGAACAGATTGCAGCTCTTGATGCGGCAGGCTATGAATCAATTTTCTTCGGAGAGCTTTTGAGTTATGTAAAAGAGGGTACTCCACTCCCCGAAAAACCTATTCTTATTACCTTTGATGACGGATATCTTTCAAATCTGACCCTCGCAGGTCCTATCCTTGAAGAATACGGTCATAAAGCAACAGTCTCTGTTATCGGAATAACTGCCGGATGTGACACATATAAGGACACAGGAGTTCCGATATATCCCCATTTCAGTCTTGAGGCTGCAAAAATGGCATATGGAAGCAGGATATTCGATTTTCAGTCTCATACCTATGATATGCATCAGAACGAGCTTGACGAAGATCCTCGCAAGGGAATGCTCCAAAAGGAGAATGAGAACGAGGATGACTATATCAAAGCGATAAGAGATGACTTTTTCATTTCAAAATCACTTCTTGAAAGTGAGATAGGTGTTGATTGCTTTGTCATTGTCTATCCTCACGGTAAATGTACACCTCTTGCTGATTCCGTACTTGCAGGAATGGGAGCTGAGATCAGTGTTACGGTTGAACCCGGAATAAATATCGTAAGAATCGGTGACATGAATTCACTTAGATTCCTTTGCAGATTCAATATGGATGATGACACCAATGGCGAAGAGCTTGTATCGCTTCTCGCAGACCAAACAAAATAAAAATAGGCTGTATTATCAGCCTATTTTTTTAACAGTAATTTGTCGGTGAGGGAGTTTCGCCTCTGCGGAGGCGACCGGCTCCGTTGCCGGTCAAACGCGACCTTTTAAAAAAGGTCGATCAAAACTTTACAAAGAGGAATTTTATTGTTGGTTATCTGTGTTTCTACGGAGAATTTTCGAGAATTCCATGTGGAAACAATCGGGAATTTGCCGATTTGCAAAGCAAACGCAGATGTTTAAACTGCGAGGCAAAAACCGTGGTAGGCGAAGCCTACCGAGTCATCCTGAACGAAGTGAAGGATCTAGAAACGCTAAAGGATGATTTCATCACTATCTGACTGTTCGACAAAATACTGTTTAACAGCATAAATTTTGACCACAAAAGGGCTGTCGCAATGCGACAGCCCTTATTTTTAAGCTATTAGCAAATTACTTTGCAGCAGCTGCAACGTAACCGAAGTACCATGTACCCTCAACAACGTCAGCGTAAGAACAGCTTGTGCCTGCCTTTGCGCCTGTGATGTTGTTGATGATAACTGTAAGCTCGTTACGCTTGATGTTGTTACCGGGAGCGAATGTTCCGTCGCCATTACCGTTAACATACTTAGCGTTAGCACAAGCATTTACATACTTGGTAGCCCAACCGCTAACATCGCTGAAGCCTGCATCCTTTGCACCTTCAACATCAAGACCCATAATGTTGCAGATCATTGTTGCAACTTCTGCACGAGTGATAGCCTCGTTGCCTCTGAAGGTCTTGTCCTCATAACCCTTGATGATACCTGCAGCTGTGCAGAGATCTACAAGTTCCTTATACTCATCAGCAACATCTGTGAGAGCGAGAGGAGCGTTAGTTGTCTTGATATCAAATACATTAGCAAGAGCCTTGATAACTTCATATCTTGTTGCATAAGCCTCGGGCTCGAACTTGTCTCCACGACCTTCCATGTACTTGATGTTTGCTGCATCAGCCTTGAGAGCAATGCTTGTCTCGGAAACAGTATAGAAGAAAGTTGCAGGAGCACTTGTCTTCATGCCGCTCTTTGTAGCGATTGCGCTGATTGTAACTGTCTTATCAACTACGATAGGACCTGTATATACAGGAGAAAGAACAGTAGCTGTAGAACCGTCTGTTGTGTAGTGGATAGTAGCACCTGCTGTTGCAGTGGAAAGTGTTACCTTTGTACCTGCAGCAACTGTTGCGCCACTTACATCAGACTTAACTGTTTCAACCTGCTTCTTTGTCTCTTCAAGCTTTCTGTGGTAGTAGAGAAGGAGAAGTGCAAGCTCATCAGAACCGCTGGAAGTCTTCTTTGTGATCTCATAGTATACGGTTACAGTTGCGCCTGTATCTGTTCCGTCAGCAGCGATAACCTTAAACTCAACAGGAACAGTAATACTATCGTCTTCAGGTCTTGTAATTGTACCCTCAGCATCAATAACGCCATCTACGGGAACAAGTTCGAGAGTGTAGCCATAAGGAAGCTCAACCTCGGGAGGAGTGATCTTGGTTGCTACAGGAGATACAGGAGCGGGATTTGCTTCTGTGTTCTCGATTCCTGCCTCTTCAACGATTGAATCAACAAGATCTTCAGCCGCAACAAATGTAGGTGTAACTGTTGTATCGAGAACTATGTTAGCTGTAGAATTAGTAACACCGGAAAGCTTGTAAACATCGCCGTCCTTAACAATAGCAGCATTCGATGCTGTAAGAGTCCAGCTCTCACCACCGGGGATCTGAACCTTTGCATTTGTAAGAGACTTGATCTCGGGGATCTCGCCTTCAGCTACAGGCCAAAGCTCAACGCCTGTGATAACTGCATTAGCCTTGTTAATTGTAAGAGTAGCTGTGAGAGTCTTTGACTCGTAACCTGCCTTAGAAACAACAGCAGTTACTGTATATGTACCTGCATCCTTCTTACCATTGTTTGTCCACTGAACATTCATAGTGTTATCAACACCCTTGATCTCAAGGCTATGTGTGTTACCATCGTATGTTACAGTCTTGTCCTCGAGAGTGAGTTCATCGAGTGTAAGAACGCCAACAAAGCCGTCCTCAGTTACAGGTGTGAACTCGAGCTGGGGAGCACTCTGTGTGGGCTGCTGGATACAAGGAGTCTTTATAACAACCTCAATATCAGCGTTCTTAACGCCATCCTCAAGCTTGAATGTAAGACCAAGAAGCTTACCGTTAACTGTGGGGTCAACACCTGCTCTTCCGAGAATAAGTGTAACCTCACTTAGTGTGTCAAGAGCATTTCCTGCACCGAGGTTAGATGTTGTACCGGAAAGACAGCATGTAGGATCATAAACCCAGTTCTCGGGATCATATCCCTCATAATCAACAAGCTTAACCTTGGAGTTATCAAACTTAATAACGAGGTCAAGGCTAGAGATCTTGGGGCTGTTGTACATCATGACAGCAACATCATATGTACCGTCACCATTATCGCTTGTCTCTGCAACGATCTTAAACTCGTCTGCAGCAGCAGTACCGATTGCAAATGTGCCGATAACCATGAGAGCTGCAAGGATAATGCTTAAAATTCTCTTTTTCATTGTTTTTCTCCTTTGTGGAAATATAAATTATTTTTTATATATAAAGATGAGAGGAACTCATCGAGTTTCCGTAGAAACCTTTTTATTATTTGGCAGCAGCCGCTACCTGCTTGAAATACCACTTGTTCGGGCTTACATCGCCATAAACACAAGTTGTCGCAGCATCAACATTAACACCTGTGATACGGTTGATAAGAGTTGCAACCTCTGCTCTCGTGATAAGACCATTCGGGTCAAACTTTCCTGTGTCTCTTCCCTTAACATAGCCTGCTTTTGCAACTGCGTTTACATAAGGAACATACCAGTTGTTGCCCTTTACATCGGGGAATCCCTGATCTCTTGCTCTGCTTATATCAAGATCCATGAGGTTTACGATAAGAACGCAGAATTCAGCACGTGTTATCGTATTATCTCCCTTGAATACCTCGGGCTTACCGTTACCGTCATCGTCATAACCCTTTATAACACCGGCGGATGCGAAAAGATTAACCATAGATTTATATTTAGGAGAAATATCTCTGAATCCCTTATCGGTTGCCATTACATCAACATCGAAAAGATTATAGAAGCATTCAACAACCTCATATCTTGTTGCATATGCATCGGGAACGAACTTATCAGCAGTTCTTCCTACCATATACTTGATCTTATGAGCCTTTGTTCTGAGTCTGATATCAGCCTTTGTTGTTTCTTCTTCCTTGTCCTCTTCCTTGTCATCATCTTCACCGGGAAGAACCTTGACAGAGCCGCTTATGCATCTGACAGAAACATCGTCACCATTCTGATTAGACGCATCTATACATTCAATAGAGATTGCCGACATCGTTTCTTCATCAAAATCCTTTGCCTTAAATGTGACCGTGAAGAACGAACCATTGGAACGGATATCCGACATATTCACCAAAATGAAAGTGATAAGCTCGCTTGAAGCCTTAAATGTGGGGGCATCAAAGTTAGAAGTAACACTTTTGCCCGAAAGAGCAGAACCGGTATCTACCGATATAGGTGTGAGAACATCGCTATCATATTCAAGTCTGACATTAAGTCCCGCAACACCGGTGTTTCCTGACATAGTCAATGTGACTGTAACGGTATCGCCGGAAGTTACTTCACTTGAAACCGCCGTCAAAGTTGCTGTGCTTGCTGCAATCGAAAAGCTTGCAAAGCAAGAAAAGCACATCAAAAATGCAAACAACGCTGAAAGCGCCCTGATACGCAATTTTGTTTTTTTCATCCTGAAACCTCCTAAACATAATTAACGCCGGCACTATCGTGCATTTTTAGCGTATTTTTGATGAAAAACGGCAGAACTATCCCTACCCATCGCATATTATAAGTAATTATAGCAAATATTGCATCAAATGTCAATAGATATTTTGAATTTTTCTTCAAAATCATGCCATTTTTTCTATGTTATTCTATCTTAAAAAAGCATCAAAATCAATAGCTGTAACAAAGTTGAAACAATAAAAATCATGTTTTAACATTTTTTTTACAGTTTGGAAATATTTTTTCTTTCAAATCAGATTATTTCCATCAAAAACCGTTCAATAATATTTCGTCGCATAAAAAAGACGAATGCCGTACAAAATAATAGAAACAAAAGAAAAAGGAGACATGAACATGAATCAACAGCCAATCGAAAACAACGGAAAGATCAACAAGGTGCTTTATATTGTGACGGTAACGCTTCTTCTTGCCATCGCAGTAATAATAGCAATAACAACTGCGGCAAACAGGCGTGAAAAATCCCCATCGATCCCAAAAGTGAGTGACACCGTGATGGAAACAGAGCTTGAAAGTGAAGAGATCACCGCCCCCATAACCACCGAGCGAGAAAAGGAAACCGAAAAGCCTGCCGAAACAAAAAAAGAAGAAAAGGAAACAGAAAAAGAGGCATCTGCAGAAGATGAAGCAAAAGAGGTGTCAACACTTCCTTCAAAATTCATTCTTCCCGTGACAGGAATCCTTTCCAAAAAGCATGATACCGAGCTTCAGGTATATTCCACCACAATGAAAGATTACAGAATCCACAGTGGAATTGACATCGTCACAAACGAAGGAGCTCCCGTCTATGCGGCAGCGGACGGCGTAGTTTCGCAGGTCTGGAGCGATCCGCTGATGGGCAACTGCATCGCATTAAGTCACAGCGGAGAATGCTATACAGTTTATAAGAACCTTTCCGAAAACAATGTTGAGGGCATAGAAGTCGGAGCAAATGTTAAAGAAGGACAGCTGATAGCCTCTGTTGGCAGCACCGCAATGATTGAAATTGCCGAAGAGCCTCACCTTCATTTTGAGATGTCGGTCGGAGGCAAGGCGGTTGATCCTCTCGAATATTTTGACGAAGGTGCTCTCGTTTCCCTCACAATTGACTCTTCCTACGAATCTTGATAAACAGAAAAGCCAAGCTTCACGCTTGGCTTTTCTGTTTAAAATCGCAATGTTTACTCTATTCCTGTATCTATCTTTTATTACGCATCGGGAACCTGTTTTGTCAGATTATCACTGTGGCTTCCTTTGGTTATATCAAAATTCTGTTTTCCCACAAGAGCTTCAATATCTCTTGCCGTTACAGACGGATGAGTGCTTTGACAATGAATGTGAAGTACATCTCCTACCGCCATTCCGGAGCCTATTCTGGATGCAGAAATGGCATTATTCACCGAAACGATAACACACGAAGGCGGCCAAAGAATATCTCTTATTTCCTTGCCGATCACAAATGCCCCCTCGGTTACAGTGACATACGCATCAATAGTAACGATCTCTCTGCCGTGACTATATTTTTCGACCTTTCCGTGGATAACGGTATCGGTAAAGGATTCGATTCCCATGGCTTCGCTCACAACAAAGGCGATAGTAACTCCCACAGTTATTGCAAGAACAGCCTTAGCTCCCGCAAGAGCCTCAACGCCAAAAACTATGGCACTTATCGGTATTCTGGAGGTTGCTCCGAGGAAGGAAACCATTCCTATGACCACAACAATTGCAATATGCTCCGTACCAAGGACCCCACACCATATCATAAGCCGTGCGCACAATGCGCCGATAATTGCCCCAAACGCAAGATTTGGAATAAACAGTCCGCCTGTGATCCCAAGAACATTGCTCGTTATCATCAGAATTGCTCTTGCGCAAAAGCATATCAGCAAAAAGTTCAGAATGCCCTTCCCTTCTGCAAGCTCTTCTATGATCGAATGTCCCGTTCCTATAATATCATATGACAAAAAACCAACAAAAGCACAAAGCAGAAAAACAATGGGGATTTTCAATGCAGATGGAATCTTTTCTGCTTTTTTATCAAGCTCTTTCACAAATCCGTAAAGCTTTGTGAAAACCAGCGCAAGCACTCCCGAAACAAGCCCCACCAGCGCCGCCAGCCAAATGCTCCTTATCGGCAATGTTTCAACCAAACCAAAATGAAAAAGCTTTGATGACACGGAAAAAGCAGAACAAAGAAGTTCATTTACGGCTGTTGAGAATGCAACAGTCATTGCTGCAACCATAAATATCATTGGTGAAAAACGACGGTGCGCTTCCTCAAAGGCAAAGAATATGCCCGTCAGCGGTGATCCCGTTGCAACTCCGAAGCCTGCGCAGGCACTTCCTGTCATTATATATCTTTCCCATGCAGGATGCTTTTTGCCGAGAGTTTTCGAGACAATATGACCTGTAAGCGCTCCCATCTGAACACTCGGTCCCTCGGTTCCCAGCGGGATACCGCAAAGATAAGTGAACATTGATGAGAAAAACACAGTGATAAGCCCTCTTTTCTTATTAAAAGGAACATATCCTCTAAGAGCCGCAATAGCAGTCGGTATTCCACCGCCTCTGCTGTCGGGAGAATATTTCAGAATAATCGAAACAATAAATCCCGCAAGGGCAGCTCCGATGAGTATCAAGGACAAAAACCTCATATCGGCTTGTCCAAAAGCGTATATCTTTTCCGAAAGCGATATAACATAGGAAGAGGACATTTTGAAAATAAAAATTATTATAGCAGTCAAAGCACCTGCAATGGCAGAAAAAACCACAGCGGGCAAGATCAGATTCAAAAGATAGGTAAGTCTGTTTTTATTCATTGCAGTTTTATTTCTCTTCCTTTTCGGATGAGGAGACAAGCATTCTGAGAGCGTCCATTCTCTCATCCAGCTCTGCACTCAGAGCAGCACAGTAGATAAGCTCATTTGCCATCTCCTCGGTAAAATCAAAATCCTTTTTATAATGAAGCTGATGCTCAAGGCTCGCCCAAACATCCATAGCAATGGTGCGAAGCTGGATCTCAACCTTCATGCTTCTTTTTTCACGGGCAAGAAAGATCGGTACCTTAATTATAAGATGCAGGCTTCTGTATCCGTTTTTCTTTGGATTCTTTATGTAGTCCTTCATTTCGATAAGAGTGACATCATCCTGTCCGAGAAGTGCATTTGCGAGTGTATATACATCCTCGGGAAATGAGCAGACCACCCTGACGCCTGCAACATCCGCAAGATTTTCCTCAATAGATTCGGGTGTAAGCGGAAAGCCTTTTCTCTCCATTTTTTCTTTGACGCTCAAAGGATCCTTCAGGCGTGATTTAATATCATTTATCGGATTTCTGTCATGTCGGAGCGAAAACTCCTCGTTCAAAACATTGAGCTTGGTCTCGACCTCCATCATAGCGCATCGGTAATACGCCATCAGCTTTTTATACTGATCTACCCATTCCTTTGAACGCTCTATAAAGCCCTCACCGAAAAGATCCTCGATCTTACTGCTTGTCAAGGGGGGAGACATATCATTTCTCTCCATTTTTTCGCCTTCCTTTCCTTTATATTCTCTGTTGTTATAATTTTACCACAAAACACAGAATTATTCTACATATATTTGTTAACAATCTTTTTTGAACTTATAGATCATGTTTTCACATTTTCCACAAAAGTCTTGAAACAAAGCAAGAAAAAAACACGCAGAATATCATTACGGCAAAAGCGCAGGGAAAAGCATATTTTGTTTTTGTTATTCCGACGGAAGAAAAATAAACTCCCAGAATGTAAACAATGGTATCCGAGCTGCCCATGATCACAGCGGCACAAAAGGACGGAAAGCTGTCAGCGCCAGTATTTTCCATCAGCTCCGAAAATGATGCCATTGAGGCACTACCCGAAAAAGGTCTTGTTATAAGGAGAGTTAAAAGCTCGGAGGGAATACCAAGATGCGCATTTAAAGGTTCAAGAAGATCACCCACAGCATCAAGGATCCCCGAAGCGGAAAGCATTTTCACACCAACGATTATGGCAACAAGCGACGGAATAAGCCCAAATGAGACATCAAGCCCCTCCTTTGCTCCATTTTTAAAGGAATCGAAGCCAACTTTTTTGCTAAAAAGCAGAAAAACAGCCGCTATTCCAATCACGAGCGGCACAGAAAATGCCGCAATTTTTTCTATTATTTCCATGACTTTTGTTTATTTACCGTTCCACAGGCACGGCAAAGTAAAAGTGCGAGAAAGGCACAGCTAAACGAGCATATCCATATAGGAAGCACCACCGCAAAAGGATCGGCTGCTCCCGAGGCTCTTCTCAGCCCTATGATCGTTGTTGGCAAAAGATTTGCAGATGCTGTATTAAGCACGGCGAGTGTTATGATGTCCCGTGATGCAACATCGGGATCACCTCCGCTTTTCAAGCTGTTGTTATGAAGCTTTTTTATTGCAGACAGGGCAAGAGGAGTTGCCGCATTGCCGATTCCAAGAAGATTTGCGCCTATGCAAGCCGCTATCTCCTCCCTTCCCTCTCCGCTTTTATATGCATCGGGGAAAAACAAACGGGTGATAGGAGAGAGGAGCCTTGAAAGCCATCCGATCGCCCCCGCATCACGGAGCACCTGCATCACACCACACCAAAGGCACATGATCCCCAGAAGAGAAAAAGTCAGCGTGATCGCCGCTTCTGCCCCCTCAAAAACCGCCCCGCCAATTTTCTCAATGCTTCCCGAATATGCGCCATAAAATATGGAAATTACGCACATACCGCCAAAAACCTTTCCAATCATATAGTCAATCGTCTCCTTTCGACAGGATTTGACACAACATATCGTGTCAATAAGACTTTTTTTATCAAAATATCGTTTTTTTCTAAAAAAACTATTGACAAAATTAATCGAATGTTATATAATGAATATACCAAAATATGTCAATTTTTGGAATAATTTGCAAAAGGAGTGACAAGCATGAAATCGACAGGAATTGTCAGAAAAGTCGATGAGCTGGGAAGAATCGTTCTACCTATGGAGATCAGAAAGCTGATGGATATCAATATCAAAGATCCCATTGAGATCTATACCGATGAAGATAAGATCATTCTGGCAAAATATCATCCCGCTTGCATTTTCTGCGGTGATGCTGAAGATGTAATTTATTTTGGCGGTAAAAGAGTTTGCCGCTCATGCATCGCAAAGCTGAAGGATCAGTTCTGATGCAATCACATTTTATTCCGAGTGAAAAATAAATATTACTAAGGTGCGGTTTCAATGACCGCACCTTTTTCGCTTACCGAAAAGTTTTACCATGGTTGGCTTATGTACAGTCAATAAAATTTTCAAACAGTAATTTGTCGGTGAGGGAGTTTCGCCTCTGCGGAGGCGACCGGCACCGTTGCCGGCTCCCGCAAGCTTTTAAAAAAGCTTGAGCAAAACTTTAAAAAGGAAATTTTTATTGTTGTTTATCTGTGTTTCTACATGGAATTTATGAGAATTCTATGTAGAAAACTTGTCATCAATCTCCTCATAAGTCATCCTGAACGAAGTGAAGGATCTATGAACGCTAAAGGATGATAATCTCAAAGCAGTCACCCTGAGCGGAACGCAGTGGAGTCGAACCCATAGGGCAATGCGACAGCATTGGGGTATAATTTCACCGTTTCCGACAGTTCGCTAAATTACTGTTTAATAAAGAGATGTTTTTTCTAACAAATGCAAGTTTTGATTTCACTTTACATTGTTTAGAAAATCTCTTGACACCATTTATCTTTTCTGTTATAATTACCATAATTCTATTTGGAGGAAAAAGGAAACATGAAAAAACATCTTATCTTGGTCGCTTTGCTTCTCATCGCTTTGGTTTTTGCATCCTGCGGTGAAAAAGCTCCGTCAAATTCGGGTGCGATCGTACTCAAAACAATCGACAATATTTCGGATTATGTTATTGTCAGAAGCGGAAACAGTTCCTCTGAGGTAACACAGAATGCAACATCTCTCCGCAAGGCTATAAACGAGGCAACAGGCGCAGGAGTATCCATCAAAACCGATGATTTCAAATCAAAATGTGAAATTCTCGTGGGCGAAACCTCAAGACAGGAATCAATCGATGCTCACGAAGGACTTCGCTCCTCCGATTATCTCATTAAAATGGTCGGAAACAAGATCGTCATCGCCGGAGGCTCGGATGAAGCACTTGCCGATGCTTGCAAGTTTTTTAAGACAAACTTCATAAACGCCGAAGGCAAATGGGTAAAGGCACCTACAGGAGACGGCTACCGTGTCATGGGCAAATATCTCGTCGATTCCCTTTCGGTTGATGGAGTTGACATCTCGGAGTTTTCCGTTTATTATGAAGGTGTTCTTCTTGATACAGAGAATATCATGGCAAGACTTTCCGAGGCTTTCGGTGCGGACATTTCTCTTGTAACAAAAAATGAGGTCAAGGATGACCACTATATCTATCTTGACAACTCGGGACTTATTGAGCATGAATACTCCATCGAGATTCTTGACGGAGATATCTATATAAGAGGAAGCTTCAACACAATTGATGATGCCATAGATTATTTCCTTGGCGATTATCTCGGTGGCAAAAAGGAAATTGCCCTAAAGAGCGTTGAAAGCAATTCCGGTATCATGAGCACGGGAAAGAAGGAAATATATACAAAGGATCAGCTCATGCAGGTTCTTACGGATGTTTATAACGATCCCAATTCCTGCATCATAGGTCAGCAGTGCTTCCACGGTGTCAAGGATATGGTTGGAGTTACAATTGCGGATTTTGAAAAATCCACAGGACAGAAGCCGGGTATTATCGGTATTGATACGGGCTGCTATGGCGTTATGATGCCCACCATCACTCCCGAAAGGCTCAGCCAGCTCGTTTGCGAAACAGTTGATTACTGCGCAGACGGCGGTATCGTCACCTGCAGTGCTCACTGGACAAACCCCTATGCACCCGATCAACTTGTGAGAGGTAAGCTCGGTGAATTCTCAACACCCGAAGAATATGAGGCTGCTCTCAGAGCAGTTTTCACTCCCGGAAATGAGTATTATGATTTCTTTATGGAGATACTTTCTCTTGATGCAGACCTCTTTGAAGCACTTGAAAATAACGGTGTTCCGATGATATACCGTCCCATCCACGAGATGAACGGCGGCTGGTTCTGGTTCTGCGTAACACAGAATGGCACAACGATGAGTGCGGATGTTATGGTGGATTTCTGGAAATTCATCTATAACTATATGGAAGAAGAAAGAGGTCTCACAAATCTTCTCTGGAACTACGGTCCCAATACCTCGGGCAATGTTCAGAACACCCCCGGCGGAACAATGGGTCCCATGTACTGCTATCCCGGAGATGAATACGTGGATATGGTCGGAGTTGACTGGTACACGAGCGGAAATCTCGAGATCAGAAGCGGCAACAATTATCTTGATATGTTAGACCAGACACATAAAATCGGTGCCATCACGGAATTTGGTGTCAGCGGAGCTGTAAAGGCAGAATCCTATGAGGAGCAGCATAAGCTATATAACACAGACTCACTCCTTATCGACCTCTGGACACTGCTTGACGATGGCTATAATTTCACTTACCTTCTCACATGGCATAACCAGTCCTTCTGCACCATCGGTGCAATGGGCGGAGAAAAAGGTGGCTTTGATTTTATGAACGAGGATTATACACTCGGTCAGGCAGACGTCAAAGCACTGTTTGATGCCCTGAAATGATAAAAAAGAGGCTTTGTCGTTTGACAAAGCCTCTTTTTGTTATATAAGATATTATTTAACAAGATCCTTTGCAAGTCTTGCAGTATCTCTTGCGATAACAAGCTCCTCGTTTGTGGGGATAAGGTAAACCTTAACGCTGGAATCATCTGTTGAGAGCTTGATAATATTGCTCTGAACTCTTGCCTTTGCGTTGACATCCTCATCAAGCTTAACTCCGAAGGGAGCAAGTCTGTCAGCGATTGCCTTACGGATGGAGGGAGTATTCTCACCGATACCTGCGGTAAATACGATAGCGTCAAGACCGCCCATAATTGCGCTGTAAGAGCCGATATACTTTGTTACCTGGTATGCGAGCATATCAAGAACCAGCTGAGCCTTCTTATCGCCGTTCTTTGCAGCAGATTCAACATCGCGGCAGTCGGAAGAACCGCAAAGTCCAAGGAATCCGCATTTCTTATTCATATAGTCGCTCATCTTGGCAGGTGTGAAGCCCTTCTTTTCCATGATATATGTAACCATAGCAGGGTCAAAATCACCTGAACGAGTACCCATGATAACACCTGCAAGAGGTGTGAAGCCCATGGATGTATCCATAACCTTACCGCCCTTGACAGCAGAAATGGAAGAACCGTTTCCGAGGTGGCAGGTAACGATCTTTGTGTCCTCTTCGGGCTTATCGAGAAGCTTGATCATCTCGCCCGAAACATAGCGGTGTGATGTTCCGTGCATACCGTAGCGGCGGATACCGTATTCCTCATACATATCATAAGAAACACCGTACATATAAGCCTCAGCGGGCATTGTCTGATGGAAAGCGGTATCAAAAACGAATACCTGGGGCTTGCCCGGCATAGCCTCTGTGCATCCCTTAATTCCCATAAGGCTGGCATCTGTATGGAGAGGAGCAAAATCACGGCAGGACTTGATGGTTTCGATGATCTCATCGGTTGCCACAACAGACTCTGTGAAAGAGGATGCACCGTGAACAACTCTATGACCGATAGCGCTGATCTCATCCATGCTTGTGATGCAGCCGTGCTCGGGGCTTGTGAGAGCTGCGATAACAGCCTTCATAGCATCGGAATGATCCTTCATGGGAGTCTTTTCTTCATATTCAACACCCTTTATGAGCTGCTTGTGCTTGATGGCACTTCCTTCGATGCCGATACGGTCGCAGTTACCCTTTGCGAGAACTGTTTCATTCTCCATATCGAAGAACTGATACTTAAGAGAACTGCTTCCTGCATTAATTACAAGAATTTTCATTGAAAAACCTCCAAAAATGTAGTATAATATATTTACAAGACCAATTATACTACATTTTTACAGAAATTTCAAGAGGAAAAAACAAATTATGAAAAGAACATCTGCGATAATTTGCGAATTCAACCCATTTCATAACGGCCACGCCCATCTTTTTTCGGAAGCGAGAAAGCGTGGGGCGGAAAATATCATCTGCATAATGAGCGGAAATTTTGTTCAGCGCGGTGAAATTGCCATTGCGGACAAATTTTCAAGAGCAGAGGCGGCGCTTCTCTCTGGTGCTGATCTTGTTCTTGAGCTTCCAATGCCTTTTTCTGCCGCAGGTGCGGAATATTTTGCGGGAGCGGCAATTGAAATTGCCGATCGACTTGCGGTGGTAGATGAGCTTATTTTCGGCAGTGAATCGGGAGACATAAATGCGCTTTCCGAAATTGCAAAAAATCAGCTCTCAAATGAGTTTTCCGAGAAGCTAAGTGCTCTTTATATGGGCGATATAGGCTATGCCGCAGCGTCACAGCTTGCATATGAATCGCTTTACGGAAATAATGATGTTATGTCAAGTCCCAATAATATTCTTGCTATTGAATATATAAAATCCATTATAAAGCTAAAATCGGAAATTACTCCCGTAACCATCAAACGAGAAGACAATTTTCTTTCCGAGAGCATCGAGGGGGAGTTCCCTTCCGCATCCGCTCTGCGAAGCATGATACTTCGGGATGAAGCGGAGGAAATCAGATCTCATATGCCAAAGAAAGCATATGAAACACTTGAAAGAGCAGAAAAAACAGGATCATTCCCAACAGATATAAAAAAATACGGGCTTTGCATTCTTTCCGCATTGAGATTGGCTTCACCCGATGCTATTTCCCAATGTGAGGGAATAAGCGGAGGACTCCACAACCGAATCATCCGAATTGCCTCGGAAGCAAAAAGCTATGAGGAGCTTCTGTCAATGCTTTCAACAAAGAAATATACCGATGCAAGGCTTCGCCGTTCTCTGCTGTTTTCCGCACTTGATATAAAGCACGAGGATATGTATCTTTCCCCGTTCTGCACAAAGCTTCTTGCTGCAAACGAAAAAGGTCGGAGCGTTCTCTCGGACATCAGAAAAAAAGGGAAAATTTCCGTTGTCACAAAAACCTCCGATAAAAAGGCTGTTATAGAGGAGCTTTGCGAAAACAAAAAAGCGGAAGCAATGCGGCTCTTTGAAATCGAAAAGAAATCTGAAGCACTTTTTACACTCTGTATGAAAGAGCCGAAGGAAGCATCTTTTTACGAAAAAATGTCTCCCTTTGTCGTTAAGTAAAAAAACAAGTTTAAAAAATATCGTTGACTTATAGAAGCAAATGCGGTATAATATAGTAAATGATTTTTAGGAGGAATAGTATTATGGCTGAAAAGGTAAGCGGAAAATACCTTGAATATAAGGGTAAGCCTCTCGTTCGTGAGGGCGATACGATTTGCTATGGAGATAAGGAGACCGACAAATGCTTTCTCATTCTCGAAATAATGTCCTATAAAAAGGTAGGAGAAAATGACCTGCCCGATAAGGTATTCATTCAGGTTGTGGATTCAAAGGACCCCACCAAAATTATAAAGCAGGGTGACAAGAACGGTCTTTATGATGCATTTGGGCTCGGTCTTGTTTGGCTTGATATGGCAAACAAATAAGAGGTGACCATGAAGCGGATATTTATTGCGCTTTCGGCGCTTTTTATACTTGCTTTTTTACTCATTTCATGCGGTGAAGCTGATATCACATCAAATGATACCGAAAGCTCTTACGATACTGAAACAGAGGTGGCTACAGAAACAGAGCCAATAACAGAGGAGATAACTACAGAGGCTGAAACTGAGCCTGTTGTTGTGATCCCGGATCATACAAACCCTCTGACAGGTCTCGGAAGCACCAAGAATCTTTATGAAACAAGACCTGTTGCCATCATGATAAACAATCTTTGGGGTGCTCTTCCACAGGAAGGCATCGACGATTGCGATATCATGTATGAATGCTTGGTCGAGGGCGGGATCACAAGACTTATGGTTCTGAAGGCAGATTATGAAAATCTCGGAAAAATCGGTTCTGTCCGCTCCTGCCGTCATTATTATCTTGATCTTGCGCAAAATTATGATGCAATTTATGTTCATGCGGGCGCAAGCGATATGGGCTTCCTTGAGATAAGTGAGAGAGGCATAAACAACCTTAACGGAGTTAATATGTACCTTCCCGGGGTGTTCTTCAGGGACGAGGAAAGGCTCAAAACAATGAGCTATGAGCACACTCTTATGACAACCGGTGAGGGCATAATCAAGGGAATAAACCAGAAGAGATACAGAACAGAGCTTGGTGAAGATTTCAAAAATAAGGATGCCTTTCTCTTTACGGAATATGGCACAAAGCGTTCTCTCACAGGTGAGGAAGCAAGCTGTGTTCTTCTTCCCTATTCAAAATACCAGACGGTAAGATTTGATTATGACAGTGCCACTGATGCTTATTATCGCTATCAGTTTGAGGATGTTCCACACATTGACGGAACGAACGGCAAGCAGATAAGCTTTACAAATGTTTTTGTTCTATTCTGTGATGTGGTGTCGCTTCACGATGCCGCAGGACATCTTGACATAACAACAGAGAATGAAAACGGCGAAGGATATTATATTTCGGGCGGAAGATGCGAGGAGATCAGATGGTCGAAGATGACACAGGATTCTCCAACAAAGTATTTTGACATGAACGGAAATGAGCTTGTTATCAACCGAGGTAAGACATTTATTTCCATCTTCCCCGATTATAACCGTCAAAATATTGATTTCAATTTTACTCCCGCAACGGAATAATTCAAAACAGGCTGAAAACTTTCAGCCTGTTTTTGTTTTAACAGTTTTTGGATAAACAGTAATTTATCGAACTGTTGAAAAGGTAAATAGACGGTGATGAGGACACAGTTAGCCTCCACTGATTTTGCAAAGCAAAATTAGGGGAGGTGGATTTTGCCGTAAGGCAAAAGACGGAAGGGTCTTATGTGGTGAAAAGTAACTTTCTTGTTTTATAAAGTTACTTTGCAAGCTACACCCTTCAGTCACGGCGAA
>JAFXAN010000034.1 GCA_017517035.1 Clostridia bacterium
CGTAGAAACACAGATAAACAGCAATAAAAATTCCCTTTTTCAAAGTTTTGATCGACCTTTTTTAAAAGGTCGCGCGAGCCGACGGCGGCGTCGGTCGCCTCCGCAGAGGCGAAACTCCCTCACCGACAAATTACTGTTTATCAAAAAAGAAGCCAAATGCGTGAGGCATTTGGCTTCTTTGTTTTTTATTAATTATTTCACGCTTTCGCAGAAGCGCAGGAAGGCACTCATGCCCTCGGGGGTGCGTTTATAGACACCTGCGTCCTCAAGAACCCTTACAAAGGTTCGTCCTATCTCCGAATGGAGAATATCCATTGTGTTTTCTGCTGTAAATTCATATTTATCCGCAAAAGAAAGATACCAGCTCTCATGCTTTGCCGTTCTCTCATCGGTGGAGAGGGGTTTTCCCTTCAAAATCAGCTCACGGGCAAGCTCCATCTCATTTTTCAGGCGTGCCGGAAGCACTGCAAGTCCCATAACCTCGATAAGTCCGATATTTTCCTTCTTTATATTATGAAGCTCTGCGTGGGGGTGGAAAACTCCCATCGGATGCTCCTCTGTTGTGATGTTATTGCGCAGCACAAGATCAAGCTCAAAATCCTCTCCTCGTCTGCGTGCAATTGGCGTTATTGTATTATGCGGTTCTCCGTCGCTTTCGGCAAAAACGAAAGCGGATTCATCACTATATCCTCTCCAAGCACAAAGGATCTTATCCGCAAGCTCAACGAGGCTTTCCTTATCCTCGCTACGCAGTCTGATAACAGACATGGGCCATTTTACGATGCCCGCCTTGACATTTTCAAATCCGGGGAAGCTGATCTCCTGCTCGATGGGTGCTTTTTCCATTGCAAAAGTATATTTTCCGCCCTGCATATGGTCATGGCTGAGGATCGAGCCGCCGACGATGGGCAGATCAGCATTTGATCCGATGAAATAATGCGGCAGATATGTGACAAAATCGAGCAACTTCGAGAAACTGGAGCGATTTATCGCCATTGGCGTATGCTCTGAACTGAGGGCAATGCAATGCTCGTTATAATAAACATATGGGGAATATTGCATTTGCCAATCACAGCCGTCGATGCAAAGGGGAATAAGGCGAAGATTCTGCCTTGCGGGGTGATTAAGTCTACCTGCATAGCCTTCATTTGATGGGCAGAGCAGGCACTTCGGATATCCCGCCTGGGGAAGAAGCTTTGCCGCAGCGATCGCTTTCGGATCTTTTTCAGGCTTTGAAAGATTTATCGAAATATCAATTTCTCCATACTCAGAGGGAACGGACCAGCGCTGATCCTTCTTTACTCTTCCCTTTCTGATATAGTTGCTTGCCATACTGAGGGAATAAAAATAATCGGTTGCCTTCTCGGGGCTTTTGGAATGAAGTGTTTCAAACTTTTTTGCGACCTCGCTCGGTCTTGGCATAAGTGCGCCCATGAGCTTTGTGTCAAAAAGGTCGAAATAATCAACTCCATCGCCTTCGATCAGTCCGTTGTCAAAGGCATATCTGCAAATTCCACCGAGAATACCTTCAAGCTCCTCCTCGGGAAGCTCCTTTTCCTTTGGAATTTCGCTTTCATCCGGCTCGGTATAATCGTCAAGCTTCAAGATTTCAAGCAGGCGGTTTATTGCCCAAGCTCTGTCACCTTTTTCAATGATTCCGTTCTTTTCTGAATAGTTTACAAGTCTTTTGATTAAAATACAAATTTTTTTCATTTTCACTCTCCATTTTTTCTTCTTATAGATTATACCACAAAACATGAGAAAAATAAATACTTTTCAGAAAAAAAGAACGACCCTCGCACCGTACGCTTGCGAGGGTTGTCTTTTAATTTGGGATATCAGAACTGATCTCCAAGAATATCTCCTGCTTCAACCTCATTATCACTGCTTGTGATAATGTCTTCAACCTGGAGAAGTACGATATCCATTTCGGGAGCGATATAATTCTTCATTTTTAGGATCCTCCTTTTGAAAATTATACTGCGTACAAAATTTATATCAAATCCAATGCTGGGCACGGGACATGACAACTATACATTTTGAGCTTTAAGCTCAATTTTTAATTAAAGATAGCACTTTTCGGTATATGCAACAACTTCTGCTGCATCCTTGCCGTAATTTACGATCTCCATTGCTACAGGTCCTGTTTCTTCATCGAACAAGCCTGCCTCATACATATTTGTTGCAACAGTCTTGATATCTCCGGCTTCAGATCCACAGTATTCAACTGTTCTGTTTCCTTCCTCATCCTCGTAAATAGCATATGCAACAGACCAGAAAGGTGTTTCATAATGCTCTTCAGCGATATTTATGAGAGTAACTGCGAAATCTGTTCTTGTTTCTGTGGAGCTTTCAAGGCGCTTGCCAACAAATTCACCGTCGCTGTAAACAACAGTCTTTATGATCTTCTCGGCTGTAACATTTCCTTCCTCGTCAAGCTCCCAATCGCCCGAGCTCATATTCTCATATGTTCCGATGATTGTTCCGTATTCCTTGATGCTCTTACCTGTATCAAGTGCAACGAGAGCAGCAGTGTTCATATTTATAGAATAAATCGAACGGAGACCGTTATAGCCTGTGAGACGAACAGAATATCCCTCGAAAGCAACCGGGGCGGAAAGCTCATATTCGAATACGATATTCTTGCAATAATCATTGGATTCCGCATATGCGCCGGTCTTATAATTCACAATAAAGCCTGCTGCTATAGCGGAGGATTCGCCTTCAAACTTCAGAGTGAGCTTTGCACACTTCTGAGCGATCTTTGAAGTGCCGAAAGATTTCAGATCATTTCCGAAAACAATGGTAGGTGTTACATTTGCAAGTGCTCCGTCAAAGACATATGCACTAAAGTTTACGAGATTTGTAAAGTCGTAAACACCCTCTTCTGCTTCTCCACCTGCAACTGCTACAGTTTTAAGTGCATTGTTATATGCAAGTGCGCCCTGTCCCAAGCTTGTGAGAGAAGCGGGAATAGTGATCTTTTCAACATTTGAAAGTCTTGAAAGCATATATGCTCCGACACCGGAGATCTCGGCTTCAATAACTACTTCCTTAACATCGTCTGCAAATCCGAGCTTAAGCCAAGGAAGAGTTGCAAGTGTTTCCTTTATTCCATCACCGTTGGTATCTGCCTTGTGAGTTCCTTCATAGTTAAGAGCGTAATCCATCTCAAGAACATCGCCCTCACCGGCAATGGTAAGAACCTGAGTTCCTATATCATAATAATATGTAAGCTCATTCTTTTCTGCGAACTTGCCCTCATAGAATGTTGCAGGTGCTTCCTCAACATAAAGCTCAAAATCAATATTGTTAGCAGCAGCCCATGTGTGAGCATAGCTATCCTCGACAACTGTAAGAACAACATCGGGACAATCTGCAAATGCTCCGTCCTCAATTGTTGTAATATTCTCAAAAAGAGTTACCTTCTTAAGATTTGTACAGCCCTTAAATGTAGTTGCTTTAACCGCTGTAAGAATCTCATTGTTGGGGAAAATAACCTCTTCAACAGCAGCACAGCCATTAAAGATATTATCAAGGTAAACCGACACGGAGTCGTCACCGTGGAATTTCATTCCGCTGAAATCGAACACGCCGTCTGCAAGCTCTCCGCCGAATGTTATCGACTTAAGAGCAGTACAGCCCTGGAACCAGCCTATGCTTGCAGCTGCTCCGTTCTGCATTCTCTGTCCTGCCTGGAATGTAACGGTTTCAAGATTTGTAAATCCGGCAAAGAGAGGAGTTTTGCCGCCGCCTCCGCCGAAAGAGATCTTATTAAAGCTGGCAATGACTGCATCCTTTACAAAGATTCCCCAAGCGTTCTTAAACGCCTGCCACTCATCTCCGTGAGTGTCAAACTGCTGCCAGCCGCCTGTATATTTATTGAGTATAATAAGCGAACCTGTTCCTATATTAAGTGTATACTGATATTTGCCCTCAACACCGCCTGTAACGGTACCGAGAGATGAAAGATCGTAATTCTTAATTGTTACATTCTTCACATATGGGGTTCTGTTACTTGTCTGTGTATATGTATCGTAATTATCTGCATTTTTCTTAATATTCGCAACACTTGTTGCAGCAAGAGAGCCTTCGATAACATAGAATGTAACATTTGTTGTCTCATGGAAAACCTTAAGCTCCTTTATGGGGTTAGCAGCGGTATAGGGCATGAGAACAGAGATGTCCATATTTCTGCAGCTACCTTCAAAAGCCTGATCGCTTGTTCCGGTAAAGTTACGAAGGTCAACAACATTGCCCTCAAACATCGAATAGTCATTTCCCTCAAACTTAAGGCTATTAAGCTTGGGAAGATTGCTGAATATCATTGCACCGCTACCGAGCTTCACAGAAGCTGCCTTGAATGTGATAGATTCACAATTTTCAAGACTTGTGAAGAAGTTTGCGCTTGTAACTGCGGTAACACTTTCCTCAACAACAACGCTCTTAACATCCTTAAGATATGAATACCACGGGATATATGCCTTATAGTTTACACCGCTGCGCCATCCTGCATGAGGATTCATCATAGCATCGGAAGATGATACAGACGAAATGGTAAGAACGCCATCATCTGTGAGCGTCCATGTAACATCGTTAGTTGTACCGTCATTCAAAATATTTTCTTCGGAATCGTCAGCAACATAGGTTGAATACTTCATAACGAGACCTGTGTCTACAACCTCTGCTGCGCTTGCAAAAATCGTGAGAACGCAAACTGTGCTTATCACGAGTACCGCAAGTAAAAGAGCCTTTACTGATTTTTTCATAGTGTTTTCCTTTCCTTATTATATATTATCGGCATAAACCGAAAACATCAAAAGAAACTCATGTCCATCTTATTATAATAGTATATGTATATTACCACACTTTTTTAATTTTGTCAACCATTATTTATTAATTCTAAAGGAAAAAAGGACAAACAAAAAATAAAAATCGCTTATTTTTTGACAAAATTTACATTTTGTTAACATACGACTCTGTCAAAACTGCCTTGTTTCAAAAATCCGTGTTGCTCCTTTTTCGTTTAAACAGTAATTTAGCGACCTGTTGAAAGAGTGAATAAACGGAAATGAGGATATGCGTTAGCCTCCACTGATTTTGCAAAGCAAAATTAGGGGAGGTGGATTTTGCCGTAAGGCAAAAGACGGAAGGGTCTTATGAGGTGAAAAGTAACTTTCTTGTTTTATAAAGTTACTTTGCAAGCTACACCCTTCAGTCACGGCGA
>JAFXAN010000035.1 GCA_017517035.1 Clostridia bacterium
CACCTCATAAGACCCTTCCGTCTTTTGCCTTACGGCAAAATCCACCTCCCCTAATTTTGCTTTGCAAAATCAGTGGAGGCAAGCGAACATCCTCATCTCCGTTTATTCACTCTTTCAACAGTTCGCTAAATTACTGTTTATATGTCAGATAAAATTTATCCATCGTGATGTTTTTACAGAACAAAATAATAAATAAATTTTTATTTTCTGTTGCAAAACAAAAAAGAATATGGTATAATGTGTATGTCACATCATCTTGAATAACAAAAACTAACTACAGGGGCATACTATGCCATTTTCCAACCAATACTATATTTCGGTAGAAATACGGTATCGCAATAATTGGCTTGGAAACTGGTTAGTTATAGATGGTGTGACAACTACGCGAGAGGTATTCTACGGTGTCATCTCGCAAGGGGTGGCACCTTATTTTTTTGTATGGAAGAAAAGATATGTTCGTTTTTTGGGCATCGCAATATTGAAATAAATGACCGATTATATGCGATGACTGCCGAGGAGATTATGAAAGCGGTGGAATGCGGATGCCGTACTTTTTATTTTGGCGGGTTCGGAGATTTTGACGAGCTGTGCCACAAAATAGTAACAAAAATAAAAAATGAAAATCCCGAGATTGAGATCAAACGGATATTTTGTGTTCCACGGGAACAGGATTTGCGTAAAACAGGGCGATATTTCAAGGAAGGTCTTTACGAAGATTTTATATATCTTGCCCCCTCTTTTGACGGGTGGTACAAAAGTATTTATTTCAGAAATTGCGCAATGATAGATCATAGCGACATTATAATCTTTTATGCGGAGAGCAGAAAGAACAGCGGAGCTTATAAGACTTATAAATACGCAAAAAGGAAAAAAGATAAGCAGATCATTAATCTTTGGGATGATTGATCTATCAAAAGAAAAAGGACAGAGAATTTTTCAAATTCTCTGTCCTTTTTCTTGTCAATTTTTTATCTTTCTTCTCTGTAATAATTAAGTCCGAGACCCTGGGGAGGATGGTTCTCCTTTTTATCACGAATACTCGTGACGGTGAGAACTATAATCGTAACTACATAAGGCAGCATTTTGAGAAGAGGAGCTGCGGTCATAGTCTGCAGGAATTTGAGAGGAACAAGAGTCGGGATGAACTGTCCTGCGATGAAGAGCGCACCGAAGATGACCGATCCAACGATACTGAGATGAGGTCTCCAAAGAGCAAATATTACCAGCGCAACCGCAAGCCAGCCCAGTGCCTCAATACTGAGATAGCTCTCACGGGAACCTGCATAGTCCATGATATAGCAAAGACCGCCAAGTCCCGAAATTCCGCATCCGATGCTTGTTGCAAGATACTTATAAAGAGTTACATTGATACCTGCCGCATCTGCTGTTGCGGGATTTTCGCCCACTGCACGAAGGTGCAGACCGACCTTTGTTTTAAAGAGAACAAAGGAAGAGAGGAGAGCGATTATAAGAGCGAGGAAAACCATAACTCCGCAGTATTTAAGACCGTTTGTCTGATCCGCAAAAGGGAATCTGAAGGCAGAAAGTGCCTTGAGATAAGGGATGGAGTTGCCTTCCTTGAGACCAAACATGATATACTTCATAAGACCCACGCCGAATGTGGTCATTGCAAGACCTGTAACATTCTGGTTTGCATGAAGTGTAACAGCAAGGAAACTGAAAAGCATACCCATAAGGAATGCGGCGATAAACGAAGCAAGGATACCAACGAGAACGAGCAAAAAGCCGTTTGTGATTCCGCCCACTATCATATAGTGGAGAGCGGCGCAGCCGCCTGCAGCACCGACGCACATAACTCCGGGGATTCCAAGGTTTAGGTGTCCTGCTTTTTCGGTGATTATCTCACCCGTTGAGCCATAGAGAAATGTCATACCGATGGCGATAGCATTGAGAATATAATCAAGGATCATTTTTTAGCTACCTCCTTACGAGTGAACATTATCTTATAATTTATGAAAAATTCGCATCCGATGACGAAGAAGAGGATGATTCCGACGATGATATTCTGGAATGCGGTGCTGATTCCATAGTCATTTGCAAATTCATAAACGCCCTGCTGGAGGAAAACTATAAGGAAGGAGGTCGCCACCATTATGAGGGGATTGAATTTTGCAAGCCAAGAAACCATAATTGCGGTAAAGCCGCGTCCGCCGACAGCATCGGTGGTTACCGAGTGGTCAAGGGCGCTGACTATAAGGAAGCCTGCGATTCCGCAAAGAGCACCCGAAACGATAAGGGTACGGATGATGACGGTCTTAACATTGATTCCTATATAGCAAGCTGTTTTCTGGCTTTCACCAACGACCGAGATCTCGTATCCCTGCTTGAAATAGTTGAGGTAGATATACATAAATATTGTAAGCACCGCAACCACGGCGACAAGAATGAAATAACGGTGATAAACGATGGGCATATGTCCGAATGCCTGCTCACCGAGAGAGCTTGAGCCGGAGGGTACCCAAACGATAAGGAAATATGCAACGAGCTGAGTTGCAACATAGTTCATCATAAGAGTGAAAAGAGTTTCATTTGTATCCCATTTAGCCTTGAAAATGGCAGGGATAACAGCCCAGATCATACCTGCGAGAATAGATGCCGCAGCCATGCATATGAGGAGCACCCAGTTTGGCATCTTGCCGCCGAAATAGATAGTGCAGGCAACTGCCGCAAGGCAACTCATAAGAACCTGTCCCTCAGCACCTATATTCCAGAATTTCATCTTGAATGCGGGGGTCACGGCAAGTGAAATGCAGAGAAGGACCGCCAGATCCTTTGCCATTTTCCAGATTCTTCTTTCAGTTCCGAAAACGCCGTCATATAAGGTCTTATAAAGCTCCATGGGCTTAACATCGAGAATTATATTGCAAAGAAGTCCGCAGAAAAGAAGTCCGAGAACTATTGCAGCGAGCCTAATAATAAGCGATTGCCAGATGGGCATTCTGTCCCTTTTTACGATGTGAAAAAGAGGCTCGTGTTTTTTTACATTAGCCATTCTCTGAACCCTCCTTTGCAGCTTTTTCTGCATCCTCAGAAATTGAGGTGCTCTTTGTCATGAGCAAGCCGATCTCTTCCTTTGTTGTGTTTCTTGCATCAACGATACCTGTGATCTTGCCCGATGCCAACACAATGATCCTATCACAAAGCTCAACAAGAACATCAAGATCCTCACCAACGAAAATAACGGCAACTCCTCTTGCCTTCTGGTCATTGAGAAGATTATAAATTGTATAAGATGAGCCGATATCAAGACCTCTGACGGGGTATGCCGCCATGAGGACCGAGGGAGCAGAGGAGATTTCTCTTCCCACGAGCACCTTTTGAACATTACCGCCGGAAAGACGGCGAACGGGGGTCGTTGCTCCGGGAGTTGCGATCTCAAGGCTCTGAATTATATTCTTTGCAAGATCCTTAGGTGCTTTTCTGTCAAGGAACATAGATGCGCCTCTCTTGTAGCTTCTGAGCATCATGTTGTCGATGATGTCCATATTGCCAACAAGTCCCATTCCCAGTCTGTCCTCAGGAACGAAGGAAAGTCTGACACCAAGGTCTCTTATCTGGAGAGGAGTTTTGTCACGGAGGTTGACATCCTCGCCATTTTTTGGATTTTTGTATGTTATAGTTCCCTCATCAAGATGCTGAAGTCCCGCAATTGCCTCAAGAAGCTCTCTCTGACCGCTTCCCGCAATTCCCGCAATACCAAGGATCTCACCGGATCTTGCAGTGAAGGAAATATTGTCAAGAAGTTTGATCCCCTCATGGCTTGTGCAGTTCAACCCTTCAAGTACAAGACGCTCGCAGGGCGAGACGGGATCAAGTCTGTCAATATTGAGAGTGACCTTTTTGCCGACCATCATCTCTGTGAGCATACTCTCGGTAGCAGTAGCCGTTTCAACCGTTGCGATATGCTCTCCTCTGCGAAGAACTGCAACTCTGTCCGAAACCGAAAGCACCTCATGGAGCTTATGAGTGATTATCATAATAGCTTTTCCGTCATCACGCATACGGCGAAGAACATCAAAAAGCTTTTCTGTTTCCTGGGGGGTAAGGACGGCGGTAGGCTCGTCCAGAATTAGGATATCTGCGCCACGGTAAAGAACCTTGATTATTTCAACGGTCTGCTTTTCCGAAACCGACATCTCGTATATCTTCTTTTTGGGGTCTATATTGAATCCGTAACGCTCGCAAATTTCGAGCACACGGTTGTTTACATCCTTAATATTATATTTTTTGCCGTCATCAATTCCAAGCACGATATTCTCGCTTGCCGAAAAGACATCAACAAGCTTGAAATGCTGATGTATCATGCCTATTTTATAACCGAAAGCATCCTTTGGCGAACGAATGACGACCTCTCGTCCGTCAACGAATATCTGTCCTTTATCGGGATAGTAGATTCCCGATATCATATTCATAAGAGTTGTTTTTCCACAGCCGTTTTCACCGAGGATAGAAAGAATCTCTCCCTTATAAACTGTAAGATCAACATTATTATTGGCGATGACCTTTCCAAAGGTTTTTGTAACGCCGCGCAGCTCAAGTGCAATTGATTTTTCCACTCTGTACCTCCGTATTTTTAGAGATGCCTGATTTATCAAATGTGGCGGAGCGTTTGCTCCGCCACTCCGTTTAATATTCGGATATTAGTATGCGCTGTTAAGAAGTGTGATACCGTCGATCTGAACATCGAAGTAAGGAGCACTTCTGAACTCGGACTCATGGAAGTAACCGTCAGCAACAACCTCTGTGTCCTTTTCGTAAGCAGCATCTGTATCAACATCAGCCATATAAGATGCGAGAGCTGCACCGCCAACTGTGATGAAGCCTTCTGTAGCTGTGTCAAATACCTTAACGGAACCGTCAAGAAGACCTGCCTTAACCTCTTCAAGCTTCTCAGCTGTGCCTGCTGCAGCAGCCTGAGCATTAACGTCTGTAAGAACAACGGAACCAGTAGCGATAGTACCTGTATAGTCGGTAGGAATAGCCTCGCCTGCCATTGTGTTCTTGCAGATAAGCTCAAAGTAAGGAGCCCAGTTGATTCTGGAAGCTACGATGAATGTGTTGGGGCAATCCTCAACTGTGCTTCCGTTGTAGGAAACATTGGGGATGTTTGCTTCCTCACAAGCTGTGGGAGCACCCATAGAGTCTGCGTGCTGAGAAATGAGGTCACAGCCTGCTGCAATAAGAGCCTGAGCTGCGGACTTCTCTGCGTTCTCATCATACCAAGAGCCTGTGAACTGAACGTCCATAACTACATCGGGGCAAACAGACTTTGCGCCAAGGTAGAAGGATGTGTAACCGGACATAACCTCTGCATATGTGAATGCGCCAACATAACCCATCTTCGGAACATCGCCCTTAAGTGCGCCTGCTTCCTTGATCTCGTTGAGCTTGAGACCTGCAGCAACGCCTGCAAGGTATCTGCCTTCATAGATAGAAGCAAATGCATTGTGGAAGTTAGCGAGACCCTCTGTGTGAGCCATTGTACCTGTTGCATGGCAGAACTGAACATCTGTGAATTCCTTTGCAGCCTTGATCATGTATGTTTCATGACCGAAGGAGTCAGCAAAGATAACATTACAGCCCTCGTCAACGAGGTCGCAAGCAGCCTCATAGCAAGCGTCGGACTCGGGAATGTTCTTCTTCATGATAACCTGCTCGTCTGTAAGACCGAGAGCAGCCTTAGCCTCTTCTACGCCGTTCATAAAGTTGAGGTCGTAGGTAGAGAACTCGTCGTGGAGAAGGATAACGCCAAGCTTGAAATCAGCATTAGCATTAACTTCGCCGTTTGTGTCTGCAGCGCCTGTGTCTGTTGCTGCATCTGTGTCCTTAGCATCATTATTTGCATCGCCGCAAGCTGCAAGAGCAAAGCAGGAAACGAGCATGATAAGAGCAAGAACGATGGATAAAAGTTTCTTCATGGTATTTTCCTCCAAAAATATTTTATTTCACACGGTTTTTCGCCGAGTAAAAACGAGATATAAAATAATAGGAAATATTAAATTAAGAATACGAAGATATTTTAACTCATTTTATGGAAATTGTCAAGACCGATTTTTGCAGATTAACCCATGAGAAAAAGCTGCTTTTTTGGGCATAATGCACATAAAAACGACAATATCAACTAAAAAGCCGAGAAAAAACAGTTTTTTCTCGGCAATATTATATCTTTTTGACCAAAAAAGTACAATATTAAACAAAAAAACAAGCTTTATTCAAAAAGTTGGAAGCTCTATCCGGATGTTTTGATTTACGAATATTTTGTTTGAAACAGTATTTTGCAGCGTAAGTGTAGAATTATACTGCAAACAGTAATTTGTCGAACAGTCGAAGCCGTAATCCGTAGGGGCGATCATTGATCGCCCGTCTCATAAACAGCTCAAAATATCGTTATTTTACGCCGTTTGTTTTTTCGGGCGATCAATGATCGCCCCTACAAAATTCGTTTTCACTCACCGACAAATTACTGTTTGAATGAGGTGTAATAGAGGTGCACTCTATGGAGAGCTGTCGGCGAAGATTGCTTGCCACATGGAAGAGGACAAAGATTTTTCACACTCTTTGTCCTCTTTTTTAACAAGAACTGCTTCAGTAGATACAGAAATCTAAATGAGCAAGTTTTTGCTATTGCTATGCATTTTTATATTCTTACTTTTATCGTATATCCATTTTTGTTTTCAATTTCTATAAGATTCCAATCGGTATGTTTTTTTCTATATCTTTTCAACTCTTTGATAAATAGCTTTATTTGCTTTGTTGTTAGTCTGATTTTTCCTTTTTTTAGTTTTCTGCGAATGATTCCCGATGTGAAGCAATTGAAGATAAGTGCTGTGGGGAAAAGGAAAACGGTACGAGTATTTATGGTTGTTTTCATATTCTACTCCACAAATATTTGAACAGTATCCCCGTCAGCACTTTCAACCTCTACGATGTTTCCTATAGCACCTTGTTTTACCATATCCATGATTTTGTTCAAGTCTATGTTTTTGAGTGCTTCGTTTCCCGACACCTGTGACATATTAAGTCCGCTATCAATTGCAACCTCTATTATGGCAAGAGGAAGATTTACACGCACCGTATCACCGTCTGCACTCGATACTAAGATGCGGAGCATCATGTCCCTTATATCTTTTCTCTCGTTTTCGGGAAGTAGTCTGACTACGGGAGATTCTTCCTTTTTGCCCGTGAGAAGCTCGTCAACGCTTACACCGAGAATTTTTGAGAGAAGTGGGAGCAGGGAAATATCAGGACAAGTCTGGTCATTTTCCCATTTGCTTACTGCTTGTGGACTTATTCCAAGTTTTTCGGCAAGTTCGTCCTGCTTCAGTTCCTTTTCACGGCGGAGGGTTGCAATTCTTTTTCCTAAAGTTGTGTTCATAGTAAAACTCCTTTCGTTTGGTATCTGAATTATACCATAGCGAATCCGCAAAGTGAAGATAACAACGGTTGAAAAACGAAAAAATGCTCAACTAAACAGTGATTTTTCGCTTAACTGTTGGTTGAAAAAGCGTTTTTTAAAATTCGATGCGGCATCTTTTTTTTATTTTTGCTCACGACGCAATTTTTTATATTCCATAGGAGAAAAGCCCGTCATCTGCTTGAAAATTTTTCTGAAACAGACGGGAGAATTAAAGTTCAATATTTCGCTTATCTCGCTCACGGAATAATTGCCGTCCTTCAGATATTCGATTGCTTTCTGGATGCGAAGCTTATTTCTATACTGAATGGGGGAGCTTTTCATTTCGTCGCTGAATTTGTGATAAAGCCTTGATTCAGAGAGATGGCAATGCTTTGCAAGCTCGGAGACAGAAAAGTTTTTCAGACATTCCGCCTCGATATATTCCAGCGCCAAAGCAACTGATGCTGAAAATTCACTTTTTATATTAGCGTCAAGAAGCGGCAGGATTTTGCTCCAAAGAAGATAAAAATCCGAGAGAGCAATGAGCCTTTCATTATTATCCTTCTCATAATTTTTGAAAATTCTGACGATGATCTCTCCGGCATCTCCGCATGTCTCCTTTTTTATGCTTTGCAGGGCAAAGGTTCGGTCTATTCTCGTTTCTCTGAGATGCAGAAAATCGAAATGGATGCTGTAAAATTCAACATCCGGCTCGCCTTTCCATGTGGAGGTATATTTGATACCGTCGGGCTGGTAGATAATATCTCCCGCTTCGGCTTTGATTTCTGCTCCTGCTGTGGAGATCGTGACCGATCCTTTTGCGATATAACTGATGGTGGTTTTTTCCTTTCCGCTCCTCGCATCGCAGAAATGCTTTCGTGGATAAAAGGAATGTGCTGCAGAAAATGAAGATAGCAGAAAACGGCTTGTGCAAACTCTTTCCATTACAAATTTCCCTCCAAAATGACAGAATAGTTTCTTTTTTACAGTATATCACATTTGCTTGCTTTTGTCAATGTAAAACAAAAGCGGCTTTCTCATTTAGCAAATGGAGAAGACCGCTTTGAGGCATGATATTGATTTTTTTGCCTGATATGCTTCAAGCTTTGTTGAAAAAAGACATTTTGTCTCGCCATCTTGACAGCGTGAAGACAGCACGCACAAGCTCATCTATGACCGTGCCGACATAGCAACCGAAAATTCCCATTCCCAAGGGTATCGCAAAAACATATGCTGAGCCTAACCCGAAAATAATGCCTGAGAAAACGAGAACGGCAAGAGGTAAAAATACATCGCGTACCGATTTTAACGCAAATTCATATACATGGCCGATAGCTCTTGCAAGCTCTGCGAGCATATCTACGGCAAAAACTGCGGTGGACATTTCAAGAATAAGCTTTTCATCGGTATAAAGGGAAAGAAGCTTGATTCTGAGCAGAAAAAGAAGAAAAGAGACCGAAAAATTCACTGCTAGATTGATTTTTGCTGTAGCTCGGCAAAGTTTATCTGCACGGTTCATTTCGCACGAACCGTAAAGTCTTCCCACAAGCAACGAGATGGCTGAGCCTGTGCTACGGCTGAAAAGGTAAGAAAACTGCAGGATAGTTGAAAAATAGATCTTAGCGGCAAGTACATGATCGCCCAGAGGAGCAACGAATGAGGTCGTCAGTAGTTGTGATATCGAGAATGTGGCGCTTGATATTCCCGAAGGGAGGCCTATTTTGAGCATCAACCCTATTTGAGAAAGCATTTTCTTAAAAGGCGGAAGCGACATTTTGATCTTTTTTTTCACAAAAACTGCGGCGGAAAGTATAACTCCGCAAAAATTCGCCGCAACGCTTGAGGCGGCAACGCCGGAAATGCCCGAAATCGGTAAATATGATGGGAAATAGACAACCAATATATTCAGAAGCAGGTTTACCGCGTTTGTTATAAGACCGATTATGAAGGTGTATTTCACAAAGCCGAAGCAACGCAATAGAGCAAGAATTTCAGAAAGGATCGCTGGTACCGAAACGAACGCCATTCTAATTCTGAAATAGATGATAGCTTCTCGCAAAATTTCGCCCTTGAGATTCAGAATTCCCATGAATTGCGGTGCAAAAATGACCAAAAAAGGTGTTATTACGATTGAGAACGCCAAAATTAAAAAGATCGAGGGAAAGATCGTTTCTTCAACGCTTTTTTTTTGTTTTGCGCCGATAAAATTACAGATAATAACGGTTGACCCGTTTGTCACCACCGAAAAAAACAACAAAACTATATTTATGGCGGTATTTGCAGAGCCGGATGCCGAAACCGAGACATCGGAAATCTTGCTCAGCATAAAGGTGTTGACTGTTCCCAGGAGAAATGACATGACGCTTTCAAAAAGTATCGGGAAGGTGAGGGCGAAAAGCCCAAGTCTTTCGCCTTCGGATATAACAACAAATATACTTTTATCGTTTGAGGGTCTTTTACTGAAAAATTTCTCTGTTAGCTTCACGGTAAGCGCTTGGGGTGATCCCGACCTCCTTTTTGAAATATCTGCTGAAATGGTAAATGCTCGAAAAACCTGTTTTAAATGCAATATCGCTTATGCTGTGATTTGTAAGGGCAAGCTCTTCTTTCGCCTTATTGATTCTCAGGGCATTTCTGTATTTCATTATACTGCAGCCTGTGCTTCCTCTAAAAATCCTGTTTGCATAATCAAAATTCAAATTCAGATCTTTTTCGATGGAGGCACCGCTTATTTCTTTGCAAAAATTTAAATTCATATATTCAACAATTTTAGAAATATTTCTGTAGCGGCTCAACTCTTTTTTTGAGATAAGAACTGCCATTTTTTCCAGCTCTATAAGTATTTTAACAGCTTCAAAGGATATTTTGAGTCTTTCATAAAGATCGTTCTTTTTTTCTGTTATCATATTCATTTTCATCATTCCTAAGAAATATGAAAAGGCATCGGTATCTGAAATGCTGATGCTTTCGGGAAGTAGCAGCTTCATATGATCATAGCATTCTGTGCTGTAAAGCTCCGAGCGAAGAATATCTAAAAGCCGACGGCTGAAGCTTTCTGCATATTCGTCTTCCTTTATCTGCATATCAGCTATGCCATCCGAATCGAAATGCATATAATAGAATTCGCAAAGGCAGTGAAGTGTGCCGCTTTGAATTGCGCCTTTTTTGAAGATCCTGATATCTCCCGGGTGCATCTCGATATCTTCATTATCCGCTCGCAAGCATAGGCATCCGGAATATACCGCATAAAGTATATACTCCTCGTTCCTTCTTGAAATATGAAGACTGGGAGTTTTATATTGAGAAAAGCCGAGACGGTTTATTTTGAGCATTTTAGAAGCATCAACACAAAAGCAATTCATTTTTGCATTTCACATCCTTTCATAGATATTAAAGCATAATTCAAAGGATTTTTCAATGGTTTTTTCAGACTTTATTTGCTCAAAAACGACTTTTAGAAAAAATATGGAGTAAAACAAAAAAGGCTGCCGCTCTGCGACAGCCTTTGATGTACAGCAAGTTAAAATCGGTAATTTTTAAATTACTTGATTGTAACAGTTGCGCCTGCCTCTTCAAGAGACTTCTTGAGAGACTCTGCTTCGTCCTTGGAAACGCCTTCCTTAAGAACCTTAGGAGCACCCTCAACGAGTTCCTTAGCTTCCTTAAGTCCGAGACCTGTAACCTCACGAACAACCTTGATAACGTCGAGCTTCTTAGCACCGAAGGATGTGAGCTCAACATCGAATTCTGTCTTCTCTTCAGCAGCAGCGCCGGGAGCAGCAGCACCGGGAGCAGCAGCAACTGCAACGGGAGCAGCGGAAACGCCGAATTCCTCTTCGAGAGCCTTTACGAGATCAGCAAGTTCAAGAATAGTAAGTTCCTTGATTTCTTCAAGGAGTTTAGTTGTCTTTTCTGTAGCCATTTTAATCTACCTCCGAAAATAATAATAATTTTTTAGTTTAAATTGCGCAGATAATCCTTATGCGCATTTGATTTGGTGAGACATTAAGCCTCTGCAGCCTCTGCTGCTGCGGGTGCTTCCTCTGCGGGAGCCTCGCCGCCTTCTTTGTCGATCTTTCCCTGGAGAACATAAGCCAGTCCGTAAAGAGGAGACTGGAGACTTCCAAGGATCTTTCCGATAAGGACTTCCTTGGAGGGGATATCAGCGAGAGAGATAACAGTGTTCTTATCGACAACTGCGCCCTCGAGATAACCTGCAAGAATCTCAAAGGATTCGATCTTCTCGGCATATTCCTTCATTACCTTTGCGGGAGCAACAGCGTCGTTTTCGCTGATAGCGATAGCTGTCATACCGCTAAGGTACTGCTTCATTTCACCGAGACCTACCTCTTCACAAGCTCTGCCTGTGAGAGTGTTCTTCATGACCATGTACTTAACGCCGGCCTTTCTGAGTGCCGCACGGAGCTTTGTGTCGTCCTCAACGGTGATACCGCTGTAGTTTACGAGTACGCCCGCGGGAGAGTTTCTGAGAAGCTCTGCCAGATCGCTTACGGTCTGTTTCTTCTGTTCGAGTATTGCATTACTGGGCATTTCATTTCACCTCCCATTGTGAAAATTCAGACTTAGCAATAAAATATAAAAAATCTTTCTCCGAAAAGCTTTGCCAAAAAGCGCGCGCGAAGAAAGATTGCATAACAAAAAATATTCAAGTTATAAAATCGTTCCTCGGCAGGAGAGCTGCTTGACGCCGCCTTTACGGAAACCTGCTGTCTTTGGATAACAGGTGGTATTATACCATGCTTTTCCCATTTTGTCAAGAGCTTTTTGAAAAAAACTTTAAAAAAATAAATTTTGTCCGAAAATGTTGTTTTGAAACTCAAAAACAACATAAAACAAACAAAAATCAAATAAAACTATTGACAAACGGACATAAATGTGGTAAAATATCATCGAAAATGTGTCAAGAAACCAAATTTTGTTAATTTTTCAGCAGAAATACATCTGCAATACATACATAATGAAGGAGAAATCCATGAAGTTCTATACGGAACCCATTGAAAAATCTCCGAGAATATCGCTCCTTGTGGACGCACTCTTTGAAAAAATGCCTCAGATCGAGGCAGAGAGAGCGGTGCTTCTTACCGAGTCATATAAAGCCACGGAGGGAGAGCCGATCATAACGAGGCGTGCAAAAGCGTTTGCGCATATTCTCGAGCATATTCCGATAACTATCAGAGATAACGAGCTTATAGTCGGTTCTGCCACAAAAGCTCCCAGAAGCTGTCAGGTATTCCCCGAATATTCCTATGAATGGCTGATGGATGAATTTGACACGGTGGAACACAGAACCGCAGATCCCTTCTATATTTCCGATGAAACGAAGTCAACTCTTGCGGAAGTATATAAATATTGGAAGGGAAGAACCACGAGCGCACTTGCAACATCATATATGTCGGATGAGGCAAAGACAGCCATTGACCACGGAATGTTCACTCCCGGAAATTATTTTTATAATGGAATCGGACATCTCACGGTGGATTATAAAAAGGTTCTTGCGGTGGGCTATAGTGGGATCATTGCCGAGGCGAAGGCGGAGAAGGCGAAGCTTTCTCAGGGCGATGCGGACTTTTCAAAGCGCACGCATTTTCTTGATGCGGTGATAATGAGCTGTGAGGCGGCGATCAAATATGCCGAAAGATACAGTGCTCTTGCAAGAAGTATGGCAAAGACCACCTCTGATTTCGGAAGAAAAAAGGAGCTTGAGGAAATATCTGCTGTATGCGCAAGAGTTCCGAGATTTGGCGCAGAGAGCTTCAGAGAGGCTTGCCAGTCCTTCTGGTTCGTTCAGATGCTTTTGCAGATAGAGTCAAGCGGACATTCTATTTCTCCCGGAAGATTTGACCAATATATGTATCCTTATTATAAAAAGGATCTTGATGGCGGCGTTTTGACGCGTGAAGCGGCGCAGGAGCTTATGGACTGCATATGGGTCAAGCTCAACGATCTCAACAAGGTTCGTGATGCGGCATCTGCCGAGGGCTTTGCGGGATACAGCCTTTTCCAAAATCTTATCGTTGGCGGTCAGGATAAATACGGCAGAGATGCCACAAATGATCTTTCATTTATGGCGGTGACGGCAACAGAACACGTATTTTTGCCGCAGCCCTCGTTCTCTGTGAGAGTTTGGAACGGCTCGCCCCACGAGTTTCTCATAAGGGCGGCAGAGCTGACAAGAACGGGAATCGGTTTCCCCGCTTATTATAATGATGAGGTTATAATTCCCTCACTTCAGAGCAGGGGACTAACTCTCGAGGATGCGAGAGACTATAATATAATAGGATGCGTTGAGCCGCAGAAGGCGGCAAAAACGGATGGCTGGCATGATGCGGCATTCTTCAATATGTGTCGTCCCCTTGAAATGGTATTTTCGGGCGGTAAGGACAAGGGTGTTCAGATAGGTCCGGAAACAAAAGATGTTTCATCAATGCAGAGCTATGAGGAATTTGAAGCTGCTTACAGAGAGCAGATGGAATATTTCATCGAGCTTATGGTAAATGCAGATAATGCCATTGACCTGGCTCATGCCGAAAGATGTCCGCTTCCTTTCCAGTCCTCGATGGTTGAGGATTGTATCGGCAGAGGAAAGAGCCTTCAGGAGGGCGGTGCGGTCTATAACTTCACAGGCCCACAGGGATTCGGCATTGCAAATGTTACCGACGCACTCTATGCGGTGAAAAAGCTTGTCTTTGAGGACAAGAAATATACCCTTTCATTCTGGAAAAAGGCACTTGAGGATAACTACGGCATGGATATGGATGTTTCCATGGCAACAAAGCTCACCGAAGATGTGATAAAGAGCCTTCTCATGAGCGGAAAAGAGCCGACCGCAGAGGACATAAAGACGGTATATCTCACTCTCAAGAGGAACGATGCTTCGGAAGAAGACAAGAAAAAATATTCCGAGCTGCTCTCGGATATCGCTTCGCTGACTAAATTCGGAAACGATGACGATGAGGTGGATTCCTTTGCGAGAGAGGTCGCCTATACATATACAAAGCCTCTTGAAAGATACAAAAATCCCAGGGGCGGAATTTATCAAGCGGGACTTTATCCGGTTTCGGCAAATGTACCCCTTGGCGCACAGACGGGAGCAACTCCCGACGGCAGGCTTGCTTATACCCCAATTGCTGACGGCGTTTCTCCGGCTGCGGGAAGGGATGTGAAAGGCCCGACAGCGGCGGCAAATTCTGTCTCCTGTCTTGATCACTATATCGCATCAAACGGAACTCTTTTCAATATGAAATTCCACCCATCCGCCCTCAGCGGCAGAAGCGGACTTGAGAGCTTCGTTGCACTTGTGAGAGGATATTTTGACAGAAAGGGCAGCCATATGCAGTTTAATGTGGTCAGCCGTGAAACTCTCCGTGATGCGCAGAAGAACCCGGAAAAGTATAAATCTCTTGTGGTGAGAGTTGCAGGATATTCCGCTCTCTTTACAACCCTTTCAAGGGGACTTCAGGAGGATATAATCAATAGAACAGAGCAACAGGGCTTTTGATTTATAAACCGGAATTTGTCGAACAGTCGGAGACGGTGAAATTATACCCCAATGCTTCGCATTGCCCTACGGGTTCGACTCCACTGCGTTCCGCTCAGGGTGACTATCTACCGTTTATCATCCTTTAGCGCTCGTAGATTCTTCGCTACGCTCAGAATGACTCGAGAGTAAATTGATGCTAAGTTTTTCTACATGTAATTTTCGTAAAATTTCCGTAGAAACAAAGATAAACAGCAATAAAAATTACCTTTTTCTAAGTTTTGATCGACGGCGGCGTCGGTCGCCTCCGCAGAGGCGAAACTCCCTCACCGATAAATTACTGTTTAAAGAAAGGAAATGAAAATGGAAAACACGCAGGAGTTATCGTTCGTCAAGGGCAGAATTTTCAATATACAGCGTTTTTCGCTCCATGACGGACCGGGCGTGCGAACCATTGTGTTCCTTAAGGGTTGTCCACTTCGTTGTGCATGGTGCTGTAACCCCGAATCCCAATCATTTGAGATCGAGCAGATAAATACTGCGGGGATTCTGAAGACGGTTGGCGAGGACAGGACTGCAGGAGAGATTCTCGATGAGGTAGAGCGGGACAGAGTTTATTACAGACGCTCGGGCGGTGGCGGACTTACACTTTCCGGCGGAGAATGTCTTGTGCAGCACGATTTTTCTCTGGCACTTCTTGCGCTTGCAAAGGAGCGGGGAATATCAACTGCAATTGAGACTACGGGATTTGCCAAAGCAGAGACAATAAAAAAGCTTTTGCCATATGTTGATACCGTTCTGATGGATATAAAGCATATGAATGGCGAAAAACATAAGGAATTTACAACACAGGATAATGCTCTTATCCTTGAAAACGCAAAACTCATTGCAAAGGAAGCAAAGAGGATGGTAGTTAGAGTTCCCGTTGTCCCCACCTTCAACGATACAGAGGACGAAATAAGAGCCATTGCAAAATTTGCTTATGATATTGGTGTGATGGAGCTGCATCTGCTTCCTTATCACAGGATAGGCTCAGACAAATATGCGGGGCTTGGAAGAAAATATAAAATGGAGCATATAAGACCTCCCGAGAAAGAAAAAATGGAGAAACTTTTGAAGGTCGCAGAAGAATGCGGACTTTCAGTAAAGATCGGAGGCTGATGAAAAGAAATGGAAAAGCAAAGAATAATTCAGGAGCTTGTGCCGGGTAAGCAGATAACTCTTGCTCACATCATAGCAAATCCCGATGAGATACTATATAGAAAGCTCGGTCTTGATCCTGCTGTTGAATATTCAAGGTCTGCCATCGGAATTTTGACCCTAAGCCCTGCTGAAACTGCGATCATCGCAGGAGATATTGCCATAAAGGCATCTGGCGCACAGCTTGGTTTTGTTGACAGATTCAGCGGAACCGTAATAATAACGGGAAGCTATTCGGAGGTTGAGGCTTCGATCAAGGCAATAACCTCATATGCCGAGGAAACTCTCGGTTTTACCGTATGTCAGCTGACAAAAACATGATGAAAAAAACACTCCTTGTTGGCAGGCACGGAGTTGGAAAAACAACACTGAAGCAGGCACTTAAAGGAGAAAATATAAGCTATCACAAAACACAGTACATAGATTACGGCGATTGGCTGATTGATTCGCCGGGAGAATATGCCGAGGTCCACGGACTTGGAGCGGCACTTGCGATTTATTCATATGAAGCGGATATAGTGGCACTCCTGATTTCGGCAGACGATGATTATTCACTTTTTCCGCCATGCTGTACATCAATGGTGAATCGAGAGTGCATAGGAATCGTCACAAAAATTGATAAAGCAGACCCGAAAAGAGCGGAAAATTGGCTTCGCCTTGCAGGATGCAAAAAAATATTTTTTGTCAATTCCAAAACGGGCGAGGGCGTGGGTGAAATTTTGACTTATTTGAGAAAATAAACAATAATTTATCGGTGCGTTTTTAGCCTTCTCTTGCAGAGAAGGGGGACCGCCCAGCGGTGGATGAGTAGTCACCGCTTTTGATAACTATAAATGACAGAATATTCTTAATTTCGTTGTTAAAAGTAACTTTTAAGCACACAATTTTTCTACAGATTATTTTCGGAAGCGGTGACTACTCATCCACCGCTAGGCGGTCCCCCTTCCCTGCAAGGGAAGGCAGACAAATTACTGCTTACAAACATAAAAAAAAAATTTTACATAAAAACTAAGGAGAACAAAAATGGTTAACGAGTTTGAAATCAAAAAACAGATATGCGAGATCGGCAAACGCATCTACGCAAAGGGAATGGTTGCTTCAAATGACGGTAATATTTCCGTTAAGCTGAACGACAATGAATTTCTCTGCACACCTACAGGTGTTTCAAAGGGCTTTATGACTCCCGAATATATCTGTAAGGTAGACAAAGACGGTAAGGTGCTTCAGGCAAATGCAGGCTTCAAGCCCTCATCCGAGATCAAGATGCACATGAGAGTTTATAAGGAAAGACCCGATGTAAATTCGGTTGTTCATGCGCATCCTCTCTATGCAACATCCTTCGCTATTGCAGGCATTCCGCTGACAGAGCCTATCATGCCTGAGGCAGTTATCGCTCTCGGATGCGTTCCGATAGCTGAATACGGAACACCGTCAACCGAGGAGATCCCGGATGCAGTTTCAAAGTATCTCCAGCATTATGATGCTGTGCTTCTTGCAAACCACGGCGCACTTTCCTTCTCTGATAGCCTCCTCAATGCTTATCATAAGATGGAATCTCTCGAGTTCTATGCACAGCTTCTTTATCAGTCAAAGATGCTCGGCGGCCCCAAGCAGCTGACAGATTCTCAGGTTCAGAGACTTTATGAGATTCGCCGTCAGTTCGGTCTTAAGGGTAAGCACCCCGCAGATATCTGCCCCAATGTTAAGGCAGGCAAGCCCAGCTGTCACGGCTGCGGCGGCTCTTGCTCACAGGGAAGTGCAGATGCAGATACCGTTGCAATGATAACAAAGCTCGTTCTTGAGCAGCTTGGTAAATAATTTTCGCCCCATGAACGAGGCTGAAATAAGAAAAATAGTTGAAAATACCGTTTCGGCTTTGAAAACTAAAAAGGAAATGACTCTCTCTCTTGCCGAAAGACTCTGCGATGCGGTGCTTTGTGAGGCAAGAAGGATTGGAGTGAAGGCGGTTGTCTGCATTTCCGACGGTGCGGGAAATCCAAGGCTTGTAAAAAGCATGGATGATGCCTATATTGCAAGCTACGATGTGGCTGTCGGCAAAGCATATACGGTTGTGGCACTGAAAATGTCCACAAAAAAGCTGTCTGCTTTGGCTCAGCCCGGGCAAAGCCTATATGGGATACAGTTTACGAACGGCGGTAAGATCGTGATCTTTGGCGGTGGTGAACCTCTTCTTGGGGAGAACGGCAGAATTATCGGTGGTCTTGGCGTCAGCGGAGGTACCGAGGAGCAGGATACGGCTCTTTCAGCCTTCGGAGCACGGTATTTTGAAACTCAAATGTAAGAAAGGAAATAAAAATGGATATCAAATCCACTGATATTGAAAAAATTGTCAGACAGGTGCTTCAGAACATCGGAAACGATGCTTTAGCACCAAAATGCTCTGCTTCATGCGGAAAAATTCCCGAAAAGAGCAGAGTTGCGATGCTGACCGGGCTTGAGCATTTTGATATCGAGGAGCATCCCATTCCCGAGCTTGGCGATGATGACATTCTCGTTAAGGTCGAGGGCTGCGGTGTTTGCGGAACAGATGCTCACGAATTTAAGCGCGACCCATTTTCTCTTATTCCCGTTGTTCTCGGTCATGAGGGAACGGGCGAGGTTGTAAAGGTCGGAAAGAATGTCAAGAAAGACAGCGCAGGCAAGCCACTGGGCGTTGGCGATAAGGTCGTCACCTGCATGATCTTTAAGGACAACCCCGATATCACCATGTTTGATCTTAACAAACAGAATGTTGGCGGTGCGGATGTTTACGGTCTGCTTCCCGACGACGATAAGAAGCTCAACGGCTGGTTTGCGGATTACATACTCGTAAGAGGCGGATCTACTATCTTTAATGTTAGCGATCTTGACCTTGATTCAAGAATCCTCATCGAGCCATGCGCAGTTCTCATCCACGCAGTTGAAAGAGCAAAGACAACCGGCATTCTCCGCTTCAACTCCAGAGTTGTTGTTCAGGGATGCGGACCTATCGGTCTTATCTGTATAGCGGTTCTCCGTGCAATGGGAACAGAAAATATCGTTGCTGTTGACGGTGAGGCAAAGAGACTTGAATTTGCAAAGCTTATGGGAGCAAACGAAACCGTAAACTTCAAGGAACACAAGGGAATCGAAGCCCTTTCGGGTGCTGTCAAGGATGCCTTTGGCGGCTATCTTGCGGATTTCGCCTTCCAGTGTACAGGCTCTCCCATAGCTCATGCAAATATCTATAAGTTCATCCGCAACGGCGGCGGACTTTGCGAGCTTGGCTTCTTTATAAACGGCGGAGACGCTACCATCAATCCTCATTTTGACATCTGCTCAAAGGAGATCACAACTGTCGGATCATGGGTATATACCCTCCGTGACTATGTAACCACATTCGATTTCCTGAAGCGTGCAAAAGCGATAGGACTTCCCATGGAAAAGCTGATAACTCACAAATATCCCCTCGAAAAGATCAACGAGGCGCTTGAAACCAACCTTAAGATGGAAGGTCTTAAGATCGCCATCGTAAATGAATAATTAAGGGTGATAAAATGGGAAAAGCAGTTGGAATAATCGAGGTTTTCGGACTCACTGCCGCAATGGTCGCAGTTGATGCGGGCTGTAAGGCGGCGAATGTCACCGTTGAAACCCTTGATAAGAATAAGCCGGGCAATGCAGATGCGCTTCCCGTACCGCTTATCGTTGCGGTGAAATTCAGAGGAAGCGTTGATGCGGTAAACGCAGCGGTGGATGCCGCAGAGCAGGCGGCAAAGAAGATTTCGGGAGTTATCACAAAGCATATTATTGCAAATGTAGAGGATTCCACCGAAAAGATGCTCAAATTAAATGCTTTTGATAAAAATTAATGAAAGGAAATTAAAAAAATGGCAATGGAAGCACTCGGAATGATTGAAACAAGAGGTCTTGTTGCGGCAATCGAAGCGGCAGACGCAATGGTAAAGGCAGCAGAGGTAACTCTTATAGGCACAGAAAAGATCGGCAGCGGACTCGTATCCGTTATGGTAAGAGGCGATGTTGGTGCGGTTAAGGCGGCAACAGAAGCAGGCAGCAGCGCTGCATCCCGTCTCGGTGAGCTTGTTGCAGTTCATGTAATTCCCCGTCCTCATGCAGATGTTGAGAAGATACTTCCAACTCTCTGATTTTTAAGAGGAAAATATGAGATCACTTGGATTTGTTGAGGTCAGCGGCGTAACGGCGGCAATAGATGCCCTTGACATAATGTGCAAGAGCGCAGATGTAACTCTCGTTTCCTGGGAGCGAAAGCTTGGCGGCAGACTTGTTACCCTTATGATAGAGGGAAGCGTCTCTGCTGTGAATGCGGCGGTGGAAAACGCCTGTGCATCCTGCATAAAAAAGCCTGTGGCACACGCTGTTATAGCAAATCCGCATCCGGAGCTTGTCCGTCTTGTTGAGCTTTCTGCATCGAGAATAAAGAAGGCAGAGGAGAAGACAGAGGAAAAAACGGAAGAGCCTCAAAAAAAGGAAACAAAAAAGCCGAGCACGGCTAAAAAAACAGTAAAAAATAAAAAAGGAGATAAATGATCATGGCACTTGAAGCACTTGGAATGGTAGAAACAAGAGGACTTGTTGCGGCAATCGAGGCGGCAGACGCAATGGTAAAGGCAGCAAATGTAACCCTTATCGGAACAGAGAAGATCGGTAGCGGACTTGTATCCGTTATGGTAAGAGGCGATGTTGGCGCAGTTAAAGCGGCAACAGAGGCAGGAAGTGCTGCTGCATCTCACCTTGGTGAGCTTGTTGCGGTTCATGTAATTCCCCGTCCTCATGCAGATGTTGAGAAGATCCTTCCAACACTTAAGTAATTTGAAATAATTTAAGGAGGTAATATATTATGGCACTTGAAGCACTCGGAATGGTAGAGACAAGAGGACTTGTTGCGGCAATCGAAGCGGCAGACGCAATGGTAAAAGCAGCAAATGTTGAGCTTATCGGCACAGAGAAGATCGGAAGCGGACTTGTTTCTGTTATGGTAAGAGGCGATGTTGGCGCAGTTAAGGCGGCAGCAGAGGCAGGAAGCGCAGCAGCATCAAAGCTTGGCGAGATCGTTGCAGTTCATGTGATTCCCCGTCCTCACGCAGATGTTGAAAAGATCCTTCCCTCTCTCAAGTAAGAGAAAAACGGAAAACAGACCGCAAAAGCGGTTTGTTTTCCGGGCAGTGTGCTTCCGTGGGGAGCACGCCGCCCGGGAAATAAACGGTTTTGATGGGGAAACAGGAATTTGTCGGTGAGTGAAAACGAAATTTGTAGGGGCGATCATTGATCGCCCGAAAAAACAAACGGCGTAAAATAACGATATTTTGAGCTGTTTATGAGACGGGCGATCAATGATCGCCCCTACGGATTACGGCTTCGACAGTTCGATAAATACTGTTTGAAATTGTAAAAAAATCTCTTTAAAAAGGAGCAGATAAATATGATGATCGGAAAGGTTGTGGGAAGTGTTGTTTCCACAAGAAAAAACGAAAAGCTCATAGGCAGCAAATTCATGATAGTTGAGGCTCTTGCAAAAACAGGCAACTGTCAGAGAGTTGTTGCGGTTGACAATGTTGGCGCAGGTATTGGCGAGCTTGTTCTTGTAACTCTCGGAAGTGCGGCAAGAATCGGTCTTGACTGCGCAAATTCTCCCGTTGATGCGGCAATCGTCGGCATAATTGATGATGAAAGCGGCATTCCCGACCTTAAATAAAAATGAAATTAAAAGAACTTAAGGAAATTCTCAGGAAAAGCGGAGTTGTGGGTGCGGGCGGCGCAGGCTTCCCCACATATGGAAAGCTTTCGGAGGGCATCGACACGGTGATATTGAACTGTGCCGAATGCGAGCCGCTTTTGAAGCTCCACAGACAGCTTCTTGAGGAATACACCTACGAAATTCTGACTGCTCTCGAAGAAATTCTCGATGCAGTCGGTGCTGAAAAGGGCATTATTGCTCTCAAGGCACATTATAAGAATGCGATAAAGGCACTTGAGGCTGAGATCGGTGAGCATAAAAGGCTGTCGATATCGGTGCTTGGCTCTGTCTACCCCGCAGGCGATGAGCTGATACTCATAAAAGAGGTTACAGGAAGAACTGTTCCACCGGGAAAGCTCCCTGCATCGGTGGGAGTTATGGTGAGCAATACCGAAACGGTTTATAATGTTTATAACGCCATAAGCGGCAGACCGGTTACCGAAAAATTCGTGACCGTTGCAGGCGAGGTAGCTTCTCCCGTTACTCTCTGTGTCCCCATCGGAACAAAGCTTTCCGAGCTTGTAAAGCATGCGGGCGGTCTTACGACTGAGGATGTGGAATATATAAGCGGTGGCCCTATGATGGGAAAGATCGTATCCGACGCAGATGTAGTTACAAAGACCACAAATGCACTTCTGGTATTGCCTTCAGACAATGTTGCGGTGATGAATAAAAAGCGCAATGCGAAGATCGGACTTCGCCGTGCCATGTCTGTTTGTTGCCAGTGCAGAAGCTGCACAGAGCTTTGTTCAAGACATAACCTCGGATATGGCGTTGAGCCTCATATGGTCATGCGAGTTCTCTCAAACGGCGGCAGAGGGGATGTCTATAAGCTTGCCGAGTCTCTTTTCTGCTCGGGATGCGGTCTTTGCGAGGCTTATTCATGCCCCCAGGGACTTTCCCCAAGAAGTCTTATTGCCGAGCTTAAGGCAAAGGCGAGAGAAAACGGATTTAGAGCCGAAGAACCGAAGATATATGAGCGCAAAGACAGCAATCTTCATCGTGTTTCCCTTGACAGACTTCGCAGCAGGCTCGGACTTAATAAATATGATGTTCCCGCTCCTCTTGAGGGGAAAATCGAGGTGAAAACCGTTAAAATACCGCTCCTTCAGCATATAGGAGCACCATCTGTGCCTTGCGTAAAGGAAGGCGACAGTGTGAAAAAGGGCGATGTTATCGCAAAGGCTCCCGATAGTGCGCTTGGTGTTGATATCCACGCATCAATCGACGGAAGGATCGAATCCGTATCACAAAAATACATAAAAATAGTAAGGTAATGAAATGAAAAAAGCACTTGGAATGATAGAATTTAAAACGGTTGCATCGGGCATTACAGCCACCGACATCATGCTGAAAACAGCAGAGGTTGATGTGGTTCAGGCGAATCCCGTTTGCCCCGGAAAATATCTTGCCACAATTGCAGGTGAGATCAGCGCAGTCAAAGCGGCGATAGAGGCGGCAGAGGCTTATAATTCCGCTATGCTTATCGACAAATTTATTCTCGGAAATCCTCATGAGACGGTGCAGGGCGCAATTTGCGGATGCCTTGAGGTTGAAAACAAGGCAGCCATCGGGATCATCGAGACATTCACTGCTGCAAGTGCAGTTGTGGCGGCAGATACGGCGGCAAAAACTGCGCTCGTTGAGCTTGTTGAGGTTCGACTTGCCAAGGGAATGTGCGGAAAATCATATGTCATCCTCACCGGAAGCGTTTCAAGTGTAACAGCCTCCATCGAGCGTGCAAAGGCAGGAATCGAAGACGGACTTTTCCTTGATTCCTCCGTAATTGCGGGACCCGACCCAAGACTTTGGGAAAGTATTCTTTAAGGAGAAAGATAAATGCTTGCGATAGAAAGAAGAAGAAAGATAATTTCAAGGCTAAGCTCAAGCGGTAAGGTTATCGTCAGCGAGCTTGCGAAGGAATTTGAAGTTACCGAGGAGACTATCCGCCGAGATCTTGATAAGCTGGATAAGGAGGGTATCGCCTCAAAAACATATGGCGGTGCGGTTTCAAGAAATATTTCCGCTCTCGATCTTCCTTATAATGTGCGAGAGGGAGTTAATGTTGAGCAAAAAGAAAAAATTGCCGAAAAGCTGGCGGAGCATATAAGAGACGGTGAGCGTCTTATGGTGGACTCCAGCTCAACTGCCCTTTATCTTATCAAGAAATTAAAGGATAAAAAGGATCTTACCATCATAACAAATTCGGTTAAGGTTCTGCTTGAGCTTGCGGATAAGCCCGATTGGACGGTGCTTTCCACCGGCGGAATGCTCAAAAAGGGAGCGCTTTCCCTTGGCGGCTCGTCTGCGGAAAAAATGATAGATTCATATCATGTGGATACAGTTGTCATCTCCTGCAAGGGACTTGACATGAGCTTTGGCGTCACCGATTCAAATGAAAATGATTGCAGAATAAAGCAGGCGATGCTTGGTTGCGCCCAGAGAAGGATACTGGCACTTGATACGGAAAAAATGGATAAAAAATCCTTCATCCGAATTTGTGAGCTTTCCGATATAGATATGATAGTTACCGATAGTGAGCCGAGCACGGCTTGGCTTTCCTTCTGCGAGGAAAACGATATTGAAATGATATACTGAGGTTTTGAAAATGGCAAATATTACAGAGGCCGAGATCAGGCAGATAGTTGAAAATATAATAAAGGGAAATTCCGCTTCCGCAAAAAAATATACCTCTGTTTCATATGAGGGAAGAACACTCCTCGGAATATATTCGGATATGAACGAGGCAATTGATGCGGCAGAGAGAGGATATAGAGCTGTTCGAAGCATGACGGTTGAGCAGAGAGAGAAGATCATCACCGAAATTCGCCGTCTGACCATCGAAGAAGCCGCCGTTATGGCTGAAATGGGAGTTGCGGAGACGGGTATGGGAAAGGTCGAGCACAAGAGACTCAAGCATATTCTTGTTGCTGAAAAGACACCCGGCACGGAGGATATTGTTTCCGAGGCAAAGACAGGCGACTGCGGTCTGACCCTCACCGAAATGGCACCGTTTGGTGTTGTTGGAGCAATAACTCCCAGTACAAATCCCTCCGAGACTGTTATTTGTAACTCCATCGGTATGATCGCCGCAGGAAACGGCGTTGTTTTCAATCCCCATCCGGGAGCGATCTGCGTATCGAACTATGCGGTAGACCTTGTAAACCGTGCTTCAAGAAATGCTGGAGGTCCCGAAATTCTCGTCTGCTCAATGGATAAGCCAACTCTTGAAAGTGCTTCTGTCATGCAGAGCCACCCCAAGATAAGACTTCTTGTCTGCACAGGAGGCCCCGGAGTTGTCAAGGCTGTGCTTTCCTCGGGTAAAAAGGCGATCGGCGCAGGTGCGGGAAATCCTCCTGTTATCGTTGACGATACAGCAGACATCAGAAAAGCCGCAAAGGATATAATCGACGGATGTACCTTTGATAATAATCTTCCTTGCATCGCTGAAAAGGAAGTATTTGCTTTTTCAAATATTGCAGATGAGCTGATAGGCGAAATGAAGAGGTGCGGTGCATATATGATAAACGCAGAGCAGGCAGACGCTCTTTCAAAGATCGTTCTTGAAGAAAAGACAAATAAGGCGGGAAAGACAGTTAAGACCGTCAGCCGTGCTTGTGTTGGAAGAGATGCGGATGTGATTCTTGCCAAGATCGGCATAAATGTTGATAAGAATGTTCGCTGCATTATTTGCGAGACAGACTTTATGCACGATTTTGTTCAGCATGAGCTGATGATGCCGATCCTTCCGATTGTGAGAGTTGAAAATATCGAGCAGGCGATCGAGCTTGCGGTAAAGGCTGAACACGGAAACCGCCATACCGCACATATGCACTCGAAAAATATAGACCATCTTTCAGCCTTCGCAAAGGCGGTTGAAACCACAATTTTTGTCAAAAATGCGCCTTCCTATGCGGGAATCGGCTTTGGCGGAGAGGGACATACAACATTTACAATTGCCGGCCCTACGGGAGAGGGAATCACCTCCGCAAGATCGTTCACACGCCGCCGCAGATGCGTTATGGCGGATAATTTCAGAATTATTTGAGGTCAGATATGAAATATACCGAATCGGAGCTTAAAGCTCTTGTGAATAAAGTTATAGAAAGTGTCAGGGATGGGGGGAAAACCGAGGGAGATATTCCAGTTGGAATCTCCAATCGCCATATTCACCTTACTTCTGAGGATGTTGAGACGCTATTCGGTAAAGGCTATAGGCTTACAAAGCTGAAGGATCTTTCACAGCCCGGGCAGTATGCTTGCCGTGAACAGCTTACCATCGTCGGCCCTTCAATGAGAGCGATCGAAGGTGTTCGTGTCCTTGGCCCCGAGAGGAAAAAGTCTCAGGTCGAGATATCGAGAACAGATAGCTATCTTCTTAAGGTCAAGCCACCCGTAAGAGAATCGGGCGATCTTGAAGGCTCGTCACCGATCACGATTATCGGCCCTAAAGGAATCGTAATGCTTGATGAGGGATGTATAATTGCCAACCGTCATATACATATGAGTGAGGACGAGGGCAGGGCATTCGGACTCCATGACTGTGATTATGTTGATGTTGAGCTTTCGGGTGAGAGAAGAAGCCTTTTCTATGATGTCCAGGTGAGAGTGCATAAGGATTTCAGACTTGAGATGCATATTGATACCGATGATGCAAACGCCGCAGGTGTTTCAAACGGCTTCAAGGCAAGGCTGATAAAGAGATAATAAAAACGGGGCTGCGTCACAAGCTTTGATTCAGCCCCATTTTTGTATCATCACATTCAAACAATAATTTATCGAACTGTCGGAGATGTTTTTTGTAGGGGACGGCGACCACGACGTCCCTAAAAAACATGAAATAACCGTGAATTTTAAATGAAAAATGGGACGTCGAGGTCGCCGTCCCCTACAGATTTGCGTTTTTTCATCGCACCGACAAATTACTGTTTATTGTCATAAGAAAAATACTGCCTAATTTGTGAATCAGGCTATTTTCTAAATAAAAGCGAAAAAAGAAAAAAATACTTGACAAAATGCTGTTTGTGTGGTACAATACATAGGTCTGAAAACGAAATACCGGGGTGTGGCACAGTTTGGTAGTGCGCATGGTTCGGGACCATGAGGCCGCAGGTTCAAATCCTGTCACTCCGACCAAATAGCAAAAGGGATGCATCTTGCATCCCTTTTGCTATTTAGCCCGAAATTACCGATTTGAAGCTCTCCATTTTGCGAAAAACGCAAGATGGATCAATTTGCGCAGTGAGGATAAACAATTACCACATATAATAGCGCAAATTTAGGTTCTTAAATCCTGTCACTCCGACAAAATTGCCAATATGAAGCTTTCCATTTGCATAGAAAAAAGCCGCTTGTGCGGCTTTTTCATATTTTTTATCTCTCTCTGCCAACAAAGAAGAGGGCAAGGGTACCGGGGCCGGAATGGGCGCCGATAACGGGACCTACATAGGTGATGATCTCAACATTCACGCCGTATTTTTCTTTCATGATATCAGCAAGTGCATTTGCATCTGCGGTGCAATCGCCATGTGATATATATATCGTTCCGCCCTTTGTGTTCTCCGCAAGCTCGCCAAATTTATCGGCAATTGCGTTAAGAGAAGCCTTTCTGCCTCTGACGGTGAATTTTTTGATGAGATGTCCTTCATTATCAACATGGAGTACGGGCTTGATTCCGAGAACAGTTCCAACAAGTGCAACTGCGGGGCTGACTCTGCCGCCTCTCTTGAGGTATTTTAGGTCATCGACCGTGAACCAATGGCATATTTTCAGTCTGTTGTTTTCTGCGAACGCTGCTACTTCTTCAATAGTTGCGCCTTTTTTCTTTTCCTCAAGAGTGAGGTAGAGAAGAAGTCCGAAGCCTGCGGATGCCGCAAGGCTATCAACGGCGAGGATCTTTCTTTCGGGGTATTCCTTTGCCAGCTCATCTGCTGCAATCTTTGCCGATGCAAATGTTGCGCTGAGACCCGAGGAAAATCCGAGATAAAGCAGGTCGTTTCCTTCCTTCAAAATTTTCTCAAATGCCGTGCGGAAGGATTCACTGTTGATGGCGGCTGTCTTTGCAACCCCATTTTCTCTCATTCTGTTGTAAAAATCCGAAACCGGCATTTCACCGTTTTCGTATTCTTTATCCTCTCCCTCAAAACGGAAGGTAAGGCTAAGGCATTCAACTCCCCATTCACGAAGAAGCTCGGGAGCAAGATCGCAAGCCGAATCGGTGAAAACTACATAGTTATTCATATATATCTCCTAAAAATTTAATCTTTTCCACTTGTTGATTTGTCAACAAGATTATTATACAACAATAATTACTGTTTGTCAATAGGGAAGAAGAATTATTTTATTGCTCGGCTTCCTTTTTCGACTTTTTTTCCTTTGGCTTTTCTTCCTTTATGACAGGTGGGTATTTTGCTTCGATCATCTGAAGTGCGCAGCCCTTAAGACAGTCGCATAGAGAAACAAGCGACATCAGCATCACAAGAAACTCATCTGTTTTTTCCGGATCAAGCTCGCCTTTTTTTGTGAAATGACTGAGTATTTTTGAGCAAAATTCGCCCTCTGTAGCTTTGATATCAAGGAATTTATCATATGCAGCAATAAGCTTTTCTCCATCAAATTCTTCATCAGAATAAACGCCGTCAAGTATTCTTTTGATATCTCCGATAGAGAGAATGCCCTTGAGATAAAAGATCACCATCATTTGAATGATGTGTTCTTTAGAATATTTTTTACCCTTGATCGGCTTTATAAGTCCGTCCTTACTGTAATTATTTATCATGGTTTTAGTAAGACCGCCATTTTCCGAATCCTTGCCTGTTTTATCGGCAACGAGTGTCAGTATTTGGTCGAGATAAAGGTCAAGAGAGGGAATGTCATTTGATCTAAGAAGATTTTCCGAAAGATGAGAATCAATAATTTGGAGCAGAGAATTGTCATCCATGGTACACCATACCTCCATTTGTGGTTTTCTAAATCACATTATACACCATTGAAAGTCATTTTTCAAGAGTTTTCCTAAAAATTAATAAAAATGTAATAATTGTCTTGACAAGATGAAAAAATGGGTGTATAATATTCCTGCAAAAATTAAATATGTGACCGCAGTCACACGCGGGGGTGCCTTTGGCTGAGACGGAGAGATCCGAACCCTTATAACCTGATACGGATAATACCGGCGTAGGAAGTTGTTTGATGCTCTTTTTGTATTTACGGCAGCTACACGTCTATTCGTGGGGCTGCCTTTTCACATGAGAAAGGAGTATTCAAATGAATACAAAAAAGAATTTTAAAACCTATCGTCTTACCCTCAGCGCAATTATGATCGCACTGGCAACGGCTCTTGCGGTCATCTGCGGACTTATCCCCGGCATCAGCCTGCCATATGGTGGCTCATTCACCATTGCAAGTATGCTTCCGATAGTTATAGTTTCCTATATTTTCGGACTAAAATGGGGCTTGTTCACATCGCTTACCTATGCGCTCATTCAGATGATCCTTGATATCCTCATGGGCAAATCGTCTGTAATTCTTGCGCTGTTCCTGCCTATTGAGGATGGCGGTCAGCCATTGTTTTATGCGATATGCATCATTTTCATCGACTATATTCTTGCATATGGTATCCTTTTTGTCGGTGGAGCTTTCAGAAAAATGAAAAAAAGGACTCTCGGAATAGCAACCGGTGCTCTTGTCGCAACCTCGTGCAGATATCTTTGCCATATTCTTTCGGGATATATTTTTTACGGTTCATATGCGGAGTGGTTTTTCTCCTCGCCCGACCAGTTTCCTGCGGAGTGGGGACAGAAAATACTCTCGATCTTTGACGGACAGGTGCTTGCACTGATATATTCAGCGGTCTATAACGGACTTTATATGCTTCCCGAGATAGTTATAACTACCGTCGCTGCTGTTATAATATCAAGAATCCCGCAGATAAGACCAGGCGAGATCAATTCTTAAAAAAGCCTTAAAAGAGATTTAAAAGATAATAAATCCCCTTGAAAAGTGCGAGAAAAAAATGTATACTCGCACTGTGAGGGGGGATAAAATGAGAGATGAGCGGATCGACGGGATAAAAGGCTTGCTCATATTCTCCGTTGTGCTTGGGCATTTTCTCGAGCTTTGCGGTGGTGTGGGATCCGGAGTATATCGGATCATCTATTCCTTTCATATCCCGGCGTTTATCTTTATTTCGGGATATTTTTCTCCGGATAAACCGAAGAAAATTCTGAAAAAATTTTTGCCTTTTTATGTTGTTTTTCAACTTTTGTATCTGATTTTTGATTCTTTCTTTATCGGAAATAAGAACTTGACATTTGGGGCATTTTTTACTCCATATTGGCATCTTTGGTATATCTTTGCGCTGATGCTCTATTCACTGCTCCTTCCGGTCATTTCTCGTGTGAAGGGGAAAATATGCTATTTTGCTCTTGCAATAGCGGTTGCTCTTTCGCTTTTGTTTCCGCTTGCGGATATCAATATGTATTTTCTTTCGATCGGCAGATTTTTTGCTTTTTTGCCATTTTTTATGCTTGGCAATTTTTGCGGAAAAGGCAAAATTCGCATTCCTTCTGTGTCTTTCCTCGTTCCTTTTTCCTTGATATTTATTCTCTGCGGTAAATGGGCGAGCATCAAGATGCTTTACGGGTCTTTTTCATATAGTTATCCGAGAGAAATGATCATCAGGGCTTTTCTGATCCTCTTCGCTCTTGGTTGGATATCCATTCTTTTCAGAATAAGGTTGCCGCATCTTTTTTGTATTTTGGGGCAAAATACACTCCCTATATATTTGCTTCACGGATTTTTTCAGCGCATCATGCTGACCTGTGAAACAAAGCTCTCGGGGGATATTACGGTTTTTCTTGTCGCAGCAGCGGTTTGTTTTTCTCTTAATACTTTGAGCTTGAATATGAGAAATCCTTTGAAAGCTGTTGACAAGGTGTGGAAAAAAGTATATAATAATTATAAAAATGAGAGGAGATCAATATGGATATCAAAGAAAAGATTGAAGAAATTGTCGAAAAAATAAAAAGTGATAAAGAAATTGCGGGAAAATTCAAGGCTGATCCCATAAAAACAGTTGAAGAGCTTATAGGTATAGACCTTCCCGACGATCAGATTGAAAAGCTGGTGGACGGTATTAAGGCTAAAATAGATCTGGATAAGCTTGGCAGTATCGGGGACAAGCTTGGCGGATTTTTCGGAAGAAAATGAATAAAAACGGGATGGTTTTTCTATCCCGTTTATTTATAGAAAGATATATCATAAAGGAGAATTGATAATGGATATTGGAATGAAAGCACCTGATTTTGAACTGAAAAATTCCGAGGGAGAGAGCGTTTCCCTTGAATCCTTCAGAGGCAAAAAGGTCGTGCTCTATTTTTATCCCAAGGATAATACACCCGGCTGCACAAGGCAGGCTTGCGCCTTCGGTGCGGATTACGGAGAATATAAAAAACTTGGCGCAGAGGTTATTGGAATCAGCCGAGACAGCGTAAATTCTCATAAGAATTTTGCATCAAAGCATTCACTGCCATTTATACTTTTGTCCGATCCCGAGCTTGAAGCGATAAAGGCGTATGGCGTCTGGCAGGAAAAAAAGCTTTATGGCAAGGTAAGCATGGGCGTTGTGAGAACGACATTTATTATTGATGAGAACGGCATCATAAGGGCTGTGATGCCGAAGGTGAAGCCGGATACCAATTCCGAGGATGTCCTTAAGCTGTTGATGATGGATAAACAGTAATTTGTCGAACAGTCGGAGGCGGTGAAATTATACCCCAATGCTGTCGCATTGCCCTATGGGTTCGACTCCACTGCGTTCCGCTCGTTTTTGACTGCTGTGAGATTATCAACCTTTAGCGCTCGTAGATTCTTCGCTACGCTCAGAATGACTCGAGAGTAAATTGATGCTAAGTTTTTCTACATGAAATTTCTGTAAAATTTCCGTAGAAACACAGATAAACAGCAATAAAAATTACCTTTTTCAAAGTTTTGATCGACCTTTTTTAAAAGGTCGCGCGAGCCGACGGCGGCGTCGGTCGCCTCCGCAGAGGCGAAACTCCCTCACCGACAAATTACTGTTTACTTCGGTATCGAAAATTGCATAAAGAAAAAGAGTTGATAGGTAAATCAACTCTTTTTGCTTTAAAATCTTATTATATTATCATATCCTGTCATTATTCCTTCCCTATAAAGGTGGGAATCGGAGGAAAGCTGAAGAACTTTTGGGTAAACGATATCATCGCCCGCAAATTCTATCACGGTCATTCCCGAATGACAGATAGTAAATTTTGTGGCAAGTGCGGGGTATGGGATATCGAGAATGCAGGAAAGAAAAATCATTCCAAATCCATGATGAGCAAACATTGCAATTCTTTCATTTGTGGGCTTTACAGCCTTGAATCGGTTGTTTTCGAGATCATGCTCATATCCGAGAGAGGCAAAGAAAGCGTCTGCTTCTTTCTGAACTCTCTCCGCTCCTGCCGAAAAATTGGTTTCGGCGAACAAGGGATGCTTATGCCAATCTCTTCCCATGGTTAAAACATCCGATCTTGAGAAAAGAGCTTTATATTCCGGGAGTGCCATTGCCCAAGTTTTTTTATTTTCCCCGATATCGACGGCAAAATCATGCCAAGCGTGGCTTTCGTTTGCAAAATCAAGCTGAACTATCTCTTTTCTGAGCAGCTCCGAGGTTGGGATGGCAGTTTCATAAGCTCGGTTTGAGGTGGAAGAAAAAATTTTGTCAACTCCGTACATGGCAAGTCTTTTTCCTATCGCCTCAGCCTGCCTTTTTCCAAGGGGGGTGAGCGCATCGGGATTATATGTAGGCGTTCCGTGTCTGATGTAAAAGAAAAGCATTTCAACACTCCTTATCTATCTCTTTTTGTGATGATATCTTCTTTGCTTTTTACTTGTTCCGAAAAAAGCATTGGACAAAATATACGCAACGAAAAGAACAATAAAAATTATCACGGTTATAACGAAAGGACGGGAGGTTGTGAAATTTCTTATTCTCTGCAAACCGTAAAGAAATTCGCTTCGGTCGACCTTGTTCATTGTTACAAGATCAACGCTTCCGAGAACCTCTCCGTCAAGCTCAACGCTGATAAATCCGGCAATTTGACCTTCCTCAACCGGAGCTGTAAGGCTGGGCGCAGCGATCTTGTGACTATAGACAAGATCCTTTTCCTTGTCGATATCAAGCGGCAGAAAGACAGTAAGTGAGCTTGCGGGACGAAGTGTTACATGGTCAATATCCTCTGAAAGATCAACCTTGACCTCGCAAACAAGCATATCCTTTGATATGACCTCAACATATCCGTATGAGGAAAAAGCCCAATTTATAAGAGAATTTGCAATGGTATAGGAGCAGATGTCCCCGTCCTTTTCAGCAGCTCCGAGGACAACGCAGATATATGTTTGTCCTCCCTTTTTAGCTAAGGTGGCAAGGCAATATCCGCCCTGAGTTGTTGAGCCGGAGTTCAGCCCTTTTACATATTTATTATAATATTTTGTTTCGGTATAGCGTGAGATAAGATAATTTTTGTTATAAATATTTCTCTCGGAGGAAAGATTTGTTTTCGGCATCTGATATCTGCTCTCGGAGGATATTTCGGTGAAGATGGAATTTTCCGATGCCGCCTTTGCTATAAGAAAGGTATCATATGCAGTTGTGACCATTGCGGGATCGTGCATTCCCGAAACATTGGTATAATTTGTGTCGAGCGCACCGAGCTGTATTGCCTTTGCATTCATAAGAGCGGTATAATTCTCGATGCTGCCGGCAACCGTGAAGGCAAGTGCCGACGCTGCATCATTCGCTCCTCCCACAAGCAGACCGTAAAGAAGATCAAGGGCGGTCACGACCTCTCCTGCCTTCAGCTTTATGTTGTTTCCCGTAACACCCTTCAGCATTTCCTCGGTGATCTTGATATTTTCACCGAGCCTTGAGGAGAGTGCTTCGATGGCAACAAGACCTGTCATTATTTTGACTGTCGATGCGGGATAAACGGGGATGTCAGCATCCTTTTCCGCCATTACGGTTTTTTGTTCTACATTATAAAAATAGACCGCTTTTGCATCGTCAAGGATCGGTATGGGAGACACGGCAAAGGTCGGCAGTAAATAAACTGCCGAGAATATCATTATGCAAAGAAGTGCGATGACTCTTTTGCAAAAAGAAAACAAAGTGCTCACCTCTGTGTTTAAATTAAAAACTTAGGAAAAATAGTTTTTTGCGGTCTTAATATCCTGCTCTATTGCACGGACAAGCTCCTCTGGAGAAGAGAATTTTTTTTCATCTCTGATTTTTTTGTGAAGGCGTACCGAAATATCCTTTTCATAAAGGTCGCCCTCGAAATCAATAATGTGCGTTTCGCAGTTCACTGTATCTCCATCCTCAAATGTAGGTCTTTTGCCAATGTTTGTTACAGCAGAAAAGCGTTCTCCGTCAATGATCACAGAACTCACATATATACCTTTTTGGGGGATAAGTGAATTTTCGTCAAAGCTTTGGTTTACAGTGGGCAGACCGAGACTTCTTCCGAGAGCCTTTCCGTGGATCACCTTTCCGCTTATCGAAAAGGGATGACCGAGAAGGCGGTTGGATAGTTCAATATCGCCGTCTGAAACAGCTTTTCTTATCCTGCTGGAGCTTATTGCACCTTTATCATCTGAAACAGCATCAAAAACAAAGGCGTTCTCACCAAAAAATTCGCTTTTTTTAAGCATATCGGGAGTTCCAAGCCCGTTTTTGCCAAATCTGAAATTGAAGCCGCACACAATTGAAATGCAAGAGCATTTATCTTTAAGTATCCCGATGAAATCCTCGGCTTCCATATCCTTGACAGAAGCAAAATCACAGATAACAGCATATTCCGCACCGAGAGATGCAAAAATTTTGAGTTTTGCATCAAGTGTGGTTATATGTGGTGGTGGGGACTTCATAAGAAGATCGGCAGGCGGAACAGAGAAGCAAAAAACGCCGCTTGCGGCTTTTTTTCCATTGCTGTTAAGCTGCTCTGCAAATGAAACCGCACCTTTTATCAGTCTTTTGTGTCCGAGATGAACTCCGTCAAAATTACCTATTGCAAGAACAAGAGGCGGAAGAGAAGACATATCGGCTTCTTTTCCGCCGCCAAGAGATACGAATTTCAAAAAGCTTTCATTTGACATTTTTATCAAACACCAAGATAGTCCTTTACAAGCTCGTTGAGAAGCTCATCACGGTCGATCTTGCGGATGAGGCTTCTTGCTCCCTTATGGTTTGTGATATATGTGGGATCCTCGGAGAGAAGATATCCGACGATCTGATTTATGGGATTATATCCCTTTTCGCTCATGGCATCATAAACCGTGCGGAGCATTTCCTTTGTGGATTCTTCCTTTTTGTGGGGGATATCGAATATCATCGTGCCCGTTTTCATATTCTTTGAATTTTCCATGCTTAATACCTTTCCTTTCCGACAGTATTTGCGCGGGATTTATATTTAACATGATTATATATTATTTTTCTCTCTTTTTCAAGTGTTATTTTAAAATTGTAATATAATTTTAATAAATTCGTCCTCTTAAGCGGCGTTAAAGGGCTTTTTAAAAAGAAAATATGTTCAAACAGTAATTTGTCGAATAGTCGGAGACGGTGAAACTATACCCCAACGCCGATGGCGTTGCCGCAAGCGGTTCGACTCCACTGCGTTCCGCTCAGGGTGACTATCTACCGTTTATCATCCTTTAGCGTTCATAGATCCTTCACTTCGTTCAGGATGACGAGTGTGGGGTTGATGTTTGTTTTTCTACATAAAACTCACAACAATTCTCCGTAGAAACACAGATAAACAGCAATAAAAATTACCTTTTTCGAAGTTTTGATCGACCTTTTTTAAAAGGTCGCGCGAGCCGACGGCGGCGTCGGTTGCCTCCGCAGAGGCTAAATTCCCTCACCGATAACCCTTCAAAAAACGGCATTTCATTGTTTTTGATCAATGAAATGCCGCTGTTTTATTTTATCTCATCAACAAAATATGCTCTTGTGTGGGCAACATATCCCTCATGATCTGTGACCGTGAGCCTGAAATAAGCCTTTTCCTCGTCAATATCAGCCTTTTCCTTTGTTTCCGTCAGATATTTATTGAGATCGAACTCTGCAGAAGTGATATTGTTTCCTGTCTTCTTCGATGCAACACGGCGCTCGGTCGTCAGCATGATTTCTCTGACCTCACCGGTTTCAATATGTAAAATGCCGTCCTCAATATAAAGCTCCTTTATCTCGGGTCCCGTCGAGGAATAAAGCTCTCCACGCTCAAGTGCTCCCATAACGGTGGAATATTCAAGCTTTTCAGCCTTGACCATTACCCAACCGCCAAATGCTCCTCTGAGCGAATGTGCATCATCCGTAGCAATGGGGCAGAGACGGGTACCGAGCCTCAGAAGATCGTCATAAGGCTGTATCGTGTCGGGATAACCGCCGCAAACCGATGCGTGGTTGTGCCATTCAACGCCCCAAAGTCCCTTGAGAGGAGCATAATCGGGATATGAATGCATCGACCAGACGGGATGATTATAGCAAGCGAGGAATCCCGCCTCCGTGACCTTTTTTATTATGTAATTCACGCAGTCAACGGTATATTTGAATTCAAATTTTGTCTTGCGCATTTCATCCGTGATATAGGCTCTTGAGTTGGGTGCCCAGATATAGTCCTCATTGAAGCAGGGAAGGACGGTGTTGTGCTTATCCTTTGCATAAAAATTGATATGATATGAGGGAACATTTGTGCCGAAGCGCAAGTCACCCGTGCCGTTGAGCGAAAGCTCATATGCGGTTATTGGAAGAAAATTTTCATCCTCCAGATCGCTGTGATCCACGATCATTTCGTGGTCTGTATATGCCACGATGGAAAATCCCTTTTCGAGATATGCCTGCTTTACCTCCTCGGGTGTAAGAGAACCGTCGGAGATAACGGTATGTCTATGGAGATTTGCTTTGTAAAAATTGCCGTTTTTCGGAATAAGATATTGCTTCATAAGAATAGCCTCCGCTGTTTTTTTGTATTATATCACTATCAAAGACAAAAGTCAATAAAATGCGAGATTTTAATCAGCAATAAATGATCTTAGCTTTATTATTCCGTTTGTGAGCGTCAAGTCCTTCTTAAAAACGCTCGATGTTCCCGCAACGAAAATATCCGCCCCTGCCTTTTTCATTTTTTCTGCATTCTCAAAGCTGACATTTCCGTCAACCTCGATTTCTGAAGCTTTTTTTCCGTTTTCATCAAGCAATTTGCGGACTCTTGTTATTTTGTCAAGGGTCTGCGGCACAAGCTTTTGACCTGCAAATCCGGGGTTTACTGTCATGATGAGTACGCCGTCGATATCATCAAGCACTTCTTCGAGAAAGCAAATCGGTGTTGCGGGATTGAGCGCAGCAAACGCCTTTGCGCCCTTATCCTTTATGGCTCTCAACACTTTTTGAAGATGTTTTGTGCTCTCGGCATGAACGGAAACCATATCATTTTCTCCTATAGGAAACCAATCAAGCCTTTCCTCGGGCTTTTCAATCATCAAATGTATATCGAGTGGAATTGATGTTGCATTTTTCAGGATTTTACAATAATCGGTACCGAGTGTAAAATTTGGTACGAAAGTTCCGTCCATAATGTCTATATGCAGATATTCAATACCGTTTTCCTCAAATTCTTTCAGTGTGCTTCCAAGATTCAGCGCATCGGCGCACATCATGGAGGGGGATATCTTATTTTTCATTATCAGTTACCACCTTAACAAAAAATTCTTTTTTATCACGCATCATGGCGAGTGCTTTATGTGCCATTGTGAGAGGAACACGGTGAGTAATCAGGTCGGAAATTACCAGCTTGCTTTCGGAAATTGCTTTGAGTGTGTCCTTCCAATCATTATCAAAGTCTGCATATGAGGAATTCCAAGTTCCGAGAAGATGAAGCTCGGAGCGGAGAATCTGCTGATAATCCTTCGGGGAGAGCGTAATTTCGCTGCCCGGATTCCCCATGAGAACTATGTTACCTCTTGCTTTTACGGCTTTTAGTATCATTGCAAGTGGGGCAGAAGCACCTGTTCCCTCAATGGCACAATCGAATTTTTCTCCATCGCTCATAATATCAAAGCCCAGTGATCGGGCAAATTTAATTTTCATCGGATCGTTTTCGATGAATTTTACCTCTTTTGAGCCAAGGCTTATTGCCCATCTTGCGGCAATTATTCCGATAGGTCCTGCGCCTGAAATAAGTACCCTTTCTCCGTCCGAGATCGACAGCTTTTTCACAGCATGGCAGGCAACGGAGGCGGGCTCGCACATTGCTCCTTCTTCATATGATACATTATCGGGCAATTGAACGAGATTGAATTTTTTTACAGCCAAATACTGTGAAAATCCGCCGTCGCAGCGAGAGCCGTAATAGTTATAGTTATTGCAACAGGCGTAGTTTTGTGCCTTGCAAGCATCACACTCAAAGCAGGGAAGCAGAGGAAAAACGCTTACTCTTTTGCCCGTCCATTCATCTTCATTATCGTGGACAACAACGCCGGCAAATTCATGACCTATAACGGTTGGAAAGTGATATGTACCGTTTTTGAAAACTCTGCCGATGTCGCTTCCGCAGATACCGCAGCTTTCAACCTTTAAAAGTACCTCGTCGTCTGCGATATCGGGCAGTGCTCTTTGCTCCGTGACAAGCTCTCCTATGGCATGAAGGCTGACCGAGGTCATTTCTGAGGGGAGATTTATTTTTTTCATAATTTTGCTCCTGTCTTTTTTTGATTTGATTTTAGCATTTTGAAAACAAATAATCAATATCGGCGAGAATATTGACAAACATTCAAAAAAACGGTAAAATATAATCAAAATCGAAAACAAACGAAAGCGAGGGCAAACAGATGTTTTATTCAAAAAGACACGAGGATATTTTGAAGATACTAAAGGAAAGGGAAGCTGCCTCGGTGCATTTTCTCGCAAAGGCGCTATTTGTCAGCGAGCCGACCGTAAGGCGTGATCTTGATATTCTCCAAAAGCAGGGAAGAGTTCGCAGAACATTTGGCGGAGCTGTTATTTGTGAGCTTCTCAACCGTGAAGTGCCGCTTTCGCTCCGTGAGCGTGAGGGCAGGGGTGCAAAGGCGGTGATCGCAGAGAGGGCATCGGACTTACTCTCTGATGGGCAGGTGATTTTTCTCGATGCTTCATCAACCACCTCTTATCTTGTTGAGTATATTGCAAAGTATAATGATATGACGGTCATCACAAACAGTCCAAAGACTTCTCTTGCGCTTGCAGAGAAAAAGGTGCGCTCTTTTTGCACAGGCGGTCTTATGCTTGAAAACTCGATTGCATATGTGGGAAGCCTTGCGGAGAGCTTCGTCAAAAATTTCAATGCGGATATCTTCTTTTTTTCATGCAGAGGGGTAAGCGATGATGGTAGGCTGACCGATTCTTCGCTCGAGGAATCGGAGCTCAGAAAGGTTATGATGGAAAATTCAAAGAAGATTGCATTTCTCTGCACATCGGATAAAATAGGTAAGAAATATATGTATAATCTTTGCCGGGTTCAAAGCGCAGATCATGTTTTCTGCGACGATGAGGAGAAAATGAAGAATCTCCTATCCGAATGATTTTTGCGGTCGAAGTGCTTGAGTGCTAATTTTTCGGATTTTTGTGAAGGTGAATATTTTTTGCCGCAGAAGTAAATCATTTGATGGAAAACACGGTAAAAAAAGCCTAAAAAATCAATCAAAAACCCTTGATTTTTGCGATATTTACAGTTCGTTAATAAAATATCTCAAAATTCTTATTGACAAAATTGAAATTATGTGGTAAATTTTTAATGTCGGTTAGCACTCGAACACTTTGAGTGCTAAAAACATGAAAAAAGGAGGAGCTTATGCGCGGAAATGAACTGAGCGAAAGAAAAAAACTTATCCTTAAAGCTGTTATAGAAGCGCATATTGAGACGGGAGAGCCTGTTGGCTCAAAGTATCTCACGGAAAATAAGCAGATAAGCTGCTCCTCTGCTACCATCAGAAACGAAATGTCCGAGCTTGAAGCTCTCGGCTACCTTGAACAGCCCCACACATCCTCGGGAAGAATCCCCTCGGATATGGGATATAGATTCTATGTTGATTCCCTTAAGGGCGGTTACGCAAAGGCAAATGCAGAGCTTGAGGGCATGAGTGAGCTGATGAAAAACAAGATGCACGAGATCGACAAGGTCCTCGAATCCGCATCGAAGCTTGCGTCTTCCCTTACCAATTATACGGGAATCGCAATCAAGCCCCGACCTTCTGCCGCATTTATCAGCAGATTTGAGATAATGTATCTTGATGAGCATAATTTTATCGTTGTTATGCTGACTTCCATTGGTAATGTGAAATCAAGAAGCATCGCTTGCGAGGAGACGCTTGACAGAGAGAATGCGGAGCGTATTCCCGACTGTCTCAATGCTTGCTTTGCAGGACTTTCGGCAGATAGAATAACTCTTCCCATCGTTATGAAATTCGAGGGAATGATGAGCGAATATGCAGGTCTTGCAGGAACTCTTATAAAGAGCGTTTATGAGGTGATGAACGAAATAAACGGCGGCTCTCTCCGCTATTCGGGCATCGACCATCTGCTTCAGTATCCCGAGTTTTCCGATATGTCCCGATTCAAGGAGCTTCTCGGAGCACTTGAAAATCAGGACGATATCCTCAATATGATATCGGATGGAGATAAGGAGGATATAAGCGTTTATATAGGCTCTGAAAGCCCCCTTAAGGTGATGAATAATTCTTCTATCGTGTTCAAGGCGATAAAGGATAAGGAAGGCAAAACCGTCGGTGCTATCGGAGTTATCGGACCCACAAGAATGGATTATGCGAAGGTGCTCTCCACCATCTCATCTATCAGCGGCAATATTTCAAGCATGCTTGACGGAGGCACACATATTAAAAATGTAAATAACCTTTTAGGAGAAGGAGAAGATAATGGCTGAAAAGAAAATGACGGATGAAAAGCTCGATGAAATAATCGAAGAGCTTGAGATCGACGAAAAAGAAGCCGAGGAAAAATCGGAAAAGAAAAAAGCGAAAAAAGGCTGTGACGGAGCTTTGAAAAAGGAGCTTGAGGAAACCAAGAAGGCGCTTGAAGATGCACAAAAGGCGCTTGAGGATTCAAACAATAAGTATCTGACGATGCTTGCCGAATATGATAACTTCAGAAAGAGAAGCGCAGCCGAAAAGGAGCGCACATATACCGATGCAAAATCTGATGCGCTTATGCAGATCCTCCCCGTTATCGACAATCTTGAAAGAGCGGCGACATACGGCGGCGGTAATGCGGAAAATGTTGCAAAGGGACTTGAAATGACTCTTCGCAGCTTTGGTGAGGTCATGGAAAGACTTGGAGTCAAAGAGATCGAATCTCTTGGAAAAACATTTGATCCCGAGCTTCACAATGCGGTTTTCCATGTGGACGATGAAAGCTACGGCGAGCAGGAGATAGTCGAAGTCCTGCAAAAGGGTTATACCATTGGAGACAAGGTTCTCCGCTATGCCATGGTAAAAGTGGCAAACTAAATTTGTAAACAATAAATCTTTATATATTTTGGAGGAAAAAATCATGGGAAAAATCATAGGAATAGATCTTGGTACAACAAACTCTTGCGTTGCGGTATTTGAGGGCGGCGAGCCTATCGTCATCCCCAATCCCGAGGGAGCAAGAACAACTCCCTCTATCGTTGCTTGCTCAAAGACAGGCGAGAGAATGGTAGGTCAGGTTGCAAAGCGTCAGTCTATCACAAACTCCGAAAGAACAGTCAGCAGTATCAAGCGTGAGATGGGTACAAACTATAAGGTTAATTTTGACGATAAGGAAAGAACTCCACAGGAGATCTCCGCAATGATCCTTCAGAAGCTGAAGGCAGATGCAGAGGCTTATCTGGGAACACCCGTAACACAGGCTGTTATCACAGTCCCCGCATACTTTACAGACGCACAGAGACAGGCAACAAAGGACGCAGGTCACATTGCAGGTCTTGAGGTCCTCCGTATCATCAACGAGCCTACGGCAGCCGCTCTTGCATACGGTATGGATAAGGAAAACGATCAGAAAATTATGGTATTCGACCTTGGCGGCGGTACATTCGATGTTTCTATCCTTGAGATCTCGGACGGAGTTTTCGAGGTTCTTGCAACAAACGGTGATAACCGTCTCGGTGGCGACGATTTTGACCAGAAAGTCATCGACTGGATGGCAGATCAGTTCCAGAGAGAGAACGGCATTGACCTTCGCAAGGATAAGACAGTTCTTCAGAGACTTAAGGATGCGGCTGAAAAGGCAAAGATCGAGCTTTCCGGCATGACAAGCACAAATATCAATCTTCCCTTTATCACAGCAACTCCCGAAGGACCTCTCCATTTTGAAACAACTCTCACAAGAGCCGAGTTTGACAGAATCACAGCAGATCTCGTTGAGAGAACAATGGTTCCCACAAAGAAGGCTATGGCAGATGCCGGCATCAGCGCTTCTCAGATCGACAAGGTTCTTCTCGTTGGCGGTTCTTCCAGAATCCCCGCAGTTCAGGAGGCAGTTAAGAAGTTCACAGGCAAGGAGCCTTTCAAGGGAATCAACCCCGATGAGTGCGTTGCTATCGGTGCAGCTATTCAGGCAGGTGTTCTTGGCGGAGAGGTCAAGGATCTTCTCCTTCTCGATGTAACTCCCCTTTCTCTCGGTATCGAGACTCTCGGCGGCGTATTCAACCGCATCATTGACAGAAACACAACTATCCCCGTAAAGAAGAGCCAGGTTTATTCCACAGCCGCAGACGGACAGACATCCGTTGAGATCCATGTTCTTCAGGGTGAGCGTGAAATGGCTGCGGGTAACACAACTCTCGGTCGTTTCAAGCTTGACGGAATCCCCTCCGCTCCCCGTGGAGTACCTCAGATCGAGGTTACATTCGATATTGACGCTAACGGTATCGTAAATGTAACAGCAAAGGATCTGGGTACGGGTAAGGAGCAGCATATCACCATCACAAGCTCTACAAATATGAGCGAGGCTGATATCGAAAAGGCTGTTAAGGATGCAGAGAAGTTTGCCGAGGAGGATAAGAAGCAGAAGGAAGCGGTTGACGCAAGAAACCACGCTGAAAGCCTCATTTTCCAGAGCGAAAAGAGCCTCGGTGAGCTTGGCGATAAGGTTACAGAGGAAGAAAAGGCTCCCATAAAGGAAGCTATCGAAAAGCTTCGCACAACTCTTCAGGGAACAGATACAGAGGCTATCAAGGCAGATACAGAGGCACTTGAAAAGTCCTTCTATGCTATCTCCGAAAAGCTCTATCAGCAGGCACAGCAAGCTCAGGGCGGCGCAGGCTTTGATCCTAATGCTTCTGCAGGCGCACAGGGTGGCGACGGCACATATTATGATGCTGATTTTGAGGATAAGACAGGCGATAATAAGTAATAAGTAACTGAATATATGCGGAAAAGGGCGTTTTACACCCTTTTCCGCTTACCCATTTTAATTAAGAGGACATAAATAATGGCAGATAAACGAGATTTTTATGAGGTGCTGGGGCTTGATAAGAGCGCAGATGATGCGGCGATAAAAAAAGCTTACAGATCCCTTGCAAAAAAATATCATCCCGATCTCAATCCGGGCGACAAGACAGCCGAGGAAAAATTCAAAGAGGTAAACGAGGCATATGCCATCCTTTCCGACCCCGAGCAGAAGGCAAAATATGATCAGTTCGGTCATGCGGCATTCGATCCTGCAAGCGGCGGATATGGTGGAGGCGGCTTTGGCGGCTTTGGTGATTTTGGAGATATCGGTGATATTTTCAGCTCCATGTTCGGAGGCGGCTTTGGCGGATTTGGCGGCTCGTCAAGGAGAAGAAATGCTCCCGTTCAGGGCGATGACATCGGAGTTCATATAACCATTTCCTTTGAGGAAGCGGCTTTTGGAACAAAGAAAGAGATCACCTATAACAGAATACAGAAATGTCCCGATTGTGACGGTAAGGGAGCCGCAAAGGGAACAAGTCCCGAGACCTGCTCAAAATGTCAAGGCTCGGGTCAGATGCGTGTCACCCAGAGAATGGGCGGAATGGCTTTCCAGACTACCACCACCTGTACCGGCTGTAACGGTAAGGGAACTATCATAAAAACTCCTTGTACAAACTGTAACGGTAAGGGAATGATCAAGGTCTCAAAGAAGCTGGAGGTCAATATTCCCGCAGGTATCGACGATGGAGAACGCATTGCCCTCAGAGGTCAGGGCTGTGACGGCAGAAACGGCGGTGCAACAGGAGATCTTATTCTCAGCGTTAATGTTAAGAGACACAGTATTTTCGAGCGTGACGGATATGATATCTATTGCGAAGTTCCGATAACGGTGGTTGAAGCCACACTCGGTGCGGAAATTGATGTTCCGACACTTGAAGGAAAGGTGAAATTCAAAATTCCCGAGGGAACACAGCCGGGAACGAGATTTTCTCTGAAACAAAAGGGAATTACTATGATAAATTCACAGCGTAAGGGAGACCTTTATTTTGATGTGAATGTTGAGATCCCCAAAAATCTTTCAGAGAAGCAGAAGGAGCATATGCGAGCCTTTGCCGAAGAGGCGGGCGAGAACAATTATGCTAAAAAATCGGGATTTTTTAAGAAAATTTCTGAATTGTTTAAATAAGATAAACAGTAATTTGTCAAAGCGGTTGTTGCAATATAATCATCCGTCAATGCTAATAGATTCTTCGCTACGCTCAGAATGACAAGGTGTGGTGAGGGCATTTATCACCATATGTCATCCTGAGCGTAGCGAAGGATCTGGAAACGCTAAAGGATGATTTCACCACTATTTTACAGACAGACAAATTACTGTTTACAAAAGAAAGGAAATAGATTTTGGAATATACAAAGGAATGGACACAGCTCCGTGTGACGGTGAAGCTTGAGCTTCTTGATGCTGCCACAGCGATAATGAGCATGATAGACAACAACCTTATGATAGAGGATTACAGCGATATCGACCTTAAGAGCGTTTATGGCGATCTCATTGATGAGAGCCTGCTCAATGCCGATAAAACAATCGCTTCGATATCGGTGTTTATCCCCTGTGAAAAAAGCCCCACGGATGCGATCGCTTTTCTCCGTGAGCGTTTTTCTTCCGAGGGAATCGACGCAAAATTTGAGCTTATCGGTGTGAACGAGGACGATTGGGCAAACGCTTGGAAGGCATATTATAAGCCTATCAGAATCGGAAAGCATATGGTCATCGTTCCCGCATGGGAGCGTTTTGATCCTCTGCCGGACGATATAGTTGTCCGCATGGATCCGGGAATGGCATTCGGAACGGGAACTCACGAAACAACTCGTCTTGTTATCGAGCTTCTCGAAAAATATGTAAAAAAAGGACAGAGAATGCTTGATGTGGGAACGGGAAGCGGTATTCTTGCCATCTGTGCATCAAAGCTTGGTGCAGAGCATTGCGCTGCATATGATATTGACCCTGTTGCGGTGCGAGTTGCAAGAGACAATATTGCCGAAAGCGGTCAGCAGAATATTACCTGTGAAGTATCCGATCTTCTGAAGCAGGTTTCCCTTGAGGGGGGGCAGTATGATATCGTAACAGCCAATATCGTTGCAGATATAATCATAAGAATGGCACCCGATATCGGAAAATATATGAAGGAAGGTGCGCCCCTTATTGCCTCCGGAATCATTACCGAGCGTAAGGACGAGGTGCTTGAGGTGCTTCTGGCAAACAATCTTAAGCTTGTTGAAATTCTTGAAGATAATGGCTGGTGCGCTATTGTGGTGAAAAAGTAAAGCTAAAAATAAAAGTACAGCGCAAGCTGAGGTGAGCTGAATGAGTCTCACAACAGCTTGCGCTGTATTTTTTAAAATCTATTTCACGGTCTCCAAATTGTTGGTCTCCAAATCGGACTCCAACCATTATCAGCCTCAGTAGCTGGAGGATTTGTTTCGGGAGATTGTGAAGATATTGTGATAATATCGGTAATATTGATGTTTATGATACAAAATTTTGGTATAAGATAGTCTTTCATTATAGTTCTCCAAAAAATAAAATGCTAATTTTGTGAATGAATAAATATACAACTAATATTATAGCGCATTTTTCTTTTTTGTCAAGACTGATGAATGAAATATATTTTAATTGAGTATTTTACTGCTGTTAAGAACGAGAGTGCTATAAAGGAAGAGCACATCTGCATTCTCGAAATCATAACCGAAAACGCTTGCCATATTTCCGAGATAGTTGCTTGGAACATAGCGGATGTCGATAACGGTTATCTTTGCATAGCTTTCAGCAAGAAGCGGGGCAATACTGCTTCCGAAGGAGTCACGGAAAAGGATAAGCTCCTTATCTGTAGTCGCATTCGGATTTTCGATAACAACATAAGGTGTTGCGCCCGAGAGATACATTTCATAAGGGTCTTTTCCATATGCCTTATCCATATTGTAAACCGTAGATTCAATGGGCTTTGAGGTTGTGGGATGAGCAATGGTGACCTTGAATGAATCTATTGCTTCATTTGTAAGATATTTAATGGTGTCGGGAGGGAGGGGAAGCGCAGACTGACCGTAATAAACACCGTGAAATGGATTATCAAGTGTGTTCACGGTATGCTCGCCTGTGATCTCCGAGCCCATGCCCGAAAGAAGTGCATTTGCAACATCCTCAATATTCTCCTGCTTCCAATGTGTGTCGGTCTTATAATAATCATCAATGGTGAGGAGCGGGAAAATGTCGATATAATCCGCAAAATCTGTCTTTTCACGGAGATCCGCTATCATTTTTTCGTAATCAGCGGAGGGGTAACCGTTCTGCTCTGCAAGGAAGTAATTTTTGTCGGGTATGATTGAAAGATAAATGTTATCTGTTTTGCCCTCAAGATAGGTTTTGTAGATATAATCAAATCTTGACGCTGCATGATCGACCATTTCGTCCTTTAAAGGGTAATCGAGCTTTGAAGCATATCCGTCGGCAAAATAAATGCCGTTGTTTTCCTTCTGGAGCATTATATAATTTGAAAAGATCGCCTTGAGAGTTCTGAATTCGTCTCTGAACGGGAATGCGTCGATGGCGTATTTTTCAAATTTTGACATGAAGCTGTCGTTATATTCAACCCCGTCTTTCATTATGCTTTCAAGGCTCACCTCGGGAAAGGATGCCGGGGGGCGTCTTTCTGCATCGAGAAAATCATCCTTTGGCATAAAGATGCATAGTGCTGTGAGCGAAAAGAGGATAACAGCCATCGAAACGCAAACTACTATATTTTTTATTCTTGTATTCATAAAACTGCACCTCCGTTAAAATCTGAAATAAAGGAATGGACTGAACGAGCCGTCAACAAGATAAGCTGCAACAATAAGGAAAATTGCAATGAGGAAGATCGGCTCTGCGATGTTGACTATCTTTCCGAGCTTTTCGGATGAAGAAAGCTTCACCACGGTATTTCTGACGATAGGTGTTGCACCGATAAACGCCATTATGAAGATGACCGCATAGCTTCTGATATGGTAAAGTATCTCGCCCGTGGCAAGAGGAATATCGCCTGCGCCGAACATTCCGCCGATATAGGTGAAAGCCTCGGCAAAATCTGTTGCATTGAACACAACAAAGCTGAGAACAGCCGCAAGAAGAGTATAGATATGACCGATGATCTTGCTGCCATTAAGATACTTATAAAGCCAGAATTTTTCGATAATGAGAAGGACACCGAAGAAAAGTCCCCAGACTATGAAATTCCAAGCTGCTCCGTGCCAGAAGCCTGTGAGGAACCAAACTACGAAAATATTGAAGATATGACGCCATTTTGAAACTCTGTTTCCACCAAGGGGGATATAAACATAGTCACGGAACCAAGAGCCGAGAGACATATGCCAGCGTCTCCAAAATTCCGTTGCGCTTTTTGAAATATAGGGATAATTGAAGTTTTCAAGAAATTTGAAGCCAAGTATCTTGCCAAGACCGATCGCCATATCGCTATAGCCTGAGAAGTCAAAATAGATATAGAGGGCAACAGAGATGCCGTAGACCCAATAGAGAAGCACAGATTTTTCGTCTGTAGTCTTTAAGAGATCGCAAAGTTCACTTAGACGGTCTGCAATGAGAATTTTCTTGCCAAGACCTATCATAAAGCGGCGGATACCCATTGCGGCATTATCAATGGTATGCTCTCTGTGTTTCAGCTCTGCGGCAACATCAACATAACGGACGATAGGGCCTGCGATAAGCTGCGGAAACATTGAAATATATGCCGCAAGGTTTACGATGTTTTTCTGTGCCGGAACGCCTCTGTAAATGTCGATAACATAGCTTATGGTCTGGAAGGTATAGAAGCTGATTCCGACGGGGAGCGTTATCTTAAGAAAAGAGATGTTGCTTCCGAAAATGCTGTTGATATTTTCGATGAAGAAGTTTGTATATTTGAAATAGAGCATAAAGGCGAGAATTGCGCCTGCCGCTGTCCATGTAAGCGCAAGGCTGATCCCCTTTTTTTCTCTGAATTTTTCAATAAGAATGCCGAAAACATATCCGATAAGGATCGCCGTGACCATGAGAAGTGCATATTTAACTCCTCCCCAGGCATAAAAAAGAAGGCTGAACAGGAGAAGAACTGCATTTTTCAGCTTGAATGGAACGGCAAAATAGAGAATGAGAAATGCCGCAAGGAAATAAAAGAGATATGTTATACTTGAAAAGAGCACTTTGAATTTTTACCTCCGTTTCGGGTGTTTGATAAATTTTTAAGGATTTTTCACAAAAGCGGTAAACAGTAATTTAGCGAACAGCCGAAGCCGTAATCCGTAGGGGCGATCATTGATCGCCCGTCTCATAAACATCTCAAAATATCGTTATTTTACGCCGTTTGTTTTTTCGGGCGATCAATGATCGCCCCTACAAATTTCGTTTTCACTCACCGATAAATTATTGTTTACAGTTTTTCGTGTATTATGAAAACATAAAATATTTGGCGGATACGGCATTGCCGCATCCGCCGTAATGTACACGAGTGTGGTAAGTAATTTAATTTTTAATTAAAGATCTCCGCCCTCAGTGGGAACATCGGGGTTGTTGGAGAAGGGACACATGAGGAAGAATACTGTGTTGCCAACATTTTCAACGATTGTCTCGTCTGCAGTTACGCAGATCTGCCATCTGGGATCGGCTGTTTCGGAAAGAGTTGCCTTGAAAGCATCAACATCAGCGCCGTCCTCAAGAGTGAAAACATAGCCAACAAATGCGATAGAGCCCATCATAGGACCAAAGTTTACGCATTCCTTCCAGCCTGTGGGAGCAGCTGTAAAGCCGGGCATCCACTCAGCGCCTGCTTCCATGGGCATTGCGCCACCCATGAAGAGAATGCTCTCATGTGTGATAACTGCATTTGCAAGCTCCTCAGCTGTTGCTGCGGGATTTGCTGCGATAGCATCGTTGAAAACACCGAGAAGTGTCTGACCCCAAGTCTCACCTGCTACCTCGCCGCCTTCTGCGGACTCGGTATCGGTTGCAGCCTCTGTGTCTGTTCCCTCTGCTGTATCAACAGTGGTATCGAGTGTTGTGTCAAGTGTTGTGTCTGTATCCTTTGCATCGTTTGTGCCGCCGCAAGAAACAACTGCGAAGAGCATTACGGAAACAAGGATAAGTGCAAGAAACTTTTTCATAATAGTTCTCCTTAAAAATTGTTTTTTCTTGATTTTTTCGGGGTACATCAGCGTCCCCTTACCCAAAGACGCAGAGAAAAAAGAAATGTTCCCGAAAAACCCAAAAATTTTTATTAACAAAAACATAAGCCGCCAAACAGAGATGACGGCTTACATTTATTGTTTACAATGGAGCTACTAATCAGATTCGAACTGATGACCTCGTCATTACCAATGACGTGCGCTACCTGCTGCGCCATAGTAGCAAAATTGCTCAACGGAGATATTTTATCATAAAACTTGCTTTTTGTCAATAGCTTTTTCAAAAAAAGTTGCTTTGTCGCTTTTTTAATAAATTGGTGTAAAGTAATTCTGTTAATGAAATGTAAATTATTGTTTTTAATTATTGACAAGGCAACCTGTTTGTGATATCATTTTGATATCACATGGAGGTGGCGTCTATGAATATGATAGAAATAAGATCCTTGAAAAAGAGCTTTGGCGATGTTGATGCTGTGAAGGATGTAAGCTTTTCTGTGAAGGAAGGCGAGCTTTTTGCCTTTCTCGGTGTAAACGGAGCCGGAAAAAGCACGACTATTTCGATAATATGCGGAGTTCTTCCCCGTGACGGAGGAAATGTTACGGTGGGCGGATATGATATTGATAAGGACGGAGAAAAGATAAAGGGCCTTATTGGGGTCGTTTTTCAAAATTCGGTTCTTGACAGAGCACTTACCGGAAGGGATAATCTTCGTTCCCGTGCCGCACTTTACTCTATTTGCGGAAAGGATTTTGAGGATCGCCTGAATGAGCTTTCAGCTCTTCTTGACCTTGGCGAAATTCTCGATCGCCCCATAAGAAAGCTTTCGGGTGGGCAGAGACGCAGGATAGATATTGCCCGTGCGCTTCTTCACAAGCCTCGTCTTTTGATTCTCGATGAGCCGACAACAGGACTTGATCCCCAGACGAGAAAAAATGTTTGGGAAATCGTGGATAGGCTGCGCATAGAAGAAAATATGACCGTTTTTCTCACAACTCATTATATGGAGGAAGCGGCAGAGGCTGATAATGTTGTTATCATAGAGAGCGGAAGCATTGCCGCCGTCGGAACACCGAACGAGCTTAAAAACCGTTATGCGGGAGATTATATGACAGTTTATGGCGTGAGTGAGGAGCAGGTGAGGTCTTTCGGCTATCCTTATGAGGTGATAGGCGATGCTATAAGGATAAGTATTCCAAGCTCTCTTTCGGCGGCAGAGCTGATAAGAAAATATCCCGAAATAATTGTTGATTTTGAGGTCGTCAAGGGAAAGATGGATGATGTTTTTCTCTCGGTAACGGGCAGAAGACAGGAGGATAATTGATCATGAAAACATTTTTTGAGCTGACAAGAAGAAATATCAAGCTGTTTTTTAAGGATAAGGGAATGTTTTTCACATCTCTTGCAACTCCGATGATACTTCTTGTGCTTTATGCAACTTTCCTTCGTAATGTATATCAGGACGCTTTCATCTCGGTGATTCCCGAGAGTTTTGGGATCTCCGAAAAGATAATAGAAGGACTTGTTGGAGGACAGCTTGTTTCGTCGCTTCTTGCGGTAAGCTGCGTAACCGTTGCATTTTGCTCGAATTTTCTTTCGGTTCAGGATAGAGTTCAGGGCGCTCGGGGAGATTTCAATGTGTCTCCCGTGAAAAGCTCTGTGCTTTCACTTTCATATTATATCTCTTCGCTGATTTCCACCTTGATAATATGTTTTATTGCCGCAGCCCTCGGATTTATATATCTTGCGTCGGTGGGATGGTATCTGAGTGCCGCAGATGTTGCGCTTTTGATTCTGGATGTGTTCCTTCTTGCCATGTTTGGAACGGCACTTTCATCAATAATAAATTTGTTTCTTTCGTCCCAAGGACAGATATCTGCGGTTGGATCTATCATAAGCTCTGTTTATGGCTTTATTTGCGGCGCATATATGCCGATGTCGCAGTTCGGAGATTTTTTGCAGACAGCTCTTACATTTTTGCCCGGAACATACGGAACTGCACTTACCCGTACCCATACCATGAGAGGCGCATTTGCCGAGCTTGAGGCAAGCGGTATTCCCAGTGCTCTCATAGATGAAATGATGAATGACATGGATTGCCGTATTTATTTTTTCGATAATCTTGTGAGCGACGGTGCAATGTATGCAATTCTCTGCGGAACGGTCTTGGTGCTCATTCTGCTTTATATTGTCTTGGCAAAAATGAGAGCAAAAAAGGCGTAATAGAAATTTGTTTAAACAGTAATTTGTCGGTGAGGGAGTTTCGCCTCTGCGGAGGCGACCGGCACCGTTGCCGGCTCCCGCAAGCTTTTAAAAAAGCTTGAGCAAAACTTTAAAAAGAGGATTTTTATTGTTGTTTATCTGTGTTTCTACGGA
>JAFXAN010000001.1 GCA_017517035.1 Clostridia bacterium
TGAAGATGGGAAGGCGTGGATATGGCTGTGAGCTTAATCACGATTATTTCAGAGACGGCGTTGGCTATCTTAAGGCTGCGGAAGATGAGATGGGAGCACCAACACTTTTTGATATTTTGGAAGGAGAGATTTAATTATGCATTTCAAAACAATAAAGCGAGATAAGGTCCTGACGATGATAGATCAGGCGAAGGACAAAAAGGAACAGAAGAAGATCCTCTGCGACCTTCTTGAATGTAAGCCAAGCGAGCTTGATGAGCTTATAAATGAGCTTGAGATGGAAAGAGAAGCGAATAATGTAAGCCCTCAACCCACCATAAAGAGCGGTAAATGGGAGAATACCGAGATCGAGCAGTTAAAGAAGCTTCACGGCAGAGGGCTCGGAAGTGCAGAGATCGCAAAGAAGTTAGGAAGAAAGCAGAAGTCTGTGATATCTATGCTTTCGGTACTGAAGCAGAAGGACGCACAGTATGAGCTTTGTGAGGAAACACTAAAGGAAGATGATGAGGCACTCATAAAGAAGGTCGCAAGGGATGATGAGCTTGCCGCCATTTCTGCCTATGCCAATGAACTTCAAGCAAAGCTTAAGGAAAAGGAGTCGGAGATAGCAACTCTTCAGACTGCGCTTGATACTTCGACGGCAGTTGAAGATCGACATAATGAGCTGATCCGTGATGCGGAGAAGAAGCTGGAAGAGAAAAATGTCGCTCTCACTCTCACGGAAGAGCGACTCAGAAGTGCTCGTGAGCTTCTTATGAAGAACGATAAGAAAATGACGGTTCTTTCCGACGCTCTTGCCAAGGCACTTGCATTTATCGCATCGCTTAACGGTATTCTTGCCGATATTTTAAAGGCATGAGGTGAAGGCATATGGAAGATAAGGTATGTAAGCACTGCGGGCAGGTAGTAATGGCAGGATATGACTGCGAATGTCAGGGCGCTCAGATGGAGATCAGAACCGAAAAGCAGAAGGTGAAGGCACATGAAGCTATTGATATTCTTTTCGGAGAGCATTGCAAGGCGGACGGCTATGAGCCTGTTTCGGAAAATGAGCTTGTGACGCTCAAAAAACTCGCAGATAATGTTGCAGAGAGAAATCTTATCTCTTGCACCGCACTTCTCGGTGGCGGTATAAAGGCAAAATTTGTCCGAGGAAGCGAAGGCAGCGTTAAGATCGAGCGCTCCGAGAGTAAGAAAACCCAGACCGAGATCGGTTATTGGAGCAACTAAGAAATACATAATGAATACAAAACATGAACTTTTTATTGATAACTTTGCCGGAGGCGGTGGTGCATCAACCGGGATAGAGATGGCAATCGGTCGTAGTGTTGATATAGCGATTAACCATGATCCCGATGCAATAGCAATGCACAAGGTAAACCATCCCGATACAAAGCATTATTGTGAAGATGTTTGGGCGGTTGATCCCAAGGAAGCCTGCAACGGACACCCTGTTGCTCTTGCTTGGTTTTCACCCGACTGCAAGCATTTCAGCAGAGCAAAAGGTGGCAAGCCTGTTGACAAGAATATTCGTGGTCTTGCTTGGGTAGCGATCAGATGGGCGCATGAAGTCAGACCGAGAGTTATCATGATGGAAAATGTACCCGAAATACAGACCTGGGGACCACTTGGAGAAGATAACCGACCTATAAAAGAAAGAGCTGGTGAAACGTTCGATGGTTTTATCAAGGCTTTATCTACAGGTCTTCCGAGAGAACATCCGGCATTTAGCGAGATGTGCAAAGCACTCGATATAGACCCTCTATCAGATATAGCACAGTCACTTACCATAGGACTTGGATATGACATTCAATATAAAACATTGAAATCTTGTGATTATGGAGCACCAACAACGAGAACACGGTTTTATCTTATCGCAAGATGCGACGAGAAACCTATCGTTTGGGCTAAACCCACTCACGGAGCAAAGGATAGCCCGAAAGTAAAATCGGGTGAGCTATTACCTTACCGTACCGCGGCAGAGTGTATTGATTGGAGTATTCCTGCGCAGAGCATTTTTGAGAGGGATAAACCTCTTGCTGAAAATACGCTGAAACGCATTGCAAGAGGTATTCAGAAATTTGTTATTGAAAATCCGGAGCCATTTATAGTAACGGTCAACCATTCGGGAGATGGATTCAGAGGTCAGAGTATTGATGAACCTCTTAAAACAGTTACAGCCAAACATGGTTATGGTATAGTAACGCCAACAATCATGTGTAATAAAACGGGCAATAACGGTGCAAGCAGTGATTCACTTTTGCCGACGGTAACGACAGGGAACAGGAACTATCTCGTTGCTCCGTCGCTGATTCAGTATCACTCCGAGACAGCGAAGCACGAAGTGAGAGGACAGGAGCTTGATGAACCGCTGATGACGCAGGACACCTCGAACCGGTACGCTCTGTCGATTGCTCACATCATGAAGAATTACGCAGGGAACTATCAAGGAGCTAGTAGTGATGTTTCTAATCCTCTTGATACGATCACAGCCAAAGATCACAACAGCTTGGTGACAGCTCACATTCTGACCTTGCGGAACAATATGGACGGTCAGAGGGCAGACGAGCCTTTGACAACGATATCGTGTAGCGGAGCGCATCACGCAGAGGTACAGGCTTTTCTTGTTAAGTATTTCTCTACGGGAACGGCAAAGCCCATTGATGAACCGCTCGACACCGTGACGACCAAAGATCGTTTTGCTGTAGTAACCATTCACGGAGAGGACTACATAATAACCGATATCAGAATGCGAATGCTTCAACCGAGAGAACTATTTAATGCACAGGGCTTTCCCGAGGACTATGTAATTGATATTGATTCGGACGGAAACCCTTACCCCAAAACAAAGCAAGTTGCTCGTTGTGGAAATGCAGTTACTCCCCCAGTACCAGCAGCACTTGTAAGGGCAAATTTACCGGAGAAATGCAAATAAAAAAGCACAAAGGAGAAAAACATGAACAATATTCTTGAGGGGATTGAAGAATGACCGGAAGTGAGATAAAGTGGGCGTTTATGCAGGGGATTCCCGTCAGGCTCATTGACAGGGTGAGGGGGCTTGATATCTGGTATCCGAATATTGATGAAGTCATTTACAGACGGGACGGGAAGCGAGTGGCGGTATCTGCCTCGCTTATCAGCCGTGCCGGTGAAGCCCCCACCGTTACAAGAGCCAGAATGGAAGATGTGTTTTTCGCAAGAGAGGAGGATGAGGCAAGATGCAAAGCAGAAATGAATACCGAAGAGGACGCCTCGTGAGAAGCGAGCCTGACGGAAGATTTTATATAGAGGGCGTGGATATATCCACGCTCTCTCCTGAGCTTTACGGAGTTGTATGGAAGCTTAAAAACTATGAGGAGAGCGGTCTTACTCCCGATGATGTTATAAATCTTAAGGATCTCTATGACGATGCCGTGAAAACCATTTCGGAACAGCGCAGAGAGATCGAGGAGATGCGGAAAAAGCTCGTTGAGCTCCCCATCCGTCCCGGTGACACGGTCTATGACTGCCGTGAGTTTTTCAATACAGATATTGAGCGCCCAAGGATAAAGAAGGATAAGATCTTCAGCGTGAAGATTCTTGCAGGCGATTCAAAAGGTACATACATATATAGAACCGACTGCGCCACATATCGCCGTGAGGACTTCGGCAGGTCCGTTTTCCTCGATGAAAAAAAGGCACATTTGTGTGCCGAGAAGAAAGCGAGGGAGAGGGAAATATGAAAATATGTAGGGTGTTTCCTTCAAGCGGAACGTGCGATGCTTGTATGAATTATGCTGATATGGACGGATCTGTACCAAACTGTATGGCTTGCAAGCAAAAGCAAAAAACATACGAGCTTTTGCAAATAGGAGCGGGTTTTTTCGGAAGTTATGCTTTTGTATTGGCTGACGGTAAAATCGAAAAAGTTTCGCTCGATCGTGTTTTTGATATCAGAGAGGAGGATAGGAATCAATGAAAAAAGATGATTTATCCGAAGTGAAAGAGTTGCTTAGTTCATATGTGGTATGTAAGCGACAAAAATCATCAGAAGAATATGCAAAAAAATATTTTGTTGAACGATATAAGCCGTTCTGCGGGCTAAACGATGAAGAAATCTGTAAGAAAATGGAACTCGTTGAAAACTTGATTTTTACAATGCCTTTTTCTCGGGCATCAATACTTCTCAATCTGCACTACATTAACGGGCTTCCGGTTGAAAAATGCGCTGAAAGCATGGAAATATCGAGAACCACGGCGTTTCGCATCTTAAAAAGGGCGATCATTGCTATAAATAAAAAATACCAAAGAATAAAAGGCGGTACGGAATGATTAACAAAGAAAGATTGCAACTGTCAATACAGACAGTGAAAGAAAATATTACAATTTTAGAAAGTCAAGAACCTGAGGATGCAGGATATTATTTGCAGTTGGAACACGAAAAAATGGTTCTTGATGCTCTTGAAAAGCAAATGCCAAAGCACTATGAATTGTGGAATGGACAATGTTGTTGCCCTAATTGTAAAAAAATATTCGGTAGTTCTCTCCAATTAGAGTTATTAAGGTATTGGGACATGCCGTATTGTAAATTTTGTGGACAGGCTTTGATTTGGAAGGACTATTCAACCGAGAAAGTTGGTGAGTGATATGCCACCAAAGAAAAGGACACCAAGATATATCGATGCTAATTTAGCAAAAACAGCATTGCTCGGTTGGGATACAGATGCAACCGATGAAGAAATAGAACGCACCATTGACAAAATCCCAACAGCCGATGTTGTCCCCAAGAGCGAGGCTGAAAGTCTGACATTAGAGCTTAATGCTATGCGTGGCGCGGCAAACTCCTACAAGATGCACTATAACAACCTTGCGAAGGAGATTTTCGAGGAGATTGAGAAACTGTTCTTTAAGAATGGCGTTTTCATTCATATTCAAAGTTATAACCAACTCAAAAAGAAATACACGGAGGAAGGAGAAAAAAGCTAATGAGCGAAAGACAAGAGAAGCGCAAGAGGCGTATTCAGAGGGGGCGGTACTATGAAGCCTTAAATATATGGCGACGGAACAGACCGCCGATGATACTGCTTTGGAGATGGATCAAGTGGAAGCGAAGCAGGCCCAAGCTTGAGGACTTCAAGGTGAAGGGGTGAGAATTATGAGCAAGATAGTTTTAAATCACTCCGGGCAGAGCATACATATTCCGGCATTTACGGTTCGCCGTGTGGGGACAACTTATGTTGTTATGCCGGGAAAGGTCAAGGAAGTATTCTTCAGCGAAAAGATGGAGCTTTGCTATCATCTTCACCGTGTTGCGAGAGGGATCTTCGGTGAGAGGATCTTTAAATCAAAACAAGCTGCCGAAGATAAGGCTTTGGAGCTGAACAGTAAAGTCAATTAGAAAGGAAAAACCATGAGGCGAGTTAAGAAACGCATATATTCGGGTGTTGTCTGTGAGCAGATCGTTTACAGCGTATCCGACAGGATCAAGAATATCGGCAAAAGCTCGCCTCGTGTGCGTTTCAAGACCGAGGAGGAGAGGGCGGCGCACAGGCGCGGTATTGCGAGGCGCAGATTTGCCCGTCTTTTGAACGAGAATTTCACAACAAACGGAATTTATTCAACTCTCACATTCAACCGCGAGAACGAGATCCACAGCAATGAGGAAGCTAAGTGGGTGAGAAAGTGCTTTTACAGACGTCTCAAATACTTTTACCCTGATGCGAAGATCGTGATAGTCTACGGCAGAGGAAAGAATACTCACCGCTTTCATTTGCACATGGTGAGCGAAGGCATCCCGGCAGAGGATATTAAAAGAATATGGTTTTACGGAAAGCTTGAAGAATGGTCCTATCTTCGCGAGCACAACTTTTATGATGACGGCAAAGGCGGGAAGATCGACCACGGCAAGGATTTCACTGCACTCGCTTATTACTTATTTGATCACTACACACCTGAGCAGGGCGGTCACTATTATATGTCAAGCCGAAATCTAAAAATGCCTGATTCTGAAGATGTTACAGAAGTTAAGCAGAATTACACCGAGGACAAGCCTCCCAAGCGTCCAAAGGGTTACATACTTGTCAGCAAAAAAAGAACCGAATTCGGTTTCCTTCATTATAAATATGTAAGGATCACGAAAGAAAACCTATATTACCAAATGAAGCAGCTGGGGGATAAGCACCCCGAATACATAAAAATGAAAAAAGAATTTGAGCAAGAAACTGCGAAGCATCATAACTCGCCGTAAGGCAATTTTAACTGCGGTCGGCAGACCGCTTAATTACCCTTGTAAATGCGTAAAATTTCAAGACGAAAGTCTGACCGCATTTTTTTAATAGCTTAGATTAGGCAGACTGACTGTAAGTGCGGATATGCTCGGTCAGAATTGAGGAGTGAAATTTTACGCAATGAAATAATCTAAGAAAGGAAAAACTATGGCAAACTTTAACTTTAACAGGGTCATGCTTGGCGGTAGGCTGACCGCAGACCCCGAGAACAAGCAGACCACGGACGGGGTATCTATAACCTCGTTCACCATTGCCGTCAATCGAAAAGGCACCACAGCTGACGGAAAAGCAGTGGCAGATTTCTTCAAGGTCACTGCATGGAGATCTCTTGCGGACTTTGCTTGTAAATTCTTCCGTCGTGGTTCTGCGATCTTCGTTGTGGGCACTGTTCAGAACCGTTCATATGTGGATCACGAGGGAACAAAGCGATATGTGACCGAGATCCTGGCGGAAGAGATCAGCTTTGTTGATTCAAAGGGAGAGACAGCGAGCGTTCCGGGTGCGGATGGTGCACAGGTGGAAAAGCCCGCTCCTTTAGCAAGCTCTTATGCTTCTGCAGAGGATTTTTCGATAAGCGACAAGGACGAGGATTTGCCGTTCTGATGAGAGGAGTGATATAGCATGACTGCCAAAGAGCTTCAGGAGTATCGCCATTTAAGACGGCTCATTGAATGTAACAAATCAAAACTCGCTGAGATATCTGCACGGCTCGACCCCCGAAGCTCTGATTTTTCGGGAATGCCGAGAAGTGGAAGCACTCGCAACCTGACAGAAGAGAACACGGGACTATACATAGACCTGAAGAATATTCTTGAAGAACAACAGCGAGATTATCTGCGCCGACAAGTGGAGATAGAACGTTTTGTTGGCACGATTGATGATCTCTATATGCGCAGAATAATCTCCTACCGTTTCATTGACGGACTTACATGGCGAAGAACTGCTTTGAAAATGGGTGGAGGAAACACAAGTGACGGTGTGAGGATGGCGTGCAACAGATTTCTTCGACGGCTCGACTAAATTTGTTCGTTTTGTTCGCATTCATCGTGATAAACTGTATAATGCTAAAACACATCAAGGTACTGTGAAAAAGATTGAAAGCGTGCGGGTCCGCTGACCCCAAAAATGGCGTAGTTAGTAGAGATATTTTTCGGGAAACTTTAATTGAAAACCATTAAAGCAGATATAAATATCTGCTTTTTTTGGTGAAAATATGTAAAAAGGAGGCGTTTTTCGGTGGCAAAAGACGAAAAAAAAGGCGTTTTTGATAAGAATTCAGCATATATTTTGCAGGCGGGAACGCCAGTTTTTGTTAAAACCGCAGATATTTGTGCGATGACGGGAAAATCCAATCAGTGGATAGGTCAGCTTACTTCGCAGGGAACTCTTAATAAAACCAAAACGAAGCACGGATCACTCTATGAGCTTGCTCCAAATATAAAGGCTTATTGTGATATGCTCGAAAACCGTGCTGAAGAACGATGTGATGATCCGGATATTCAAGAACTTGAACTTGAAAAAAGAAGAGCTGAGGTCAAAGCCAAAAAAGCCAAAGCGACGATGCTTGACTATGAGCTTAAAGAGCTTAAAGGGAAAATGCACCGTAGCGAAGATGTAGCTTCAATGACAGCTGATTTGCTCTATTCGGTAAGGAATTCGCTGATAGCTTTACCTGGTAGGCTTGCTATGGATCTTTCAAGCCTTACAGAACCAGCTGAAATTTCTGCACGAATACAAAAAGAGGTTTATCTTATAATGGAGGAGCTTTCATCCTACAAATATGACCCCGAAAAATATAAAGAGAGGGTAATGGAACGCTCGGGACATGAGCTTTCCATGGAAGATACAGATGACGAGTGATATCATGCGACTAAATGCTGCGATATCCCGTCCTTTGATGGCACTTAAGCCGCCCGAGGTGCTGTCAGTTTCAGAATGGGCGGATAAGCATCGCCGTCTCTCTGCGGAATCTTCCGCAGAGGTTGGAAAATGGCGCACCTCCAGAACGCCTTATCTTAAAGAACCGATGGATGCTTTTTGCGATCCCAAAGTAGATCACATAGTAGTTTGGGCTGCATCACAGGTGGGCAAGAGCGAAATGCTCAACAATATGGTTGGATATGCAATATGCGTTGACCCTTCAAGTATTCTTTTTATACAGCCAACAAAGACCGATGCTGAAGATTATTCAAAATTCAGAATTGCTCCGATGATAAGAGATTGTAAACCTCTTCGCGAAAGGGTAGCCCAGGCTAAAAGCCGTGATTCGGGCAATACCATAAGACAGAAGTCATATCCCGGAGGAATAATTACATTTTGCGGTTCAGGTGAAGCTCATGATCTTTGTTCGAAACCAATACGATATGTATTCGGTGATGAGAGGGATAGATGGGAAAAATCGGCAGGCAACGAGGGAGACCCATGGGGACTTGCGATGGCGAGACAAAAGACCTTCTACAATTCCAAAGCTGTGGAGGTGTCAACGCCTACAGTTAAGGGCGCGAGTAACATTGAGAAAGCCTTTGCAGAGGGAACTATGGAGCATTGGTGTTCCAAATGTCCTCATTGTGGAGAATACAGTGAGATAGTTTTCGAACAAATAAGATTTAAACATACGGAAACGGTTGTCGGATCGGCTAAAACATACGATGTAACGGATATTTTCTATATTTGCCCCAAATGCGGCGGAATATCAAGTGAAAATGAAATAAAGGCACAGGAAGCCAAATGGATAGCAGATAATCCCGAAGCGTACTTCAAAAACAGAACGCGCTCGTTCAAACTTACATCATGGGTCTCTCCGTGGGAGCCTTGGAAGGAAAGTATAGTGGCCTATCTTAAAGCCATCGGAGACCCCGAAAGCATGCAGGTTGTTGTCAATACCCGATTTGGTGATCTTTGGGAAGCAAGAGGTGAGATTGAAAGCGAAGATACCATGCTTAAACGTAGGGAAGACTACGGAAGCAATGATGATGGAAGCCCAATTGAGCTTCCCGAAGGTGTTCTTTGTCTCACATGCGGAGTTGATACACAGGATGACCGCCTTGAATATGAGGTGGTCGGATACAGGCACTTCGGTGAAACCTGGGGAATAAAAAAAGGCATTATTATGGGAAGACCAGACAGCGACGAGGTTTGGAATGAGCTTGATACTGTGATTGACCATATTTACCGCTTCAAAAACGGAAAAGGCTTGATAATAGCAAGAACCTTTGTAGATGAAGGCGGACACTTTACGCAGGAAGTTCGTCAGAAATGCAATGAAAGACTCGGTAAAAGGGTTTTTCCAATAAAAGGTGCAAACAGAGACAACATTCCATATACTGCTCCACCAAAGCAACAAAAGATAGTAATAGGTGGCAGAGCGATAGGACATTGTTGGTGGTATGAGATCGGAGTAAATTCGGGTAAACATATCATCATGAACAATTTGAAGGTAGAGACACCGGGAAAAAGATACTGCCATTTTCCATGTCGTGATGATTACGGCTCTGCATATTTTAAGAGTCTTTTATCAGAAACTGAGGTATATGATTCAAAAACAAAAAAATACACCTGGAAGAAAATTCCCGGTCATGAGAGAAATGAAGCTCTCGACTGCAGAAACTATGCGAATGCTGCAGAGCGTACCCTTTCGCCTGATTATGATGCACTTGAAAGAAGGCTTAAAGGAACTGTATCAGTTACTGTTCCAAAGCAAAAACCGAAACCTATGAAGAAAAAAACTAATGTTAATCATTTCAATGATTGGTAAGAGAAAGGATATTTATGACCAAAGACGAAGCAAAGCTCCTGTGCGAGCATTATACAACGCTTATTGATAAGCTTATGGCGGCAAGGATTGCTCTCATAGACGGTGGTGTGCAGAGCTACACAATAGACGGACGTTCGCTGACAAAATTTGATATAGACAAGCTCTCAAAAGAGATTGACGATGCCGTAAAAAAAAGAGACGAATACCGTGCGCTTGCAAACGGCGCACGGCCGAGAAAGGCTTTTGGAATTATTCCAAGAGACTTTTAATTCTCGGAGCATAAAAAGGTATTCAGCGCAATGCGCTTTATACAAGCGATCCTCTCGGATTTTCTCTCCTTTGTCCGAGAGGGTCGCAAACTATATATAGGACGGTGATCATCACGAACAGTAATATAAAAAAAGCACCGAATGCCAGCGGCTACGGTGATGCAGGTGCGAGTACAGTCAAAAGGTCCCTTCAAGGCTTTATAGCAAGAAGCGGTGCGCCTTTTCAGGACATTGATTTTCATAACAGAACACTGCGGCAAAGAGCACGAATGCTCACAATGTCAACTCCACTTGCTGCATCTGCGATAAATACCAACCGTACAAAGGTGGTAGGCACGGGACTGCACATGAGATGCGCTATCAATCGTGAAATACTCGGGCTTTCAGAAGAGCAGGCAATAAAATGGCAGAAAAAAACAGAAGCCGAATGGGAGATGTGGGCAAAGAAAAAACGCAGCTGTGATGCTCTGGGACTTAATAACTTCTATGGGCTTCAACAGCTTGCAATCAAGGCTTGGCTTACCTCGGGGGATGTATTTGCACTCTTTAAAAGATATGAGCCAACAAAGATGAATCCCTATACTCTTCGAATTCACATGATAGAGGCGGACAGAGTTGCAACGCCCTGTGACGCAGGAACGGGGATATCCTCAAACACTCTCGGCAAGAATACAAAAAACGGAAACAGGATCTTTGACGGCGTTGAAGTCGATAAAAACAATCAGGTGGTTGCCTATCATATCAGAAGCACCTATCCTGATCAGCTTCCTACAGAAAAGACCGAATGGTATAGGATTCCCACCGTTGGAGAAGAAACAGAACTTCCCAACATTCTTCACATTATGGATGCTGAACGTCCCGATCAATACAGAGGAGTAACCTATCTTGCACAGGCAATAGAACCGCTTCTTCAGCTTCGCAGATATACCGAAGCACAGCTGATGGCGGCTATCATTCAGTCATTTTATACCGCTTGGATAGTAACCGAAGCTCCCTCAAATATGATACCGATGAATGAAGTGGGCGGCGGAGACGATTCGGGAAGTCTTGAAGATATCAGCGAAAGCGAAAACGAATATGAGCTTGGACCCGGTACTGTTATTCATCTTAAAGAAGGTGAAAAAATTGAATTTGGAAACCCTAATATACCAACTTCGGGATTTGATGTATTCTTTAAGGAAATGTGCAAGCAACTGGGGTGCGGGCTGGAAATGCCTTATGACATTCTTGTTAAAGAATTCAATTCCTCATACAGCTCGGCAAAGGGGGCACTTGAAGAGGCTTGGGAAGCTTTCAAAATGCGCCGCTCTTGGCTTGTTGACGATTTTTGCCAGCCGACATATGAGACTTGGCTTGCAGAAGCCGTTGCCATCGGGCGAATAAAAGCTCCCGGATTCTGGAATGACCCGCTCATAAGAGAAGCATGGTGCGGAGCGCATTGGTACGGTCCCGCGCAGACACATCTTGACCCTGTTAAGGAAGCGACAGCAAACAAAATACTTGTTACAAACGGGTGGAAGACCAATGAACAGGTGGCAAGAGAGCATTATGACAGCAGCTTTAACGAAAATGTGGAAGAGCTGAAGAAAGAAAACCAAAAATTAAATGCGGCTATGCCGAAGGAGGAAAAAGGCAATGTCTAAACTCATAAAAACACCAATCAGCATTGCAAGGCAGTGCTATGCAATGGTATCACAGAACGGAAGCGAGGCAGAGATCACCATGTATGGAGAGATCGTCCGTCGCCGCCCCGTGAACTATTGGACAGACGAACCTATCGAGGGTTCGTTCATCATCGAAGATGAATTTTTAGCGGATCTCGAAAAGCTCTCAAAATGCAGCAAGATAACGGTGAGAATAAACAGTCTTGGCGGCGATACAAGCGTATCAAATCTCATACACAACCGCCTTCGTGAGCTTGCTGCAAACGGATGCGAGCTTGTATGTATAGTTGATGGCGTTGCTATGTCTGCCGGCACTCATATAATGTGCGCTTGCGACAGGGTCATAGTACATCCGTCGAGCTTGATCATGATCCACAAGTGTATTGCTCAAATGTGGGGGTGGTACAATGCCGATGAACTTCGCAGCGAAGCGCAGACAAATGATGCCTGGGACAAAACGCAGATAGCTATATATCAGCGAAAGACAGAACTAAGCGAGGCGGTTATTTCACATATGATGTCAAACACGACCTATCTTTCGGGAAAAGAAGCCATCGAAAAGGGTTTTGCAGACGAGCTTTCGGAGGATGACGGTGTTAAGATCGCCGCAAGCGCAAACAGACGCATCATTTATGCAGGCGAGAGGGTAATTATGCTTGGCAGTGGGATGACAGCCCCCGAATATATACCGATAGAAGCCGAGACAAAAGCCTCGGAAACTATAAATAATAATGCCAAGGAGGTAAAAAACATGGCAAAAAATCTTGAAGAGCTCAGGAAAGAGAATCCCGAGCTTGCTTCACAGGTAGAGGCCGACATCAGAGCTTCGCTTGTGAGCGAAAATGACCAAACCCGTGAAAATGCGGTGGCGGCAGAGCGTCAGCGTCTTGCAGAGATAGACGAGATCGCAGCTCTCTATGATGACGAGACCGTAAGAAACGCAAAATACGGCGATAATGCGTGCAATGCTTCGGAGCTTGCGCTTCGTGCCGCAAAGGAAGCGGCAAAGACGGGCAACGCATTTATGGCAGGTGCGCTTCGTGATGCACAGGCATCGGGTGCAAACAACGTAACGTCTGCTCCCGCTCCCGAGGACGTTCCCGAAAGCACACCGAAGACCGGAGAAGAAAAAATGGCAAAGGCTCGTGCTGATGTGAATGCTTTGCTTTCAAAAAACAACTGATAGGAGGTTTTTAAGATGACAGAAAACATGAACAAAATAGGCGAAATGACTTATGACGGTCTTATCACCGATATGACTCCCTCTGTGGCAGTCGGCGCAGGAACCATCGTTGGCGGCGACACCGATACAGATCTTAAAAGGGGCGCACTTCTCTCAAAGGGCGAGAATGGAAAGCTTCAGCTCATGAAGGAAGGCGGCAATGCAGACTGCATTCTTTGCGATGCAATTGCGGTAAAGGCGGGTACAGAGGTTACCGTGCCCGTTTACATTTCGGGTTGCTTTGACCCGAACAAGATCAAGGTAGCGGAAGGCTACACAATTAAAGAAGCGGATAAGGACACGCTGCGCACAAAGGGCATCGTCTTTAAAGCCGCAATCAGATATTAAGGAGGTATATGAAAATGCCCGGAATTGATCTTTTCAGTACATACACAATGCTTGCTCTCATTGAGCAGATAAACACACCACCCACATTCTTCAGGGATAGGTATTTTCCTACAGGTGCCGAAGATATATTCGATTCAGACAAGGTTCTCGTCGAATATGAGAAGGATGGTACAACTATTGCGCCCTTCGTGTCCGACAGAGTGGGAGATATTCCCGTTGACAGAAGCGGCTACAGCGTTTCGGAGTATTCTCCCGCAAATATTGCGCCTTCAAGAATGCTTACCGCCGATGAGCTTAAGAGAAGAGGCTTTGGCGAGGCTCTGTTTGCAGGTGCAAGTCAGGCGGAAAGAGCCGCAAGAATCCAGATGAAGGATCTCCGTCAGCTTGGAGATATGATCACTCGCCGTGAGGAGTGGATGGCGGTTCAGACCATGCTGAATAATGCTTGTACGATCCAGGAATACATAGATGCCGATACGCTCGGTGTGCCCAAGCATATCAACTTCTATGATAAAGATCCCGCAGAGCATAAGTATTCCATTGCAAAGCCTTGGAATAACGGCGGCAACTTCTTTGGAGATGTTAAAGCTATGTGCAAGCTGCTTGCCGAGAGAGGTGTTCAGCCGCAGGATCTTGTTCTCGGAAGCGACGTTGCCGATGAAATACTCAATATTGAGAGGGTTCAGAAGCTCCTCGATAAGAATAGCGGCATCATCACCGGAGAAATTGCCGAGAAGCTTACCGGATATACCGGTGTTGCTTTCATGGGCAAAATCAACTTTGGCGGTTATAAGCTTAATCTGTTCAGCTGTGACACCACCTATACCGATGAAAAGGGTGTTATGCAGAAATATTTCCCTGCGAACGCTGCTATGGTAACAGCACCTGCCATCGGTGCCATGAGATATGCGAATGTTGCGCAGATAGATTTCGGAAAGACAGATTTTGAAGTATATACCGGTTCTCGCATTCCGAGACTTGAGATCGTTAAGAACACACGTAAGCTCGTTCTTACCTCAAGACCTCTTGCAACACCCAAGTATTATTCACCTTTCTGCGTTGCGGATAGCGTTATTACATAATAGATTTTGAAAGGAGAACAGCGATATGAAGTATGTAAAAATTATAAGCGGTTTTTATGGAGTGCAGGAAGGAAATGTCATAAAACCCAAGGGAAAGAACGATCCACCCTTTCCTCTTGACGATAACGAAGCAGAGCGGCTCGTGAAAAATAAGATTGCGATAATCATTGATGATGAAATCAATGAAAACGCAGAAGCGGACACCTGCGAATACGGTGAAGAGACGAGCATGACCGAGCTTAAAGCCATTGCCAAGAGAGAGGGAATATCTGTTCCCTTTGGAATTTCCAAAACCAACCTTTTGACACTTCTTGACGAGCATTTTTCTGCATCGGAAGCAGAAATGCCCACATTCAATGCAGAGGACTCGATAGTATGAGCTTCAAAAGCATGGTAGAAGCCGATAACAAATCCATATTCTTAAACGATTCAGAATTTGCCGAGAGACATACGGTGAAGTATGACGGAAATGAATATAAAGACATATCCGTGCTTTTTATAAAAGTCAAGGAACTTGACAAAAAGGTACGGAATATGGAGGGTACATACGGTATCACCGCCGTTCTCCATGCCTCTGCCTCCGATATTGGCGGCAGAGCTCCCGAAAGGGGGCAGCGAATCGCCATAGATACGGGAACTGCACTTGGTAAACCGTTTTTTTCTGATTTTAAGATCGCCACATCAAAAAACGAGCTTGGAATGGTAACACTTGAATTGGAGGCTTATGATGAGTGATACGGAAGATTTAATTGATAAATACGGAAGAGGAAAGCTAACCGGTATAACAATGTATCTTGATACCGATGTGGAGGATGCTATAAAGAGAGTAAACAGATTACTTACCGGAATTACCGGGGGAGCTGAAAAGGCTATTTCGGCAGCTGCCAAGCGTGCTTCTACCAGTACTGTTGCTTATAGTGCAAAAGCTATAAACAAAGAGTATTTAATTAAATCAGCAGATTTTAAGCATTATACCGAAATTCGGAACAATATTACATCTTTTCCCGGCGGCACGGAATTATCAATAAGATACAGAGGTCACAGAGTGCCTCTTATTCGTTTTGACTACCGTATAGGAACAGATGGACTTTTGTCTGCAAGAGTAAAAAGATCATCTACTCGTACTGCGTTCAGAAATGCTTTTGTAGCCACGATGCCCAACAGACATGTAGGTATTTACGAAAGAACCGGTAAATTAAGGACAGAAAAAGAAATCGAAGACGGAATGCTGAAAGAAGAAATAAAACAATTTTGGGGACCGTCCGTTCCGCAAATGGTAAAAGCAAACGATGAAGTAAAAGACGACATAGTAAAGCACTTTTCGCATGAGTTTCAAAAGCGTACAGAAGTAGAAATAAATCGACTTCTAACAGGACTTGGAGGAAAAAGATGACCTCAGTAATTCTTATTGACGAGTTGAAGAGCTTCATCGAAAGCTCTGTTAAAAATTTCTCTTTGCCCGAGAGGGTACAGGAGGGAGACACGGAGCAGCTTTACCGCTCGCCGAAGGTCTATAAGCTTCGTCTTGACAACAGCGGAGAGGCTAAAAAGAAAGCCCCCTATATCATTATTCAGCTCGAGGACGGATATGATAAGCAGAAGCAGTCTCAAAATGGAGAAGCTGCGGCGGTGATCCGCCTGATATTCTGTGTTTATCACGAAAACGAGGAAGAGGGTGCGGTAGCACTTCTCAACGTTATCGAAAAGGTGCGCTCGGACATAATGAAAAAGGTCGTTATCGGTAAATGCTTCAGACTTGATACCGAAAAAGGACTTGAATGGCTCATCTATAACGAGGATACTGCTCCGTATTATGCAGGCGAGATGATAGGCACATTCTATATGCCCCATACAGAAAGAGAGGTTGAACCATGGCTAAAGCCTTAAAAAAAGCAAATACCGTATCACATGACGGTATTTTTGTCTATATAGGTCCTTCGGTGAGGGGAATTATTCAAAACGGAAGTATTTTTAGAGGAGACAGAAGCTCTGTTCTACAAAAGAATGCCTCCGCTATTGAGTTTTGCCAAAAAATCGAGAGACTTATAGTGCCGGACAGCGAAATAATGTCCGCAAAAAAGAAATTAAAAGAGGGCGGCAACAGTATAAGCATTGCATTTGCCGCTGTAATTCAAAAAATCAACGGAAAGGAATGATGATTTATGCTTAATCACGGTATAAACACATATAAGAGCGACACAGCTTTTTCTGCTGTAAAAACAGCGGCTGTTGGCATTCCGCTCTTCATCGGCGCATGGCCCTGCCATATGGGAGAGGGATATAAGGATGTTCCTGTTCTTGCCACAAGTTTCGGAGAAGCGGAGAAGAAGGGCGGATTCAGCCACAAATGGAGAAATGATGATTTCACTCCCAGATGGAATCTTTGTCAGGCAATGTATTCTCATTTTAAGCTCTTTGGAATGTCTCCCGCTATCTTCGTCAATGTTTTTGATCCTGCAACGCACTGTAAGGATTTGACAGAGACAGAATATTCGGTAAATGATCATATCGCAAAGCTTTCCTCTGATGTTATCGCAAGTGGGATTTCCATAAAAGCAGGTGAAACAGCTCTTACCGAAGGCACTGATTATGATGTATTCTACAGAGACGAGGAGCTTATTATCGAGCTTCTGCAGGACGGCGCGGGATATACTGCGAAGAACCTTACAGTTACAGGCAAGGTTGCCGACACATCGAAGATCGAGGCGAAGGACATCGAGGCGGCTGTGGAAAAGGCTGATCTTTGCAAGACTGTCCTTGGAATCGTCCCCGATCTTATTTGTGCTCCAGGCTGGTCGAAGAACCCCAGCGTTGCGGCTGTTATGACCGCAAAAGCTCCTTCTATTGGCGGTCTCTTCTTTGGAAAAGCTGTTTGTGATATTGACTGTTCTTCTAAAGGGGCGCCTACATACGACACAGTTCTTGACTGGAAGAATAAAAACGGATACACAGATGAAAACATGATCGATGGTTGGGGCATTGCCAAGGTTGGCGAAGATCTCTTCGATATGTCGGTTATTATCTGCGGAAAGATAGCGCAGGTTGATGAGGGGAATGCCGGATGTCCCTATGAATCCCCCTCCAATAAATCTCTTGCTATTTCGGGTATGGTTAATGAAGCGGGTGAGGAGATCAATCTCACACTTGCGCAGGCTGATGTGGTTACGGTAAATGCAGGAGTTGTCACCGCACTGAACTACGGAGGCTGGGTTCTTTGGGGTAACTACACAGCGTGTTACCCAACAAGTGCAGATGTTGCAGAATACTTTATCTGCACCAACCGTATGCACGATTGGATAAACAACACATTCACAAATACCTTCTGGAGTGAGATCGACAAGCCCATGACGAGAGTTCGCATTGATTCTATCATCAACAGCTTCAACTCTTGGCTTTCGGGTCTTGTACACGAAGGTAAGCTTCATGGCGGACAGATCGAGTATATTGCGGATAATAACCCCGCAGCATCTCTTGTGGGCGGTAAGATCCGTCTTGATACAAGCTTTGCTTCTCCTGTTCCCATGCAGCAGATCAATATGCATTCCGAATTTGATGTAGATACACTTGTATCTGCTCTTAACGGCTAAAAAGGAGGAATAGAACATGAAAGCAGGCGTTATCAATTTTGCCGTATATGAAAACGGCAGTGAATATCTCGGCATTGCGAAGGTAACCCTTCCCGATACCGAAAACAAGACCATATCCGTGAACGGTGCAGGTATTGCGGGAGATATAGATCTTCCCGTTCCCGGTCATAGAAATGCTATGACCGCTACAATCACCTTTACGGATGCAACAGAAGAGGCTTACAAGCTGGCAGAAGCTCGTAAGCACACAATTGACCTTCGTGCGGCGCATGAGGAATATGACAGCACATCGGGAGAGATCAAGACTGTTGCATACAAGCATGTGCTTGATGTCGTTCCGAAGAAACTGGGCGGCGGTGATGTAGCTCCCGCAACTCCCCAGAGTATTTCGGGCGAATACAGCGTACTCTCTCGCAAGGATTATATCGACGGCAAGCTTGTTCGTGATATAGATCCCATCAATTTCAAGGATGTGGGTGCAGACGGAACAGACAGCCTCGCTGCTGTCAGAAGCGCACTCGGTAAGTAAAAAACACAAAAGGAGAGGGGCATTCGCTTTGCCTCTCTCCGATTTTTATTAAAAAGGAGCAATAACATGGAAGAAAATAAGATTAACGATATAAACGAAAACTACGAAAATATCGATGTGGAAAAAGCACCGTCGGCGCTTGTATATAAGCTTGAAATCCCCGTGATGTACGGCGAAAAAGAATATACAGAGCTTCATATCGATTTTACAAAGCTGAGAGGTAAGGACGCAAGGGCGATAAGTGCAGAGCTTCAGGCTCTCGGGAAAGCGGTTCTATTGCCCTCATATTCGGATGAGTATCTTACAAGAATGGTAGTCAGAGCCGCAGAAGAGAAGATCGGTGATGATTTCTTTGATAAGCTCACAATGCATGACTATAACAAACTTATCTCCCGTGCAAGGACTTTTTTGCTCAAGTCGGAATCACCGATTCCGACAGCGGCAAAGGGTTGATGAGGGCATGCCTCATCCTATCACGGGGCACATATACACCTATAGATTTTTGGCTTGAGCTTCCTCTCTCGGAGCTTGGAGCTTGGATAAAATCATATATTGATCTCACTGATGAGATCGAAAACAGCAGAGAAAAGAGGTGAGATCATGACAACCGCATATGATATGCAATTTCGTCTCGGTGCGCAAATGGCATCTACCTTCAACAGCACCTTTGGTTCAGCTCAAAAGGCACTTTCTGCAACGCAGAAGGAAATAAATGAACTGAATAAGACCCAAAGCAATATATCTGCTTATCAGAAACAGCAAAATGCTATGGCAAATTGCTTGAAACAGCAGGAGCTTTATAAAGCGCAGATCGCCAATCTCAAAAAAGAGCTTCAAAACCTCACAAAAGAGCAGGGACAGCACGGTGCGGGTACATCGGTTCTTGCCAATAAAATACTTGAGCTTGAAAAGAAGATGTCAAGTGTTGCCGGTGAAGAGGAACGACACAGACAGGCACTTAAAAATCTCGGAAACGAACTAAAGGAAGCGGGAGTTGATACAAAGAAGCTCGGCGATGAGATTGAAAAGGTCGGCAAAAAAATGGGCGATCTTAAAAAGAAGCAAGACGAGCTCTCCGAGAAGTTTGAAGAAGGCGGAGAAAAGGGAAAAAATGCTTTTGAGCAAATTGGGGAAGCTATTGCCGCTTTGGGCATATTAAAAGCTCTTGAAAAGGGATACAAGTTGATTGTAGACACAACCAAAGGTGCGGCATCCTATGCAGACGAGATCGGAACATTGTCTATTCAATACGGTATGGCGGCAGAAGATCTTCAGGCTTTTTCGTATGCGGCAGAGCTTGTTGATGTAAGCCAGGAAACTCTGACATCCACTATGAGCCGTAATATTAGAGCAATGAATTCCGCTCGTGACGGTACAGAAAGCTATGTTGAGGCTTATGAAAAGCTGGGAGTTAAGGTGACTGACGCTGATGGACAGCTTCGCAACGCTGAAACAGTATATTGGGAAGTAATCGACGCTCTCGGCGCAATGGAGAATGAGACCGAGCGAGATGCTGTTGCCATTGAGCTTCTCGGAAGAAGTGCACAGCAGGTAAATACGCTTGTTGAAGCGGGGTCTGGCGTTATCAAGGAATATGCTAACGAGGCAAAAAGAGCCGGTTATGTTATGAACGACGAGACACTTGCAGCCTGTATGGCACTTGATGATGAAATCCAGCGTCAAAACAGCAACATGACAGCTCTCAAAAACACCATCGGGGGACAGCTTGCGCCGGAATATGCAAAACTTAAAGAACTTGAAAACGAAGCACTGGTAACACTTACTGCTTTTGCGGCAAATCATCCCGAAATCGTTAAGGGGTTGACTGCTGCCGGTATGGGATTTGGCGTGATCGCAGGAGGTGCTGCCGCGGCATCTTTAGCAGTAAAAGGACTTACCACCGCTATCGGACTTATTCCGGGTATAGGTCCTATATTGGCAATTGCGAGTGCAGTTGCTGTTGTGGCAGGAGTCGCAGCAGCAAGTGCAACAGCTTCAAAGAAAGCAGAGGATGAATATGAAAACCTTACCGCCGCTTCCCGAAAGCAGGCGCTTGAAATAAAAGCTTTGGAGGACGAGTATAATTCGCTTGTGGAAGCCGGAGGGGCTAACACATATGAAGCATGGAAGCTTGAAAAGCAGATAAATGCGCTAAACGAAGAATACGAAGCTTCAAAGCAGACCATCGAAGAACACAGGGCACAGCTGAGTGCTGCCGCAGAAGAGCTTTCCGCACTCTCCGAGGAGCATGAAAATGCCATTGAGGCAATCGACAATGAGTACGAAAGCAGTATGGCTCTTATCGAAAAGCTCGACGAGCTGGCTTTTTCCTCGATGAATGTAGCTTCAAGACAAGCTCTCATCAAACCTATCATAGACGAACTCAACAGCCGTTATGAGGGACTTGGACTCACTATAGACTATATCACCGGCAAGATGAATATGCCGATAGAAAAGCTTCGCGAATTGGCTTTAGAAGAATATAATAGAGAAACCACTGAAGCCGAGCGGAAGGCATATGCAGAGAATTTCATATATACGAAAGTTCACGAAGCTGAATATGAAGCCGCAAAATTGGACCTTCGTGAATATGAAGAAGAATACAAGAAAGCACAAAAAGAATTTGAGCAACACGTAGAATCCGCCGAAAGCAATTTTCACATGAGTGACTCTGAAATCAGAAAGTTCGATAACGAATCCCGATTGCTTAGTGAAAAGGCGAAAAAAGCTAAAAAAGCTTTTGATGATTACAAAGAATTTGTTTATCACCAATCAATGTCCGATGATGATCCGAATGGCATTATCTTCGGATACGAAAACGCTCAAAAAGTTGTTGAAGCTTACGAAAAACAGCATTCCGAGTCCATGTCAAATGTTCACGATACAACCCAAGCGACTATTTCATATCTTGAAGAGCTGGCGAACGGTTATGTTGAAACATATGAAAAAGCCTATGAAGCAGCATATGAGAGCATAACGGGTCAGTTTGATCTTTGGGAGAATGCTGCAGAAGTCGTTCCCAAGAGCATTTCAGATATCAATAATGCTCTTGCAACACAGACATCCTATTGGAGCGATTATAATAAAGATCTTTCCTCACTTCTTGCGAGAGGGGAGGATGTTGAGGGACTTGCAGATGTCATTGCATCCTTTGCTGATGGCAGTGAAGCAAGTGTGAACGCTATTGCGGGAATGGCAGCGGCATCCGATGAAGATCTCCGTCTCATGGTTGAAAACTATAACCTTATGAAAAAGCAGCAGGATGAGGCGGCAAAATCTTTGGCGCTGTCGAATGCCGAGGAACTTGCCGAGATTGAGGATCAGATGAAAGCTACCATCGAAAATCTTGACCTCAAAGAGGAAGCTGAACTTGCGGGAAAGAATACCATTGAAGCATATGTATCGGCACTCAGAGATGGATCAGATGAAGCTGCTGAATATCTTAATCTTCTTGCAGGCATTCTCGGTGATGTTTCAAATCACAGGACGGGTTCACTCGTAGAAAATAAATCTCCCATTGTGGTATATACTCCATATGCATCCGGATCAAATGCCTCACTCGGCGAATGGTCAAGCGAAGAAAGCAGATTTCCCATTGAAGTATATACCCCCTATGCAACGGGCACACTCAGCGCACGCAGCGGATGGTCACTCGTGGGTGAGGAAGGTCCCGAGCTTGTGAATTTCGGAGGTGGCGAGGCAGTATTTGATGCACTCAACACCGAAAGAGCCGTTTCGGCAATGGTAAATTCTCTTTCGCTTCTTTCGGCTGCGCCTGCATCGGTATCTTATGGCGGAAACAAATATGATATATCCGTCTCGCCTACATTTTATGTTACCGAAGCGGAAAATACTTCCGAAAAGTTAGAGGAATACAGTGATATCGTGGCAAATGAGGTGATGCGCCGTCTTTCCGAAACGGATTCCGATGCAAAGAGAGGTGCTTTCAGATGAAAAAATACACTACGGTGCAGGGGGATATGTGGGACAGCATTGCATTTAGGGAGCTTGGAGATGTGGCATATACGGACAAGCTGATTCTTGAAAACCCGAAGTACATCGGTACACACATATTTCCCTCGGGTGTGGTTCTTAACATTCCCGAAATAACAGTACCTGCTTATGACAGCTTGCCTCCTTGGAAGAAGGTGAGCAGATGAGCCGCGCTGACCTTGCAAGACGCTCGGATGTATCGGTTTTTATTGCAAATACCAATATAACATCATCTATAAAGCGTCATTTGATCTCTTTTTCATATACCGACAAAGAGGATGAAGCAGACGATCTGCAACTTAAACTTTCTGACAGAGACTGTCTTTGGCTTGAAAAGTGGTTCGATACCGTTGTTGATGCAGCGTCAAGCTCAGAAAAAGAAAATAGTGATCAAAACGATAATGATGAAATAACTTCATATACAGTGACCGCAGCAAATGGCATAAAAGTCTATCTTCGCCCGGATGAAACATGCATGCCACTAAACGGTGTACTGATTTCTTCAGGTGATACAGTCAAAGTCAAAAGTATAGCAAAAGGTTGGGCAAATATCGAGTATGGTGACGGGATAAGTGGATATGTAAAATCTTGTTATCTTGCGAAAACTATATCCACTTCATCGGAAAACGGTGAACCTGTATCTAAAGGACTTGATATAAGCGCAAGTATTATTCTTCAAAATGAAAAGAGTGACGGTAAGGATAGGATTCTTGATTGCGGTCAATTTGAACTCGATAACCTTGATTTTGATGGCCCTCCCGCAACAGTAAACATAAAATGCACTTCGCTCTCTTTTCGTAAAAGTATAAGGCAAACAAAAAAGAATCGTTCATGGGAAAAATATAAGCTTTCCGGTATATTAGCCGAAATGGCAGAAAGAAACGGGATGGCATATATGTTTTTGCTTGATACTGATCCTTTTTACGATCGTATTGAACAGATAGATATCAGTGATATTGCATTTATCGAACAGCTGGCAGCGAATGCAAGCGGTTCATTAAAGGTCAGCGCAAATATTTTAATACTTTATAATGCAAATGGAACGGGTGCAAGTATACGTACCATTAAACGCAGAGACGGTACATATTTGAAATGGAAGCTAAGCTCGGGAGAAGCTGATACCAAATATCACGAATGTAGAGTATCATATACAGATCCATCTACCGGAAAATTGATAGAAGGGGTTGCCAAATCGGGTGAAAAAGTCAAGGACGGAGAGAATAAACAGGTTCTAAATATCAAAGCCAAAGTTAAAAGTTCCGCCGAAGCAAAAACACTTGCTGAAATGAAGCTTCAAAGGGCTAACCGTTTTGAAAATAAAGCATCATTTACTTTCCCCGGTGACCCTTATCTTGTTTCAGGATGTATTGTAACGCTTGAAAAATGGGGCGCATTCGATGGGGAATATGTGATTTATGAAGCGAAGCATTCGATCTCCCGAAGCGGCTATACAACTCAAATAAACCTCAGAAAGAAGGTTTAAAATGCAAGAAAATTTAATTAAAAATATGGTTCGTGTAGGTGTTGTTACCGCTGTTAACAAGTCCGAAAGAAAAGCCAGAGTACATTTTCCAGATATGAACATTGTATCGGATTTTCTCTACATCTTAAAGTCCTCTTCGTTTATCCCGGAAAAAGATGTTCGACAGAAGACAGAAATTGCTGAAGCTCATACACATGATTTAAAAATCAGTCCATACCTTCCAAATGTTAATGATAAAGTTCTTTGTATCTTTATCCCGTGTGAGGGCGGTGATGGATTTATTCTTGGAGGTATTTGATGGAAATTGGAAGTCTTGGAGATGTAGTTTTTGAAGTCTCGGAGGATGAGATCAAGACAGTAAGAGAACCACAATGGAGCGGCAAGGGAGGTTGGCAACAGCATAAACGTCATTTGAATATGCCTTTACCCGAATTTGTTGGTCCCGAGCTTGATAGCTTCAAATTCAATATCAGGATATCGTCATTTTTGGGTACCGAAAAGGTCATTGATGAACTCGCTACCCTTCTCGGTTACGAAAGAGATGGCGTGATTCTTCCCCTGGTGCTCGGCGAAAAGATATACGGAAGGTATCGCTGGACTCTTACATCTCACACCATCAAAATGGAGCATTTTGACGGAGAGGGAAATCTTATAGGTGCGGATGTGTCGATAACACTTACAGAATATCCGAGAAAGTAGGAATATGAAAACAATAACAGTTAGAGGCAGTGAGTCACAAAACTATGAATTTATCGAAAACGATATACTTCGTTCTGTGGCACAGAATATATCGCTTATAGTATCAACAAAAAAAGGTACAGTACCTCAATATCGTGAATTTGGAATTCCCATGACTTTTATTGACCGTCCCATAAAAGTCGCAAAGACGCTTATGATAGCTGAGGTTACAGAAGGCATAGAACTTTTTGAGCCGAGAGCGGAGATTGTTAGCATAACAGCCGAAGTGATCGGTGAAAAGTGTTACCCTTATGTGGAGGTGAGGCTAAAAGATGCAGTCTAAATATGTATTTACAGAAACTGACAGCGCAGCAGTTTTATCTGCGTTAGTATCAGGATATGAAAAAATAACCGGAAGAACTTTGTTGCCGGCAGATCCCGATCGTATATTTATATCTTGGGTCGCAGCAATTATAACAGAAGAGAGAGTTCTGCAAAATTATATCGGAAATCAGAATATTCCAAGCCGTTCAAGCGGTGCGGATCTCGACTCACTCGGAGAACTTATTTACTCATTTAAACGGCCCGGAGCAACACATGCAAGATGCGTTATGAGGTTTATTCTTTCAGAGGCGCAGCGTACTTCAATTCTCATTCCAAAAGGAACAAGAGTTTCAGGAAGCGGAACGGCTGTTTTTTCAACAGTTGAGGATAAATATGTCGAGATCGGTGAAACCTTTGCAGAAGTTGAAGCGGTAGCACTTGAAGCAGGATATATTGGCAATGACCTTCTTCCCGGACAAATAAATGTACTGATAGATGTTGACAATATTCTATATTATACCGCTTGCGAAAATATAAATACTTCTTATGGCGGTGCGGATGAAGCAACGGACGAAGAATATTATTCGTTAATGAGGAGCAGCCTCGATGCGTATTCTGTGGCGGGTCCGGAAGGTGCTTATATCCATTTGGCAAAATCTGTGTCCACAGATATATCAGATGTTAAAGCACTTAACGATGGTGCAGGATGTGTTGCGATTTATGCGATTATGTCCGATGGTAGCTCAGTTTCAGACGAGATAAAAGATGCTATTCACACAGCCTGCAGTGCTTCTAATAAGAGACCATTGACAGATTTAGTAACCGTCAAAGATCCCGAAGCGGTAGAATATGAAATTGACATGAAATATTTTTTGCCTGAGAATGCTGATTCATCGGCATCGGATCTTGAAAACGCAGTAAATATCGCCATAGAAGAGTATGTATCCTGGCAAGGCGCAAAAATGGGAAGAGATATCAATCCAAGCGAACTTATCTACCGTGTAAAAAAGGCAGGAATAAAGAGAGTGGAAGTCACAAAACCCATTTTTACGAAACTCAATGATGGAAAAGACGGTACAGTTCCTCAATGTGCTCGGATTAGAAGCCGTAATATAGTGAACGGAGGACAAGAGGATGAATAAGAGTTCCGAGTTTTTATCCTCTTTCCCCGAATCTCTTGCAATAGATTCAGGGAAATACGCACTTGCAAGAGTTATAGCTGAAGAACTCAAATCACTTTGTGTAGATACCCAAAAAGTATCTATATATGGCAGAATCGATGAACTTGATGAGGAGCTTCTTGATATCCTCGCTTTTGATTTTAATGTGTCATGGTATCTTTACAATGGAACTATTGACATTAAAAGATCTCAGATCAAATCATGTTTTTTTGTTCACCGATATCTCGGAACAAAAGCTGCTCTTGAAAAAGCTTTGTCGGACCTTTATCCCGGAACTACGATAGAGGAATGGTTTGAATACGGCGGAGCGCCGTATCATTTTAGAATCGTACTCAATATAACTGAGCAACGACTTGCGGTGATACAGAGCGAGGTTGAGAGATATATTAATATCTTTAAATCACTTCGTAGTGTTCTTGAGGATAATTCAATAATATATAAAAGCAGCAATACTATCGGTTTTTCACTTAAAACTGATTATGTAATATTTGGAGCTCCTAAAAGCTCGGAAGGTATTGACACCAGAGCTGGAATTTGGCCCGATAATACAATGCTTTATACATTAAACTCAGGGGGTAAATATGGCTCTTAAAAGAATTTTATACGAAGATATTATGAGCTTCATTACCGGTTCAATATCTTCAGTAGTTTATATTACCGATGACGGTGCACACACTGCCGAGATACGGTCGATAAATCTCGCAAAAGAGAATACGGTTACAGTTGATATTGTCATTGAAAAAGGCAATATAAAAATCACAGAGATTCAGCTCTACGGTAAAAATGGTCATCTATGGGCAGAAGTAAAAACAAATATTACACTTGACAGATCCGCTGCCGGTGTTTTATACCGTTTTGAGCTTAGTCTTAAGGAGGTATTACCAAATGTATAATCCAACAAAATGGCAAGACCATATAACAGAACCACAAAATGAATATATTGTTGAGCCGATAGAAGGAAACAAATATAAAATAACGCCATGTGGTAATGTAATAAGCCGAGGTACACTTCTTTCTGCAGAAAATTTTAACAAGAATGAAAAAGGTATCATGGAGGCAGTGACAGCACTCGGTATGCTTTTGCATAAAGCTACACTTGACGAAGATAAGTTTTCAAGTTTATCAAGTTTAGTTATTTCTACATTGTTAAAAGAAATATATATTACCGAAGAAAAAACAATCAAATCAGACAGCTTCAATAGTGAAACTTTGCTTGTATCAACTTCGTATGAATTTCCCGATGGCAGCGAAAGAAATAATAATAACTATGCAGTTATTCCGCTTGTTACAAACATCGATGCATCCGGTGTTGCAACTGTAAAGCAAGCATCAATTCCAACGATAGTTATTAATAATCAAACTACAGAAGGGTTTGATATAAGGTATTATCTGAGCTCACAAGATAGTTGTTTCAAAACAGTAACATATAAAATGCTGATCATAGGAGGTTTATGATGAACGAAAATAAAATCAATGCTATTTTGCGTGATTTTGGACTTAAAAGTAATGCAACAGCAGAGCAAAGAGAAGCGGCAGAATACATTGCAGCAAAAACCGAAGAAATAGCAAAGAAGGAGGGGCTCAAATGACCGATCTTGATATAGCGGTAAATATACTTGGCGGCGACAAAAATAAGGTTATTTATGACGATATCGGCTTGCCTTCGATAATGGTCGAGATTTCCGAAGAAACCTTGACACTTGACGGCATTCAATACGGTGGAGATATTCCACATCCTGCCTTCATGGTTAATGGCAAGCGAAAAGAAAAGATTTATATATCCAAGTACCAGAATATAGTCATGCATGACAGGGCGTATTCTCTTCCCATGCAGGTTCCTAAACTAAATACCAATTTCAAAGATGCGTTTTCAACTTGCAAAAAGAAAGGATTTGGATGGCATTTAATGACCAATGCCGAATGGGCGTATCTTGCATTGCTCGGTCATCTTCCAAGAGGTAACAATAACAGCGGATGTGACTATCGAGGAGGGGAACGAGGCGGAACCAAGATAGAACTTTCGGATATGTCCCTCGGAGATGTGATATTTACCGGTTCGGGTCCGCTTTCGTTCTCTCATAATGGTAAAAACTCCGGTATATGGGATTTGAATGGTAACATAAGTGAATGGGTGAGCGGGCTCAGGCTTGTAGATGGCGAAATACAAATAATACCGGAAAATGATGCTGCCGATTTTACAAATTTACAAGATGACGATAGTGATCATTGGAAAGCAATTCTATCGGGAGGGAAAATTGTTGCACCTTCTACTGCGTACACATTAAAACTTGATCATGATTCCGAGAATATGAATTTTCCCGTATTTGCAACAACAATAAAATATCCGCAGAATGATGGAAATACAAAAAGTACATGTGCTTTTAAAGATGTTACTGCAAGAGCAGGAATTCCTCCTGATATTCTTCGCCTTTTAGCTATCGCACCATGGGATGACAAGGATGATGGATATATTTCTGTTAAGAATGTCGGAACACGCCCTGCTCTCAGAGGCGGAGGTGCTACTGATGCACACAAAGCAGGAATAAGAGCTCTTTCTTTTGATGAACTTGGGGATTATAGTGCATTTGGTTTTCGAAGTTGCTATGTCGATCTCCTTGAGTTGGCTGTTATATCCGACGAAACAGGTGTAGCACTTGCAACAGAGAAAGGAATAATAACAAATTGAGGTATTGATATGATAATTGATCAATTAAGCGAAAAGCCAATTAAAGAAAATTTCGATTCACAGTCATATTTTGTTGGTGTTCACACTAATGAAGAGGGGAAAAAAGTTATTGTGCTCTATCCGCAAAGCGGACTTACTGAAATCAGCGAAAGAGCATCAAAATATGCCGAAAAAAGCAAAGAAACCGCAATGGAAGCCATCAATATCTGTAAAAGCTCTCTTTATGATGGAAAAAAAGTAAGCGGTAATACAATTAATATTCCAAATGAGGCTTTTTCATATGCAAAGATACTCTCAATTGAAGGTTTGTCACATATAGAAAATAAAACTCTTATTCCCTCGGGTTTGTATGTTGAAAATAACGGAGATTTGTTCTCCATACCCGAGCAGATCATATCACTTGAAAATTATGGTCACGGAGCAGGGGAGGGATATAATAACACAATTGATTTTGAGAGAGGGATATACACAGAAAGATGCTCTTTGTTCGTTCCGGAAAAGGCTATTAACTATAACGAGCATCTCACCTATTTTTTTAATCTTGGTTTTGATATCCCTATGGAGAGATATGATGAATATATTAAGGCGATTGAGACCATTAAATGCAGCCACAGCGAGCTGTCTTTTGAATATTACGAGGTTGTTCAATCCGAGGGAGGAACAATATCGGGCGGTGCACTCAGAGTAAAACTGAATGGTGTCGTTCCTTCTGAGGAGGAACTCCAAGAGTTCATCGACAATCAAAGGGAGGCAGGGACGCCCGTTATGATATGTTATGGAATTCCTGATCCTGTCGAAATTAATATTTCGAAGCTTATTTCCAATATGCATATTTACATTACTTCCGGTACAGATATATCTTTCGACAATGGCATGGGAACAATGGAATTATATGTTCCAAAAGAAAATGTTGCTTCTAAAAAGTATGTAAATCAAATCTCTGCCAACGCCCTCCGAGGCAAGCTTTCAGGCGCAATAGTCAGCGCAGACGATGTTTCGCCCATCGAGCATGAGCTTGACATCAAGCTGACGGGTGAAAATGTAGGTGGGACAAAGGTAATAAGGCTCGGAAAGAACTTTGCTAACCTTGCAGGACTTCCCGAAACAAAAAAATACAAG
>JAFXAN010000036.1 GCA_017517035.1 Clostridia bacterium
TCTGTGTTTCTACATGGAATTTATGAGAATTCTATGTAGAAAACTTGTCATCAATCTCCTCACAAGTCATCCTGAACGAAGTGAAGGATCTGGAAACGCTAAAGGATGATTTCACCACTATTTGACTGTTCGATAAATTACTGTTTATCGAAAAAACACAAAAAGCATTGCAATTTCCACATTTCCGTGTTATAATTATGTCAATGATTTTTTAGAGGTAACGATATGAAAAACTTAAAATTTGCACCAAATGTTTTTGTTGTCAAGGATAATTATGACATTGTCATAGTTTGCAAATGCGAAGGCAAATGCTATATCACGATCGATGGCAAGCAATACAGAGAAAACGGTTCGGGAATTTTCAAGATACACACTCCCGTTCACAAGATAACAGTTCCCCAGAGCGTTCTCGACGAGGCGGGAGAATATACAGTTCATTTCCATCCCTGCTCCTCCAAAAAGGATTATTGGACAAAAATGGATGAAGCCGAAAAGGAAACCTTCAAATTCAAGGCTCTCAAAAAAGAAGAAGGAATCAACCTCTATTATACCGCAGATATCCACTCATGCTATGAATCCGCAGAAAAATGCTGCACATATTTCGGTGATGACCTTGATATTCTCGTTGTCAATGGTGATTACGGTGAATCAAATTCAAGAGAAGCCATTGAAGAATTGAACAATTTCATCGCAAAGCTCACGCTCGGAAGCATTCCCGTCATTATTGGCAGAGGAAATCACGATGCAAGAGGAAATATGTCGGAGCTTATTACGGATTATATATCCACAGATGACGGAAAGACCTATTATACATACAAGATAGGACCGATCGAAGGCATCGTTCTCGATTGCGGTGAGGACAAGCTTGACGGTTGCGATGAATATGGCGGAGTTAACTATTTTGAGCAATATCGCCGTGATGAGCTTGATTTTCTCAAAGAAACAGCGCCGTTTGGAAAGAACAAATATCGCATTGCATTCTGTCATATTCCATTCAGCTATAAATTTAGGGATGACATTTTCAATATTGATACCGAGCTTTATCACGATTGGTCAAAAGAGCTTGACAGAATCGGAATAGACTGTCTCATCTGCGGCCATATGCATTCTTATTCCCTTTGCCCCGGTGAGCATGAAGAAAAATTCGAGCATAAATATCCTCTGATTGTTGCCTCTAAAAAGAGCGGAAGCATTCTCGGCGGCTCTGCAATTACTCTTATGAAGGACAAGATCATCTGCCGCTTCACCGATGAAGACCACAATGTTACAAGAGAAATCACAATAGACAGATAAACAGAGCGTGTCATCTCATTAAGAGATGACACGCTCTGTTTGTAATTTTTCAAACAGTAATTTGTCGAACTGTCGGATAGTGGTGAAATCATCCTTTAGCGTTCATAGATCCTTCACTTCGTTCAGGATGACGAGTGTGGGGTTGATGTTTGTTTTTCTACATAAAACTCACAATAATTCTCCGTATAAACACAGATAAACAACAATAAAAATCCTCTTTTTTAAGTTTTGCTCAAGCTTTTTTAAAAGCTTGCGGGAGCCGACGGCGGCGTCGGTCGCCTCCGCAGAGGCGAAACTCCCTCACCGACAAATTACTGTTTACAAAACAAAAAAAGGAACTGAATTAAACAGTTCCTTTTTTTGTGATTTCTTTTTCAACAGCTTTCAGGACAGCAAGAACACAGCTTTCAAGAGACAAATTTCCGCATTCCAGCGTCACATCGGCATATTTTTCATAAAGGGGCGCTCTTTCAAGATAAAGCGAATCAATGGTGCTTCCCTTCTCCATGGCGATACCGCGAGTGGTGATATTGTCGATCCTCTTTTCAATCTCCGTGGGAGAAAGCTTCAAATAAACACAAATTCCGTTTTCCTTCAGATTTTTCATCCCATCCTCGCAATAAACTGCGCTTCCGCCTGTTGCAATAACGGTATTTTCACAGGAAATTCGGCTGAGGATCTCATTCTCGCATATCTTGAATCCATCAAGACCGTGTTTTTCTATCAGATCGCAAAGGCTCACACCGTATTCATTCTGTAAAAGAAGATCGGTATCAACAAAATGGTAAAGCATCGCCTTTGCAAGCAAAACTCCGATCGTGCTTTTACCGCATCCGGGCATTCCGATAAGAATTATGTTCATATCAAAAATCAAACATCCCTTCTGCCCTCAAGCGCCCTATAGAGGGTGACCGCATCGGCATATTCAAGATCTCCGCCAACGGGGATTCCGTATGCAAGACGGGTAACGGCTATTCCCGCAGGCTTAAGAAGCCTTGAAAGATACATCGAGGTAGCCTCACCTTCAACGGTGGGGTTTGTTGCAATGATAACTTCCTTTATCTCGCTGTCCTCAAGGCGGGTGAGAAGCTCTTTTATGCGTAGCTTTTCGGGGGTTACACCATTCATCGGAGAGATAACGCCACCGAGAACATGATAAAGCCCGTTATATTCCCTGACATTTTCAAGTGCGATAACAGCTTTCGCATCCTCTACCACGCAAATAACAGAACGATCCCTTGTCTCGTCAGAGCAAATATCGCATTTTTCCTTGTCCGTAAGGTTCTGACAGATAGGGCAGAGATGGATCTTTTCCTTTGCTTCGATAACGCTTGAAGCAAACTCTGCAGCCTCCTCCTCCGACATATCAAGAACGGAAAAAGCCAAGCGCATTGCGGTTTTTCTGCCTATTCCAGAAAGCTTTCCGAATTGCTCCGCAAGCTTCTGTAACGGTTCAATATAATCTGCCATCAGAAAATGCCGGGCATTCCAAGGCTGCCGGTCACCTTCTGCATTTCTGCAGCGTTTGTTTCCTCAACTCTCTTAATTGCCTCATTCACAGCGGCAACAAGAATATCGGAAAGAGTTTCAACATCATCGGGATCAACGATCTCGGGTTCAATATTAATGCTGAGTATCTCTTTTTTGCCGTTTATCTTAATAGAAACAACTCCTCCGCCTGCGCTGATATCGTATTCACGCTCGTCAAGGTCAGCCTGGAGCGCTTCCATATCCTCCTGCATCTTCTGCGCCTGCTTCAGCATTGCCTGCATATTCTGCGGGCCGCCGCCAATTCCCTTTGGTATATTAGCTTTCATTTTTTCAGTCCTCCGAATTTGTATTAAAGTTATTTATTATTTCGTCAAGATTTTCTCTGCCCTCGTCGATGATGTCATTTTCATGCGACACCTCAAACTCAATATTCGCCTCCGTCATCGGGCGTTTTTCATAGGCAGAAAGCACTTTCACAAGAGTTTCAAGAGTGCTTTTTCTCGATGTCAGCATCAGCTTTGAAAAATCGCTTTCAAGTCTGATGACGATATTTCCGTTTTCAGATCGGTAGATCCTTGAGCTTTTCAGGAATCCCGTAAGGCTCGGATCATCACGGCAGATCTTATCCACCGCCTCTATCCAATAGGTAAGAGCACGCTTCTTTCCGCCACTGCTCTGTGCTATCGCAGGCTCGCTCTTCGCTTCCTCTGTTTTGTCAGAACCTGAAGTCTGCTCAACCTTTTCCGCTTTATTTTTCGGAGCCGCTATGGGAGCAGGTGAGGCTTGTACGGTATAAAGTCCTGCATCGAGCCTGTCCTCAATTGCGGCAACCCTTGAGGCAAGTGCTTCACTTGAATCATCAAGATCCTCATCGCACATCTTTATAAATGCCATTTCGGCAATAAGCCTGGCAGAGGAGACCGAGCGCTGTATCTGCGCATATGTCTGATCAAGAAGCTTACAATGGTATATAAGAGTTTCCTTTGAGAAAAGCGAAGCGATCCTTTCGGTCTGCTCCATTTCGCTCTCGGTGAAATCAAGGTATTTCCTTGCATCCTTTGATGTTTTCACAACCAGCATATCACGGTAAAAGGACAAAAGATCCTGAACGAACACCGAAATATCCTTTGAGGATGAAACGACCTCCGCAACGGTGGCAAAGATCTTCTCAAAATCCTTATTGTGGATCGCCTCGGCAAGAGAAGCTGTACTGTCTCTTCCGCTGATTCCAAGAGAATCTGCCACAAGTGTCTCTGTTATATGCTGTCTTGCTCCTGCGCAAAGCTCAAGAAGGCTGACGGCATCACGCATTCCTCCCATTGCAAGTCTTGCAATGAGCTGAGCTGCACCCGTATCAATTCCGATCCCCTCATTTTCGGCAATTTTCAGCAGTCTCTCGGTTATAACGGGAATCGAGATCCTTCTGAAATCAAATCGCTGGCAACGGGAAATTATAGTTGACGGGAGCTTATGAAGCTCGGTGGTTGCAAGTATAAAAACAACATGAGCCGGCGGCTCCTCAAGAGTTTTGAGAAGTGCATTGAAGGCACTTGTGGTGAGCATATGGACCTCGTCCACGATATAAACTCTGTATTTGAGCATCGTGGGAGAATAGATGACCTCATCCCTTATCTCTCTGATATCGTCAACTCTGTTGTTTGAAGCAGCATCCATTTCAAGCACATCCGCCGTACTTCCCTCCTCAATGGCAATGCATGAGGGGCATTTTCCGCAAGGGCTTCCGTTCACGGGAGAGGTACAGTTTACCGCCTTTGCAAGAATTTTTGCGCAGGTTGTCTTTCCCGTTCCTCTGGAGCCGCAGAAAAGATAGGCATGAGAAAACTTTCCATGCTCACATTCATAGCGAAGAACGGACGTGATATGATCCTGACCCATAACGTCATCAAAGGTGGCAGGACGCCATTTTCTATATAAAGCCTGATGCAAAAAAATCACTCTCCGTTCTAAAAAAATCAAGCTGCAAAATAAGACCATACACCTTAAGATCGAATCTCGGAGAAACGCACGTTCCGTCTCTTCTGCTCAAAGCAGGCTGCCTTGCGGCACATCGAAGACACTGCTTAATGCTGCTTGGTTCCCCACCTGACATGGTTCACAGCTTCCGATCGCGCAAGACCCACTTCTCAGCACAGAGGAGAGCGTTGCCACGCAACTCGTCGACCCTCAAAAAAGGGATTCACCCCTGCTGTAGCGGATTTCAGGTTCAGGGCTCCGCTAAATCCCCGGCTAGTATGGCCTTATTTCACAGCTTGTGACTGTGGAAGCGCAAAACTACGCTCACGATTATATATTATAACAGATTTGCAGCGATAATGCAAGTGTTTTTACAAAAAATCTTGCGGATATCTTTTTTGAAGAAAATAACAAACAGTAATTTGTCGGTGAAGGAGTTTCGCCACTGCGGTGGCGACCGGCATCGTTGCCGGCTCCCGCAAGCTTTTAAAAAAGCTTGAGCAAAACTTTAAAAAGAGGATTTTTATTGTTGTTTATCTGTGTTTCTACGGAGAATTATTGTGAGTTTTATGTAGAAAAACAAACATCAACCCCATACTCGTCATCCTGAGCACAGCGAAGGATCTAGAAACGCTAAAGGATGATAATCTCACAGCAGTCACCCTGAGCGGAACGCAGTGGAGTCGAACCCGTAGGGCAATGCGACAGCATTGGGGTATAATTTCACCGTCTCTGACAGTTCGACAAATTACTGTTTTTATAATACTACCCCAAAAAGGAGCTGACTTCCGAAAAGGAAATCAGCTCCGAAAAATTATTTACCGAGAGTTACATCCCATTTTGCAAGATACTGTGCCAGAAGCACTGCATCCTTGGTGTCAAGAACGCCGTCACCGTTGCAGTCGGCTGATATGGGATCGATCTCAACCGCCCATTTAGCAAGGAATTGCGCAAGAAGCACAGCGTCCTTTGTGTCGATGATGTCGTCACCGTTTGTATCACCGCAAACAGAAGTTGACATATCTGCGACCACATAAACACTGAAATGGTCTGTTACAAATGCAAGTTGACCATCTTTTAAAGTAGCTTGCATATCCGTAACAGTTCCGTCTTCTTCCATACGATATATTCTGCAGCTTTTGCCTTGGAATCCGGCCGGAACGGGTATCGAAACCGTAACATAGCCCTCGGGTTGAGCTTCGTCACCATTTTCAGTCAATGTAATGTCATATGCCTTCAGTTTGGCATCCTCGCCGTCATCATTTTTGATTATTGCAGATATATCCTCCGGAGAAACATCTGCAACTTCAAGTGCAAAATCCGGAGAAACATCCCAAACCGGCCTGCCGGTAACTGTGATGTTTTTTTCGCTGAATTCAAGCATATATACAAGCATTGGCTGCATCCCTTTGGCTGTAAAATACTGATCCGCATAGCTCCCTCTCGTAACATATATCGTCGAAAGGCTTGTACATCCTGCAAAGGAGCTTTCTCCAATAAATGTTATACTGTTTGGAATGGCAATAGATTCAAGACTTGAACAACGCGCAAAGACCTCATCTTCTATTCTTGTCAGCTTATTTGAAATGACAAAAACATTTCCCAGACTGTTGCATCCCGCAAAAGCACCCATTCCAATTTCTGTTACTGTCACGGGAATATCAATGTTAGGAATGTTATTGCAGCAGGAAAAAGTATATGCGCCAATTTTTTCAATTCCGTTCATAAGATTTATAGAAGTCAAACCATCACAGCCATAAAAAGCTGAAACACCAATATTTTTCACACTACCGGGTATTGATATTTCTGTTAGAGCAATACAATCTCTGAAAGCGGCGGTTCCTATATTTTTTACACTATTCGGAATCGTAATTTCAGAAAGAGCAGCGCATTCTCTAAAAGCATTATTTCCTATTTCTACAACACCATCAAAAAGCTCTATTGTTGTTAAAGCAGAGCACTGAAGAAAGGCACTTTCATTAATTACTTCTATACTAGTAGGTAAGGTCACCGAAGACAAATATTCATTAAAAGTAAAAGCATGTGCTCCGATTGATCTAACCGTATCGGGAACAACAAAACTACCGCCTTTATTCCTCGGATAACATATCAATTCGCTCTTGTCTTTATTATACAGAACACCGTCAACAGAACAATAGTATTGATTGTTTTCATCCACCGATATGTCCCCAAGTGATCCACAGCAAATTAATGCTTTTTCGTCAATACTTTTTAATTTTGTTCCAAATTTAATACTGCATAAATTTGTGTAATTAAAAGCACCCTCTCCTATTGCTTCTATTTCTCCTTTGAACTCAATATTCGATAAATTATCACACCCGGCGAATGCAAAATCTCCAATGGTCTCGATATCCCCCTCAAATATTACTTTTTCTAATTTAGAACAATCACCAAAAGCTCTTTCACCGATTTCGGTAACACTACTTGGTATAATAATGCTTGTTATGCTACTGTTTGCAAAAGTATTTTCACCTATACATGAAAGGCTCTCCGGCAGCAAAACACTACTTAAATCATAAGAATATTCGAAAACATATTCACCTATACTTGTTACATTCTCTGGAATTTGCATGCTTGTTAAGTCACAACAAAAAACAAAAGCAAAATCACCTATAGTTTCTAATTTGTTCGGAAGTTCTATTGCGGTCATTTTTGTGCAACCATAGAACGTTCTATCCCCTATATGCGTGATAGAATCCGGAAGAGAAATCTTTGTCAACGAAGAGCAACCAAAAAAAGCGGATTCCCCAATATATACCACACTATCAGGTATTTTTAGTGTCCACAATCCTGACGATTCATAAAAAGCAAAATCACCTATATGAGTTAAGCTGTTAGGAAGTTCAATTTGACTAAAGTAAGAATCTTCAAATGCATGATCAGCAATAATTAGAGTTCCTTCTCTTACTTTCATAGAAGAATTGCTTTGCGGTTGCTTAACCTCTATTAAGTATTTTCCAAGATACAACACTCCACTTTCCCAATTGCTATCATCGTTGTAAAAAGGAGTATTATAGAAAGCCTCATACCCAATGTATTGTATCGAATCTCTAATAAAAATATTTTCTAGGTCACTATGTGCAAAAGCCCTACTTCCAATACTTATAGTGCTTTGAGGAATGATAATACTTTTGATATTGCAACCATAAAAAGCATGGTCTCCTATAAGCTCAACGCCTTCCGGAATAAAAACCTCATTTATATGCTCATTATCACTAAATGCAGAACCACTAATTATTTTTACACCTTCCGGTATAGAATACGATTTATCAGTTTTTGATGGATGATAATAAATCAATTCCGTCATATCTGAATTAAAATATACGCCATCTTTGATTATATATTGCTGCTCAGTATCCGAAACAGCTATATTAACATTTGGAATTTCTATATTGATTAGATTAACCTTGTCGGTAAAAGCAGATTCACCGATATAGGTAACACTTTTAGGTATAATCACCTCTTCAAGAGAATCACAAAAATTAAAAGCATTTGCCCCAATATATAACACACCTTCTGAAATAACCAATTCTTTTAGACTTTTACAAGCAGAAAACGCAGATTCACCAATATGTGACACACCACCGGGGATCAATAATTTGGTTATTTTTTCACATCCTGAAAAAGCCCCCTTATCTATTGCTTTAAGGGATTTAGGCAGGTTTATATCTCTTAAACTTGAACAATCATCAAAAGCATATTTTCCAATTTCAAGAACACCATCGGGGAAAGTAACAGCTTTCAAATTAGAGCATCGACTAAAAGATAATGCCCCTATCTCTTCAACTCCATCGGGAATAATTATTTTTTCTAATGTTATACAACCTTCAAATGCCATTGTATAAATCGATGTTACTAAATATCCGTTAATATATTTTGGTATATTCACCTCGCGATCTTTGCCGTTATATTTAAAAACATACGCCGTTCCATCAACGTTAAGATAGTACTCAAAATCACCGTTTGTCAGTGCAGAAGTTGAAAAAATGAATATCCCAAAAAGAATTGCCGCAGTAACAGAAACAAACATGATTTTCAAAAAAATCTTTTTCATAATTTTTCCTCCCAAAATAAAAACGTGCCGCTTCACGAGCGACACGAAAAAATACATTGCTCGTTACTGCGACATAACTTTTTATTCCACATACATAATAGCGTGCAAAAATAGAGCCTGTATTTTTATCAAAAAAAAAACACACACTATTATTTGTGGTTATTCAGTTATGTCGTATTTATGATTATAGCATCTTTTCCCTCTTTTGTCAATATTTTTGCCGATTTTCGGGAAACACGGGGGATTATATCTGCAAACAGGAATTTGTCGAACTGTTGAAAAGGTGAATAAACGGAGATAAGGATGTATGTTTGCCTTCCCCCCACGGGAAGGCTAACGATAAATTACTGTTTGTTGAAACTATACCCCAATTCTCGCATTGCCCTACGGGTTCGACTCCACTTGGTTCCGCTCGTTTTTGACAGATCTGGGTTTATCTTCCGTTAATGCTAATAGATTCTTCGCTGCGGCTCAGAATGACGAGTTAGGGTGAAGGTGCTTCGCTCTTCCACTTGTCATCCTGAACGAAGTGAAGGATCTAGAAACGCTAAAGGATGATTTCATCACTATCTGACAGTTCGATAAATTCCTGTTCATACTAACATTCAAAAGAGCCGAACCTACTGGTTCAGCTCTTTTTTCAAATATTTTTTAAGCACGCATCGGCAATATGCTTTGCCGAAACTCCCGCCACATCAAAAACAGTTTCGCCCTTTTGGGGAATAACAAAGCTTTCGTTTGGTGCAAGTATTATATGCTTATATGAAGCAAGATGTCCTTTTCTTTCAAACGCATCCGTAAGCATCATTCCGCAACCTCCTGCTCTGATCTCCTCCTCAAGCATGAGTATAAGACCGTTTTTCTTTGGCATATACGGAAGAAGCTTTTCCGCAGTCTCATCATATGGCTTCAGCTTTTCAAGAAGCACAATGCCGCATTTTTTGCCTTCCTTCTCAAGCTTCTCCTTTGCTTCCATTGCTTCAAGGACTATCCTTCCGTATGTTACAATGAGAACATCGGGCTTTTCACCTGCGGGAATATCCGAGCGCAGAGAAAGAGCTTCATTTTCCCATTTGTTTTCACCGTAAAAGGCGTTTACCACTCTTTCATCCTCTCTGCCCGAGGCATATCTGACGGCAGCAGGCTTACCGCAAATCACTGCCTCCTCAAGCGCCATCTCGAGCGTTTTTGAGGTGACGGGCGCATAAATCGTCATTCCCGGGATCTCTGAAAGGAATGCAACATCAAAAATCCCATGATGAGTTGCACCATCAGCTCCGTTAAGTCCCGCACGGTCAATGCAGAGCGTTACGGGAAGTGACTGTAATGCTATATCATGTATAATATTGTCATACCCTCTTTGCAAAAATGTTGAATATATAGCCGCCACAGGCTTCATTCCGTTTGCGGCAAGACCTGCGGCAAATGTAAGAGCATGAGGCTCGGCAATTCCAACATCAAAGAATCTTTCTCCGTGAGCCTCCTTGAAGGGGCAAAGTCCTGTTCCGTCGCACATTGCGGCAGTGATGGCACAAATTTTTTCATCCTTTTCGGCAAGAGAAGTGAGCTTTCTTCCGAACACCTCGGAAAATGTGGGCTTATCCGAAGCCTTTTTTCCTTCGGGGGACATCGAATGATACTTGCCAGGATCGTTTTCCGCAGGCTCATATCCTTTACCCTTTTTCGTCTTTATATGAATTACAACATTCTCGCCCTGCTCTTTTGCGTTATAAAGGGCGTTTTCCACCTGATAATAATTGTTGCCGTCAATAGGACCTATATAATAAAGTCCAAGATCCTCAAAATAGTTGCTTCTGTATACCGCATTTTTTATCGACTTTTTAACAGAGGTAACAAACCTTGAAAAAGGCTTTCCCAAAAGAGGTATCCTCGAAAGCGCCCTTCTTGTAAGGCGCTTGGTTTTAGCATATCCTCTGGATGTTCTTATCTTTGAAAGATTTTCCGCAAAATGTCCGATATTCTTTGAAATGGACATTTCATTCTCGTTGATGATTATTATCAGCTTCAGATGAGGATCGCAATTATTCAGTGCCTCATGTATCATTCCGCCCGTAAAAGCACCGTCACCGACCACCGCAATGGTAAATCTATCATTTTCGCCCTTCAGGCGGTTCGCCTCGGCAATTCCGATGGCTGCGGAGATGGATGTGCTGCTGTGACCGGTTCCAAAGCAATCATGCTCGCTTTCTCCTCTTTTTTCAAAGCCGCTGATTCCGCCGCTCTGACGAAGAGTGGAAAAAACATCCTTTCTGCCTGTTATTATCTTATGTACATAGCTCTGATGTCCCACATCAAAAATAATACTGTCCCTCGGTGTTGTAAAAACACGGTGAAGAGCGATGGAAAGCTCCACAACTCCCAAATTTGATGCAAGATGACCGCCTGTTTTGCTGACATTTTCTATAAGAAATTCTCTTATTTCACCGGCAAGAATTTCGATATCTCCATCGTAATTCTTGAGATCCTCAGGCGAATTTATTGACATTAATCTACCGAATTTTTCCTTTGAGTTTTCAGGCATATGCCGTTATCCCTTCGTTCTGTGTTTTTTGCCGTATTCGGCTATATAGAGCTTTTGAAGCTCCTCTGTCATGACCGAAGCTGTAAATTTTTCGTTGAAACGCTCGTATGCTTTTTCGCTCATTTTTCTTCTGAGAGACTCATTTTCATAGAGAGTTATCATAGCTGTTGCAAGCATCTCCGCATTTTCCCTCTCAAATATAAGGCCGTTCACCCCGTCCTCCACCATCGCAAGATTTCCTTCGCAATCGGAAGCAATGGTCGGTAGCGAAAGGCTCATGCCCTCGGAAATGGCAAGACATGATGTTTCAGACCTTGAGCAATTCACATTCACATCTGTAATATTCATATAAGGGGCAACATCACTGCAAAATCCCGTGAAAATTATCTTATCATCCACCGAAAGATCCTTTGCAAGCGACCTCAAGCTATCCTCAAGGCTTCCCTTTCCGATGATGAGAAAACGCATATCCGGATGAACCCTCGCAGCCTCTGCTGCCGCCGCAATAAAGGTTCTGTGATCCTTCACTTCTTCAAGCCTTGCAGAGATAGTAAAAACAAAATCATCGTCGCCTATTCCCAGTCCTTTGCGAATATCCGCTTTTTCGGAATCCGCAATTCTCCTCATCGGCTCTGTTCCGTTTATTATAACAGATATTTTTTTACTTTTCGTGCCCTGCATACGGAGTATGCGAGCGGCAATATCCGCCGTTGCGATGATGCGGTCGGAATAGTGATTATTAAGCGCTCCGAGAAGCTGCTTAAAGGGAAAAACTGTTTTATATTTGGGCGGCATCACCGCACAGTGATGTGTCTGAAATATAAGAGGAACTTTGCATTTTCTCGCCGCAATTCTTGCGGAAAATGAAGAATGAGTATGAACGATATCGGGCATCTCGGCTCTGAAGATCTCCATAAGCTCCTTTGTTGCCTCCTTTTCATAGGAAGCATCTCTGCCATGTTTCATGGAAATAACCTCATATCCCATTGCCTTGACTCTTGGGCAAAGCTCGGCACCCATCGGAAGCACGACCTTTATATCAAACACTGAGCGATCAAAATGAGCCAGGCAATTCAAGAGCAGAATGCCTGCGCCTCCGATATTGGAATCGCTCAAAACATGAAAAATCTTCATTTCTTACTCCTTCCGATGCTAAAAAATTTGGATACCGTCATGCGTGTCATGCTCTCACCCAAAGCCAAGCAAATCACAAAATAGACTATTGCGCCGACAAAGACGCAGATCACCGTTCCAAAAAATCCGCTGAATTTTTGAGAAAGGAAAAATACCGATGCGCCCATCGCCAAAGAGGAAAGAAGCATGATAAGGATCTGAATAATATCGCTCCATGCAAGAATTTTGTCTCCGCCGATATAGCGCAAAGCAATATTAAGTACTGCATTAACGAGGACTGCAAGTGCCGACGAAAGTGCGATTCCGCCGATGCCCATTTTCCCCGAAAGCAATAACACAAAAACAAAATTAAACACAATGGAAATCAGTGCCGTAAGCATTGGGGGAAGAGTTTTTTGCTCTGCAAAAAATTTCTTTGTGGAGACCTCGTTCAGCGCATAAAACGGCATTCCCAGCGAGAAAAAGCGAAGAGCCTCTGCGGTCATTTTTGCATCAAGTGCGTTAAATTCGCCTCTTTGGTATATTACGGTAACAATAGGCTCCGAAAGCACCCAGATCCCTACCGTAATAGGCAAAATTATAAGCATCAAAGACCTCACCGAAGTCCTTGTGAGCCTTGCTTCCTCCGCCGCATCACCTTCCGCCTTCGCCTTTGAAAAATAAGGAAAGAGCAGATTTGTCGCCACGAAGGTGAAGACCCCAACGATTATGAGATAAAGTCTGTTTGCATATCCCATTGCTGATATTCCACCTTCAATAGAGGAAGAAAAACGGGTGTTTATAAGGTTGCAAAAGGGCTGTACCCATGAGCTTATGAGAATGGGAAGTGCCATTGCAAATGACTTTTTTATATAGGGAGAACGGAAATCGGTTTTAAGAGTAAATCTGAATCCGTTCTTCAGAGTTGCGGGGAGCTGGATGAATGCCTGTACTGCCCAACCGATAAGCATTGCAAATGCAAGTCCAAAAATACCGAATGTCTCGTTGAAAAGCAGAAAATAAAGCACCATCACAAGGTTTGAAACGAGACTTATAAGAGCGGGAAGAAGGAAATTGCCAAATGATTGCAAAAATCCCACAAAGGAAAATGCAAGCCCCGTGAATATTATCATCGGAAACATGATCCTTGAAAGAGATGCCGCAAGAGAAGCAGTATCATCCGGAACATCGGGAGCAAGAAGTCCCACCAGCGCCCCCGAAAAGACAACACCGATAATCGTTATTACTGTCGTTATGATCAGAATAATATTTACATAGCTTGAAGCAAAATCAAGAGCTTCCCTCTTGCTTTTTTTGACGAGTATTTCGTTAAAGATCGGGATGAATGAAGCGGTAATAACACCGCCTATAACAAAATCAAATATTATGAGAGGCAGCCTTGAAGCAGTATCATAAGCCACCGCTGCCGAGGTTGTACCATATGATGCAGCAAGAAGAATATCACGCAGCATTCCGAGGAGCTTTGCCGAGAGGGTGATCACGACCATAATGAGTGCGGTCTTCATCATTCCGCCGTTCTTTTTTTCATTCGGATTCACATTATCCCCCCTCAAAACATAATTATACATATTAATTATAGCACAAAAATGCTTCAATGTAAAGCAATTTGCAAAAATTCATTTTCTTCGGAATGACAAAAAGCCACCCACATATGACTTTTTTCAGTTAGTTTGATTTTTCAAACAGTAATCTATCGGTGAGTTATAAATGGCAGTTGTGGGTTTATCCTCCGTTAATGCTAATAGATTCTTCGCTACGCTCAGAATGACAAGTTAGGATGAAGGTGCTCAATTCCCACACTCGTCATCCTGAACGAAGTGAAGGATCTATGAACGCTAAAGGATGATTTCACCACTATTTGACTGTTAGATAAATTACTGTTTTAACAACTGTTTCCAAGAAAATATAGAGCCTTCTCCGATGGAGAAGGCTCTATGTTTGACAAGATATAAAATTTTTAGTTAAAAATTTCTTTATAGATATTTATACAATCGAAAACAGGATCGTACTGTCCGGGAGCGTGCGCCGTAACAAGAACATATTCCTTTCCCGTGGAATTAACCCTTGCAAGACTTGCAAGACAATGAAGTCCCTCATTTGTAAATCCTGTTTTTCCTCCGAGAACGGTGGCACTTCCCGATTCATCCCCTGCCATTCGGGAGAACATCGTGCTTGTCAGCAGAAGCCCTTCCGGATGATATGAGGTCGATTCCGTTGTGTACTGGTATGTACAAAGAATCTTTTTGCATTCCTCGATCTGAAGTGCATATTGCAGGATCATTGCCATCTCATGAGGAGTGCTGTAATGATCGTTATCATGAAGTCCGCTGGGGTTCTTGAAATGGGTATTGGAAAGCCCCATCTGAAGCACCTTTTTGTTCATCATATCAACAAATCCTTCAATAGAACCGCCAATATGAACTGCAAGCGCATCAGTGGCGTCTCCGCCCGATGGCAAAATTGCACCGTAAAGAAGGTCTCTTACCGTTATCTCCTCACCCACAGAAAATCCCGCAACCGATGCCCCTGCAATAAACAGAGGATCTGTGATAGCGGCAGTCATAGTAAATGTATCATCAAGATCCTTGCAGTTTTCATATGCTACGATAAGCGTCATGATCTTCGTCATTGAAGCAGGATAGATCGTTGCATCGGGATTCTTCTCGGCAACCACCATGTTGCTTGAAAGATCAATAAGTATAGCATAATCTGATGCGATCTTCGAGCCAAGCTCTATGACATTCGGGCTTTTGCTTGCATATGTAACAACGATTTTTCTGTCATTCTCATCATTTTCTCCAATGTTCTCACCATCGGGTACATTATTATTCAATGCTCCCGTTTCAGGAATATCGGCTCCTGCATCCAAAGCACCGCTGCGGCTATTGGCAACGGTGCAGATAATCCCCACAGCTATCATAATCACAAGCAGAATAGCAAACAAGGGAACCCAACTGAACGGCTCACCTCCATATGTCTGCTGTGGAACAGGTCTTCTCATTCCTTGATTCTGTCCCATTTGCCTTTGCATATTCATCGGACGGGGGCCTCCTTGAACCGGTCTTCTGTCACCGCTCGGTCCCGAGCGATTCATCTCGCTCCTTTGCATATTGCCCTGATTCATGCTTGTTCTGTTATATCCATTATTTGGCGGATACTGTCCCCTGTTATTGTTATTGTTATAGTTATTATTCATCTTAATTTTAAACCACCTGTTTTTTCTTGCTCGCTAATAGTATATCATACTTTTGACGAAAAGTATATCACATTTTAGTGAATTTTACAAAAAAATTTAATTTTTTTCGCAAAAATCAGGCGATTTATGTAAAAATCAAGCACCTGAACGCTTTCTGTACTGTCCGGGAGGTATTCCTTTATACTTTTTAAAAACTTTAACAAAATAACTCAGGTCGTAAAAACCGCATTCTGCCGCAATGTCGATTATCGGCTTTTCTGTTTCTGTCAGCATATCACTTGCCCTGTCCACACGATAGCAGTTCAGATAATCTATCGGGGATCGGCCTGTCAGCTTACTGAAAAGGCGGCAAAAGTATTTTGGTGAAAATCCTGCGACCTGCGCAAGATCATCGAGGGTTATATTCTCGCTATAGTGCTCTTCAAGCCATGTTATAACTTTTTTAAAGCTATTTATATATCTGTTTTCCGGAATACTAATGCAACCATTTCTCTCTCCGTAGTTCTCTTTTTCAATTATGAGAGAAAAGATCCGATAAAGAGAGGAGATCGCTGCAAGCTTATAGCCCTTTTTCTCTTCCGAAACAGCATCAAAAAAGCAGTCAATGGCGTGTCTTATCTCGTTATCCGTGCCATACCTGTAAGGACGGCTGATAAAAACATCATTTGCAAGAAGAGGCGAAAGCTCTTCCCTGCAGCCCGCAAGAGAGGTGACGGGATTGATTCCGAAAACGAGACATTCATATATGCAATTTCGAGGCTCACCGCTATGAAGATTTCCGCCGTGGATGAGGATTGCATCACCTGCACCGAGAACAAAATCCTTCTCATCAATTTTAAGCAAGAGACTGCCCTCTATGACCCTTATAAGCTCATATTCAACATGCCAATGACACATCATCCTATATCTTGGAAAATCCCGTGTTACACGATAAAGCGCAATTGGAAAATCAGAGCTTCCGTGTTTGATTTTTTCAAGCTCGCTGAGATTTATGCCCATCACCGCCTTTCAAAAAGCTCTTTTGAGAATATTTTACATTGTTATGGCAAAAAAATCAAGATTAATGGCAAAAAAAGCGAATATATTACAATTTGTTCGTACTATTTTGATAACACTTGCAGAATTTTATACTGTATAATATAATTGAATATTTGGCGCATTGCGCCCACAAACAAGGAGGAAAAAATGAAGAAAAGAATTATTGGCGATTATCCCGTTATCGGTATCCGTCCGATAGTTGACGGCAGACGCGGTCCCATGAAGCTTCGCGAGAGCCTTGAGGATCAGGTCATGGCAATGGCGAGTGCCGCAAAAAAGCTCTTTGAGGAAAATCTCTGCTATTCAAACGGCGATCCCGTAAAGGTCGTTATTGCAGACAGCAGTATAGGCAGAGTTCCCGAGGCTGCGGCTTGTGCTGACAAGTTCAAAAAGGAAGGTGTTGACATCACACTTTCCGTAACTCCCTGCTGGTGCTATGGCTCTGAAACGATGGATATGGATCCAAATACAATCAAGGGCGTTTGGGGCTTCAACGGTACGGAAAGACCCGGTGCGGTCTATCTTGCGGCTGTTCTTGCTTCTCATGCTCAGAAGGGGCTTCCCGCCTTTGGAATCTACGGTCATGAGGTTCAGGACAGAGATCAGGTTACAGACATCCCCGAGGATGTTAAGGAAAAGCTTCTCCGCTTCGGCAGAACAGCAATTGCAGTTGCAACAATGAGAGGAAAGAGCTATCTTCAGATCGGCTCCATCTGCATGGGTATCGGCGGCTCTATTATCGATTCCGACTTCATCGAGTCTTATCTTGGCATGAGAGTTGAATCGGTTGACGAGGTTGAGATCCTTCGCCGCATGGAAGAGGGCATCTATAACAAGGAAGAATATGAAAAGGCTCTTGCCTGGACTCTTGAGCACTGCAAGGAAGGCAGGGACGACAACCCCGATTTCGTTAAATTTTCTCCCGAAAAGAAAAAGGAACAGTGGGAATTTACCGTTAAGATGTATTGCATAATCAAGGATCTTATGTGCGGCAATCCCAATCTTCCCGAAGGATTTGAGGAGGAGATGGTCGGTCATAATGCAATTGCAGCAGGCTTCCAAGGGCAGAGACAGTGGACAGACCATTGGCCCAACTGCGACTATCCGGAGGCACTTCTCAATTCCTCGTTTGACTATCAGGGAGCACGCGAGCCTATGACATTTGCCACTGAAAATGATGTCCTCAACGGTCTTGGTATGCTCTTTATGAATCTTCTCACGAACCGTGCGCAGATCTTCGCTGATGTTCGTACATTCTGGTCTCCCGAGGCAACAAAGAGAGTCACAGGCTATGATCTTGAGGGAAAGGCAAAGGAAAACGGCGGTATTATCCATCTCCTTAACTCCGGTGCAGCTTGTCTTGATGCTTGCGGTGAGTGCCGTGACGAGAACGGAAATGCTGTTATGAAGAAATGGTGGGAGGTTACAGACGAGGACATCAAGAAGATGACCGACGCCACCGTTTGGTGCGAGGCAGGCTTTGATAACTTCCGTGGTGGCGGATTCTCCAGCCATTTTGTTACAAGAGCCGAAATGCCCGTTACAATGATCCGTCTTAATCTTGTTAAGGGACTTGGTCCGGTTATGCAGATCGCAGAGGGCTGGACAGTCAATCTCCCGGATGATGTTACAGATACACTTATGGAGCGCACAAATCCCACATGGCCCTGCACATGGTTCGCACCTCGCTGCGACGGCAAAGAAGGCAGCCCCTTCAAGACAGCTTACGATGTTATGAACAATTGGGGCGCAAACCACGGTGCTATCAGCTATGGTCATATAGGCGCAGACCTTATAACACTCTGCTCAATGCTCCGCATTCCTGTTTGTATGCACAATGTTCCAGAGGAAAAGATATTCCGCCCCGCCGCATGGAACGCCTTCGGCATGGATAAGGAAGGTCAGGACTACAGAGCTTGCGCTACATACGGTCCGCTTTATAAGAAATAGTTTTCAGATAAAAATCAGAAGAAGCTGAATCATTTGCTTTCGGGCATTTGTTTCAGCTTCGTTTTTTTGCTTTTAAATTGTGATAAATTTTGATTATAAAAGTAATTTGTCGAGACTATCCTCCAATGCCTCGCATTATGCTTCACATTGCCCTACGAGTTCGACTACACTTCGTTCCGCTCAGGGTGACACTCTATTGTTTATCCTTTTAATATGCTTCCAGATCCTTCACTTCGCTCAGAATGACGAGAGAGGAGATTGATGCTAAGTTTTTCTACATGAAATTCTTATAAATTCTCCGTAGAAACACAGATAAACAACAATAAAAATCCCCTTTTTTAAGTTTTGCTCAAGCTTTTTCAAAAGCTTGTGGGAGCCGGCGACAACGCCGGTCGCCACCGCAGTGGCGAAACTCCCTACTGCGTAAAATCCCCGCCATTTCGCAAAAGAACAGGCTGAACCGAAGTTCAGCCTGCAATTTCATCAAAAATTTCCGTTTCTCTTTTTATTATACTCCGAATGAGGATTTACGATCTCTCGCCAATCCAGATCTCCGCGCTCAAGGGCGCAGATAAGCACCTCTGCGGTGGCAATATTCGTTGCAACAGGCACATTGTGTCTATCGCACATACTGAGAAGCTCAAATTCCTCCTCATCATATGACATCGAGGGGTTTGTTCCTCTGAAGAAAAGCAAAATATCTATCTCATCATAAGCAATTCTCGAGGCGATCTGTTGTTCTCCGCCGTGCTCTCCGGTCATAAGCTTTTCTATTTTAAGTCCGGTTGCCTCGGAAATATACTTAGCCGTTATACTTGTTGCACATAGGTTATGCTTACTGAGTATGCCGCAATAGGCGATACAAAACTGTGTCATCAGTTCTTTTTTGGTGTCGTGTGCAATAATGGCAATTTGCATCAGATTCATCCCTCTCTTTTTTATTATTTCTCAAAAAATTGTCAACGCTCGAGCAATTCTCGGCGTTTTTTGTCCGAATAAACCTTCTTAAGCAAAGGTCTGTTTTCCCCGCACAGCCTTGCCGCAACATTATCAAATGCCTTGGCAATTCGCTTCATATTCTTATTATCGACCTCTCCGCAAAGCTTTCCGAATTCCTGAGACAGGGAAAGCTCATATTCATACGGAATGATTCCGATAAGGCGAGTATGCGTTATGTCGATCAGCTCATTTATACCGGTTCTCAGACCGCTCAAAACCGCCTCGGAGTCAAAGGCATTGACAACAAGACGCTGGTTTTTCACACCGAGCTTATCAAGTGTAATACCGGTCCTTTCCGCTGCTCTTGCAGCAGTTGGCTGATGAGAAACGATGATAAGAGCCATATCGGCAAGTGGTGCGACAAGCTCAACAGTTTCGCTTACTGCGCCCGGAGTATCTATGAGAATATAGTCGGGCGAAAACCTTTCTTTTGCATCAAGAAGCACGGAATTTAACTGCTCGGAGCTGAAATCCTCTTCAGCCTCCATGGGAGCAGCGCAGAAAAAGAGTTTATCTGCAGCTCTCTCGTCCTTTATAACCGCCTTTTCTATGTCGCATCTGCCGTAAACCACATCGCAAAGGTCATAAAGAACAGAATCCTCGCATCCGAAAATGAGATCGAGAGAACGATTTGAAAAGTCGCAATCCACGACCAAAACTCTTTTGCCTCTCAAGGCAAGGGAATATGCAAGATTGGCAGTTACAGTTGACTTTCCGACGCCGCCCTTACATGAGGTTACGATAACGGTTTTACAATCCGATGGTGCGCTCAAAACACCGTTTTCGACATTGCTCATAGCCATTATCTCCTTCCCCAAAAAAATCCCTTTGATATATTTTACCATAAAACCTTCATTTTGTCAATGAGTATAATGATAATTACTTTTCCATTTTCATATTTTTGCCAAAAAAGAAAAAAACATTCGCACAGGAGAAAAAATAAGCACTTTAGACTTGATTTTCGTCAGAATATGAGTTATAATTAAAAATAATAATGGTATAAAGGAGAGCTTTCCACATGAAAAACGAACAGATCGAGATCACAAAATGCTGTGCGTTCTGCGAAAAAGCAACTGTTCTTGCAGGAGATGAATATGTGCTCTGCTCAAAAAAAGGAGTTGTTGCACTTACATATAAATGCCGCCGTTTTGCATACGATCCGCTGAAAAGAGAACCAAAAAGAGCACCTTCTCTCATGAAGCTCGAGGAGCTTTCGGAGGAGCTGAGCGATATATGACCCTTGTGCCTTCAAAACAAAGGACTGCCAAAGAAAAAAACATGGCAGTCCTGATTTTTAGGAGATAAAACATAATGAAAAAGCTTATAAATCCACTGTTCTTTGCGTTCATAACATTTATACTTTCCGTCATTCTTTCTGCAAGCGTTTCTGCAGAGATCCATAACGGCATATGCGGTGATGAGGGAAACAATGTCACATATGAGCTTAATACAGAAACCGGCATAATTGAGATCAAAGGTACAGGACATATGCATGATTTCTTTGTGGCAGGTCCTGTAAATTATCATCTTGAGCCTCCGTGGCATGAATACTGTGATTATATAAAGACCGTGAAAATTGCATACGGAATTACACACATAGGCTGTGACAGCTTCAGCTATTGTGAAAATCTCACAAAGGTTATTCTTCCTCAGAGTATCAAAAGTGTTGGCGGATGTGCTTTTTACGGTTGTACCCAGCTGAAAAGCATTTCACTTCCGAAAAACATTGATCTTATCGGAGAAGGAGCGTTTTGCTATTCAGGTCTCGAAAAAGTCCGTCTTCCGGATGGCATAGAGTCAATTTACGGATACACCTTTTCAGGCTGTCCTTTAAAAAGCATAACTTTTCCAAAAGGGTTGAAGGAGATCGGAGAACATGCCTTTTATGGGGCTTCTCTTGAGCACATCGAAATACCTGACAATGTCAGTTATATTGAGCCTGATGCCTTCTCGGATACTACTTACTACAACGACGAAACCAATTGGGCAAACGGAAAAATCCTTTATATCGGGAATTTTTTGATTGATATCAAAGACAAATCAATAGAAAGCTTATACATAAAAGATGGCACAAAATATATTGCTTCACGCGCTCTTTGGGACTGCAACAATATCAAAAACATATCTATCCCCGCAAGCTTTATAGGAGATATTGATGAAATATTACGCCTTGATACACTCTCGGAAATTAAAATTGATAATAAAAACAAGGTGTATAGCAAAATTGACGATGTAATTTTCTCCGAGAGCGGGAAGCGACTTCTCAAATATCCAAAAAGCAAAAAAGCAACCTCGTATTCCATCCCGAAAGGTGTAACAAGCATTGCCGACAATGCTTTTTCCGGCTGTGTCTATCTTACCGAAATAATCATCCCCAAGGGGGTTACAAGTATTGGCAGCGAGGCTTTTATGGGTTGCGACAGCCTTGCCGAAATAATAATCCCGGAAGGTGCCACAAACCTTGAATACAATGCATTTATAGAATGCAAAAGCATTACAAGGATCGTAATTCCAAAAAGTGTGACCGATGATTACATCTCATTTTCGGGATGCGAAAAGCTGGAAGAGATTATTATTCACGCCGACATGATGCCGGGCAATCTGGAGGATACCGCATTCTACAAAAGCAGCTCAAATTGGCATGAGGGAAAAGTTCTTTATCTGAATAATCAATTAATTGATGCAAAAAGCGACATGACCGGGCATTATTCAATAAAGGAAGGCACTCTTTCAATTCAAGAATTTGCTTTTGACCGAGATAGTAAGCTTACAAGCATAACAATACCGAAAAGTGTAAAAAACATTGAATACTATTCTTTTTTTGGCAATAATCTGTCGGAAATATCTGTTGATGAAGAAAACGAATTCTACTGCGATATAGACGGCGTGCTTTTTACAAAAGATAAAAAAACATTGCTTACATATCCAAAGAACGGAGCAGAAACATATACAGTTCCAAGCAGTGTAACTACCATTGCTTTTTGCGCTTTTCTGGAGTGCAGTTCATTAAAAAGTCTGATCCTTCCAAACAGCATAACCGAAATCGAAGAAAGTGCTTTTTCATATTGCAAAAATCTTAAGAGTATTGTTCTCTCGGAAAGCATTAAGGAAATTACGAGCGGAGTTTTCAGCAACTGCAAAAGCCTTCATAGTATAACCATTCCGTCAAGCGTGGAAGTAATAAGTAATGATGCGTTCTTTGAATGCGAAAACCTGAAAACAGCAATAATCAAATCAAAAAATATTGAATTCACATACGATTATGTCTATTATCCCATCTTTGAAAGCGGAGATATTAACGATGTTCATTTTCCAAAAACGCTCATACTTAATAAAGATTGCAACCTTACAGAATATAGTGACATCTTTAATATGATCTATTTTGAGGATATTGAAAGCAACTGCAAGAGAATCACGGATAACCTCGAAAATCTGTTTCAAACAATAAAAGCAAATCACAAAGATATTTTCAGAACAGTTTTTTCGGTTGCAAATACCTTCAGTTTTTTCAGTGGAATATTGCAAGCCCTCGTCATCAACAGTTAAACAAACAAAAATACTGCCTCACACCGTGAGGCAGTATTTTTTCATTTTTATTTTATCAGAACTGAAGTGCCTTTTCGATATAGTCCTTAAGCTCACCGATAGGAAGGCGAACCTGCTCCATTGTATCTCTGTCACGAACGGTCACACAGCCGTCGGTCTCTGAATCGAAGTCATATGTGATGCAGAAGGGAGTTCCGATCTCGTCCTCACGGCGGTATCTCTTACCGATAGAGCCTGCTTCGTCAAAGTCAACCATGAAGTACTTTGAAAGCTCGTCATAAACCTCTTCAGCCTTCTCGGAAAGCTTCTTTGAAAGAGGAAGAACAGCTGCCTTGAAGGGCGCAAGTGCGGGATGGAGATGGAGAACTGTACGAACATCGTTCTTTTCAGCGTCGATAACCTCTTCATCGTATGCGTCAACAAGGAATGCAAGAGCAACACGGTCAGCACCAAGGGAAGGCTCGACAACATAAGGAATATAATGCTCGTTTGTCTCGGGGTCGAAATATGTCAGATCCTTTCCGCTATGCTCTGCGTGCTGGGAAAGGTCATAATTTGTTCTGTCGGCAATACCCCAAAGCTCGCCCCATCCGAAGGGGAAGAGGAACTCGAAGTCGGTCGTTGCCTTTGAATAGAAGCTCAGCTCATCCGGATCATGGTCACGGAGACGGAGATTCTCGTCTCTCATGCCGAGATTGAGAAGGAACTTATGGCAATAATCCTTCCAATATGCGAACCATTCAAGGTCTGTATCGGGCTTGCAGAAGAATTCAAGCTCCATCTGCTCGAACTCACGGGTACGGAAAACAAAGTTACCGGGAGTGATCTCATTTCTGAAGGACTTACCGATCTGCGCAACGCCGAAGGGCAGCTTCTTTCTTGTGGATCTCTGAACTGCAGGGAAATTCACGAAGATACCCTGTGCAGTCTCGGGACGGAGATAAACCGTGCTTGCGTTATTCTCTGTAACACCTATGAATGTCTTGAACATTAGATTGAACTTCTTGATATCTGTAAATTCATTTTTTCCGCAATCGGGGCAAACAATGCCCTTCTCTGCTATATATTCGGACATCTGCTCAAAGCTCCAGCCTGCGGGATTATCCTCAAGACCGTTCTGGAAAGCATAGTCCTCGATGAGCTTATCTGCTCTGTGGCGTGCATGACAGCTCTTGCAATCCATAAGAGGATCGGAGAAGCCGCCAACATGACCGGATGCTACCCAAGCCTCGGGATTCATGATGATAGCACTGTCAAGACCCACATTGTACTTTGATTCCTGAACGAATTTCTTCCACCATGCCTTCTTTACATTATTCTTGAATTCAACGCCGAGAGGACCGTAGTCCCAGGAATTGGCAAGACCGCCGTAAATTTCGGAGCCGGGGAAAATGATGCCTCTGTTTTTACAGAGAGCAACGATTTTGTCCATTGTTTTTTCTGAATTTTTCATTTTAAAACTCCTATATATGTCTTTTTCAAAAATTTTTTTCTTTTATTTTACCCTGTCATATGCCACCATCGCATTGCGGCAGGCATTTTCATTTGGAATGAAGCAAAGTCTGCCATCAATTGTGGAATATGTTCCGGGAAGCTCGATGGAGACGGGCGAAAACTCGGGATACGAGAAAATCAGATCGAGATTTGACGAAAGATCAGCCGCAGTAAAATCGGTTATGATCATTTTTTCCGCTTCTCTGAAAAGAGCTGCCGCCTTTGTTATGTATTTTGGATCTGTCATTTTATTCATCACCGCACGGGCAAAGCTGACAGTTGTTTTAAGACGAGAATTGACTGTTCCCTCATACTTGTTGAATCTGAGCACATGAAGAGCCTTTTCTCCGTCAAGATGCTGAAATCCTTCTTTAAGGTTTATATGAAGTCCGCCCTTATAATCGTCATATTTCATATCACAAGGAACATTGAAATCAACGCCCTCGATTATGTCGATGATTGACGGAAATTCATAAAGGCTAACCAGCGCATATCTGTCGATTGGCACACCAACAAGAGAATGAACCGACTCGATAAATGAATCAATTCCCTCATCCTCAAAAATATCCGAAAGGCAAACATTTTCATTTTCCCGTTTTATTATCGTTCCGGGGCTGATAGCACTAAAAGCAAATTCCTTACGCTCTTTGCTGACGCAAACAAGCAGAATCGTATCTGCCGAAACATTTCGGTATTCACCGTCCGTAACAAGCTCTCCGGGAATTTTATCAGAATTATATTCCACGAGAGATGAAACCGTATTCGGGTCATAATAATCATAGAAAATATCGGGAGCATAATCAAGTCCGACAAAAAGCATATTGAACGAATTTCCGTCAAGCTCGATCAGTGCCTCATTTCCACCGGGATTTTCAACATAGTCTTCTCCGCCCGTCTGAACAGGATCAATATTGCCGTTGTCTATAAAAGATCCGACTCCGATCGAATCCATTATCATGTTCACGACGAAGAAAGCAATGATGCCGAAAATTATTAACGAGATAATAAAAGTCAGAAGAAAGTTACGAAGTCCTGCAAGCAAGGTCTTTCACCTCCACTTCAAATAATATAATATTATATATCATTCGGTAGGATTTTGCAATAGGACTTTCGCAAATTTAACATTTTTATTACTTTTGGCATGATAAATGCCCCGAAAAAGCCAAAAAACATGGCATTTCGTCTCAAAATCATTGATTTCCACATACTTTTGACGGTTATCTTAAAAGACAATCCCAAATTTGTATTAGATCTTTATATCTGTTGCAATTAGAGAGCCATCAAACAATATATTGTTTTCTAATATTTTTGCATTACGCGCATCTAATCTAACAAGTTTTTTAGAACTCCATATTACAAGTGACGAATCTTGAAAGCAAAAAAAAGCGACGCTTACTGCGCCGCCTCTGCCACTACTTTTAGTTGTATTATTATCGCTAAGATAGGTATATTATCCGACCTTAACCATCTGCCTTTTAATTGTTTCAAACAGTAATTTGTCGAATTGTCGAAGCCGTAATCCGTAGGGGCGATCATTGATCGCCCGTCTCATAAACAGCTCAAAATATCGTTATTTTACGCCGTTTGTTTTTTCGGGCGATCAATGATCGCCCCTACAAATTTCGTTTCCACTCACCGCTAAATTACTGTTTAAAAAATCAATTGGAATCCTTATATACTCTGCGCAGAAATTTTTTTAACGAATGACGGGAAAATATCTGACGATTCTCTGTGCGAAATTTTTGAGATATTTCCTAACAAAAGCAGAAAGGGCTGTCTTTTCGCAAGACAGCCCTTTTTGCTATTTTTCATTAATTATCCAACAAAGATATACATTGCAATCACAACGAGAACGAAGACAATTGCAACCACTGTTGTGAGAACAGAAAGCTTCTTATCCCATTTGCCGGCATTGGTCTTACCGAAAAATGTTTCAGCACCGCCTGCAATAGTTCCGGAAAGCTTCTTATCCTTACCGGACTGCATAAGAACTGAAACTATAAGAAAGACAGCCATAACGAGAAGTACGATTCCAAATGCAAGTTTCATTATAATATTCCTCCAAATTGATCTTTTTAATTCTGCGATTTGCATCACCTGACGCCCAATTTTTACTCATTCGGGCACAAATTCTTGACAATTATACCACACATCAAGTAAAAATGCAATAGGAAATTAAAAAATTTACAAATTTTCTTATTTTTATCCACGGAAAGCGTGTTTATTCTGCGGAAAATGTAAATTTATCGCCATATGGCGGTCTATATGAATGGGTTTGATTCTGTCCGAAGGTCAATGATTTCGGGCAATTCAACGCATTATACATCGCTGCAACTCCCGCAGGCGGGCAAAGAGGATCGCCAAGTCCTGCGCTGATGGAAACCTTACATTTTATTCTCGAAGCGAAGCTTGCGGAATCAAAATATCCGAGTCCGTCCGCAAAATCAGGTCTGAATGAGCTTTTGATCTTCTTTCCGTCCGTATATCCGCCGATATCGCAAAGCCACGGTACTCCTGCGCTGATGGAATCAACGTCCTTATCCAGTGCTGCAAGTGCTATTACCTGGAATCCGCCCTGGCTTGAACCGGAAAGGTTAATACTGTCGCCGTCCCATATGTCAAGACCGCCCTCACCGAAATATTCCTTCATAAAGCGAAGCGCTTGAAGGTCACGAAGAAGCATATATCTGAAATATACATTTTTACCGTCGGCATTTTCCGCAGTAGACCATCCGTGACCATTGAGTATTCCTTTTTGCAGGTCGCTGTAATAGGAGCTGTCCATGCCTATCTCAATGCTATGACCGCAGACCGCAAAGGTTATGCTGTTGCCGTTATATGAAGGAGAAGGAGAATTTACTCCGTACCCTTGGAAGGTAGCTCTGATGGAAAGTGATTTCTTTGCGGCGTTTTCGGGATATGTGAGATAACCCGCAACATATGTTTCTCCTGTCCACTTTTCGTTTCCTGCCGAAGCAAGCTTCATTTTGTATGCTTTGTATCCCGATTTTCCCTCGATCTCCTCCATTTCGATGATCTCAGGATCAACAGCCATCATTTCTGAAATGGCATCTTCCCAATATTCTTCAAAATCCACAGGCTCTTCCTTTGTTATCTTTAGAAGCTCGGGATGAACTCCCGCCGCTCCCGAAAAACGGACATTTTTATCAATTTCGTTGCCGTCAGCACCAATAGCTCTCACCTCGACCATAACGAATCCGTTATTTTCAAGAGTTGTGCTTAGTGTGAGCTGTCCCGTGCTTCCGGGAACGCTTCCGGAAGATTCCTTACCGTCATCTCCCTTCATCGTCCAATCGAAGTGGGCGCAGGAAGCAAGATCACCGCCCGCAAAGAGCGAAATATTGAAAACGATCTCCTCACCGATCTCATATGAAAGGGATTCTTTTTCAGTCTCACCGATGAAATATCTCTCGTCGCTCTCACCGAAAAGCTCAAATGCAGGAGGATATGCACCCGATTTTGAAAGCTCAAGCTCATATACCTCACCCGGAACATTCATATCCTTTATGGCACTCACAAAATGATCAACCGAGAAATATAGACCCGTTGCGGTATCGGATTGCAGATGAATATTTCCATCATTCAGCACCTTTGCCATATAGTATCCGATCTCAAGAGAAGGATCGGATGTAAGCTCGATATATTTTCCCGATCTGCTCTCTGTTATCTCGGGAGTTTTCCCGATGGCGGCAAAGATAGCGTCGCTGATTTTTTTCACAAGTGCCTCGGGAGCACTCTCGGAATAGATCTTATATTCTTCGAGGCTGCTGTCTCCCACCATAACGCAGGGAGCAACATAGCTATATGTATAATCCTCACCGAAATCTATCGATAGAACACCGTCTGAAAGATAATTATCAAGGAAATATTCAACTGCAAGAACGGTTGAAGCATCGCTTCCGCCTACGATGGCAATTTTCCCACTTGTGAAAAGGATTCTGAAATCCTTCTCGCCAAGCCCCTCCGCTGCGCTCTTGCTCTCGGGACGGTTTGTGTTTCCGACCAGAATTTCAAGCTCGCCCTTTGTTCCGTAATCGGTCTTCAGCTTCGGAAGCGTGCCGATGATGCCGTAAATTACCTTGTTTATTGAAACTGCAGCATCGGTGATCTCCTTTGAGCATGCATCGGGGCGCACAACAGAATAATCGCATCCCTCGCTATCGGCTATAACAACATTATCTCCCATTTCATATGAAACGGTATCTCTTGAAAGCGGATCTCCGCCAATATTTGGTTCTTCATTTCCGCAGGAAGCAAAAACAAGAACGGCAATGAGAGCAAATACCAAGAAAGATAGCTTATAATTCTTCATTTTCAGATCTCCTTCAGAGCTTTTTCTTTGATGTTGTGTTTCTGTATTCAAGAGGAGTTTTTCCGTTTGCCAAGCGGAATGTCCTTATGAAATATGAAACCGAATGGAAGCCCGACTGAACGCTGATATCTGCAATAGGCAGATCCGAGCTTACCAGCAGATTTGTTGCATAATTAAGACGCAACCTTTGCACATAATCGGTAAAGGAAACTCCCGTTTCCCGTCTGAAAAGATCGCCAACATAGTTCGGCGTGAGATGGACCTCCTTTGCAAGTGCGGCAAGGCTGACCTGCTCTCTGAAATGTATTCTCAGATAGCTGACGATATATCTCACATTGCTGTCATGCTTCGGAGTTTGACGCTTGCTCTCGGACATATTTTTTGTAAGCGCACGCCAGAAGATGATGATGATCTTCTCAAACATATTTTTGATCATCATATCACGCATCGGTCTGCTTGATTTATATTCCGCCGTCAGAGCCTTGAACTCGCTGTAAAGCTGGTCATAGTCCTCGCCTGTCACAACGGTGGAAAGGGGCGCACCGTATTCGCTTATCATCTTGATAAGCTCGGAGGAGAGCGCATATTCGTTGAAATTTACATTGAAATATTTCATCTCTCCGCATTCTTCTTTTTTATAAAGAGTATGAAAATCCGCAGGTGTCAGAAGATGTATCGACCCCCGTCTCACCGTAAGCGTTTCTCCGTTCAGAATATGAGTTCCCTCTCCCTCGCAAAAAAACTCCATTTCAAAATAATCATGCCAGTGATATGCGTTCACCATAAGAGGGTCATATATATAAGTGCGATCCTCTATGTTAAAATATGTAGCATTATCCGAATATCTTCTCTCCTGTGTCTGATACAAAAACAGTTTGTTTTCTCTCGGCATAGCTTTTACCTCTCATAAAAACAAAATTTTTATTTTATTTCCTTTATTATACATGGAAAAAATAATATTGTCAATAAAAAAACCGTGATTTTTTATATCAATACAGTAAAATACCTCTTGCAAATTATTGGGGGTGGGAGTATAATATAGGCAAATAAAATACTCGGAAGGAGATATTTATATGAATAACAAAATTGTTCTTGACGGCGATTGGTCGCTGATCTATGTTGAAAACAAGAAGCTTCGCACGGAAAAGCCTGCAATTTCCACCATTGCAGAGCTTGAAGCAACAGGCTATGATAAGATCCCCGCAGTTGTTCCCGGAAACATCGAAAGAGATCTTTTCAGAGCAGGCATCATCGAGGACCCCTATTTTGGTGACAATGCCATCAAATATCAGTGGATCGAAAAGCTTCATATGTTCTATTACAGAAAATTCACTCTCGAAAAGAAGATCGCAGAGGAGATAAATCTCAAATTTGAGGGAATCGACACCGCTGCCGAGATCTTCCTTAACGGTGTGAAGATCGGTGAAACCGAGAATATGCTCATTCCTCATACCTTTGAGGTTGCGGACAAGCTTATCGAGGGCGAAAACGAGCTTATCGTACATATCATCCCCGCTTGCATTGCCGCAAGAAAATATGAGATGGATCCCGGCTCAAGAGGAGGCAGACATCATGCCTGCGGACTTTATTTCAGAAAGGCCCCCCATATGTACGGATGGGATATCATGGCACGTCTCGTTTCGGGAGGCATTTGGAAATCCGTTACCCTTGAGCAGATGGCTGAGGATCGCATCGACGATGTTTATATCTATACCGCAGGAATTGATGTCAAAAACAAGAAGGCTACTCTTTCTGTAAGCTTCAACTGTCATCTTTCCGAGGATGATCCCAAGGAATATTCGGTAAGATTTACAGGCGTTTGCGGAGACAGCGTTCTTCAGAATACCGTGAAGCGCCTTTGGCATACTGCCGAAACCTTCACCTTCTGGGTAAATGATGTTAAATTCTGGTGGCCTCATAACTATGGCGAGCCGAATATGTATGATTATAAGGTAGAGCTGCTCCATCTTGGCGAGGTGGTTGCCGAATATAATACAAGAATCGGTATCCGCATGGTTGATCTTGACAGAACCGATCTTACCGATGAAAACGGAAGCGGTGAATTTGTCTTCAAGGTAAACGGTAAGAAAATATTTGCCATGGGAACGAACTGGGTTCCTGCAGATGCTATGCATTCCTTCGATGCAGACCGCCTACCGGCAGTTATGCCCATGCTCAGCGATATCGGATGCAATATCATCAGAATCTGGGGCGGAAATGTTTATGAAAACGATATGCTCTATGATTATTGCGACGATCACGGCATCATGATCTGGCAGGACTTCATTATGGGCTGTGCGCTCTATCCTCAGGATGAGTGCTTCAAGTCAAGACTCTTTGAAGAGGCATCCGTGGCAGTCAAGAGACTTCGCAGTCATCCCTCCATCGTCCTTTGGGCAGGTGATAACGAATGTGACGAGGCATATTTCTGGAGCGATAAGCTTCCTTTTGCTTTGCCATCACAGAATGCAAACACCCGTGTTGTTCTCCCAAACGTCCTCAGAGTTAATGACCCCGCAAGACCCTATCTCCCCTCATCTCCCTATCTCTCCGACGAGATAGTCAGAACCGGAAAGAGATATTATGCTTCCGAAAACCATCTCTGGGGTCCCCGTGACTATTTCAAGGGCAAATTCTATGGCACAAGCGTTTGCCATTTTGCCTCCGAAACAGGTTATCACGGCTGTAACTCTCCCGATTCTATCAAGCGCTTCATAGGCGAAGAGCATCTCTGGCCTTGGACAAATGCCGAGAAGCCGCCAAAGGGCGTTCTCTGGAACCGTGAGGAAGCTCTTGCAAATCCCCATTGGATGGCTCATGCAACCTGCGTTACAACAGACGGTGAGGACAGCGAAAGATTCCGCGTTCCGCTTATGTCAAATCAGGTAATAACACTCTTTGGTGAAGCACCCGAGGATATGGACACATTTGCTTATCAGAGCCAGATCTCTCAGGCTGAAGCAAAGAAATTCTTCATCGAGCGCTTCAGATCAACAAAGTGGAGAAGAACAGGTATCATCTGGTGGAACCTTATCGACGGTTGGCCGCAGTTCTCTGATGCAGTTGTTGACTACTATGGCTATAAGAAGCTGGCCTACCACTATATCAAGCGTTCTCAGAATCCTCTCTGCTTCATCTTTGCTGAACCTGAGGACGGTAAGCTTCCGCTTCGTGTCGTAAATGATCTTCAGGAGGACAAGAAGGTGAGCTTCAAGGTCACAGACCTTACAAATGATGAGGTTATTATGGAAAGCACCGTTGTGGCAAAGGCTGATAGCGTGACTCCCATCTGGAATAAGGACATGATCGAGGGCGAAAAGCGATTCTATCTTATCGAATGGGAGCTTGACGGAGTTAAATACAAGAATCACTATTTCACAAATATCATTGATATTGATTATGACTACTATGTTTCCTGCATGAAGAAGGCAGGATTCTGGGATGAATTTGAGGGCTTTGGCGATAAGCATCCAAGAAAGAGCCCCGAGCTTCCCTATGTTTTCACAAAATAATAAATAAACAGTAATTTGTCGGTGAGGGAGTTTCGCCTCTGCGGAGGCGACCGACGCCGCCGTCGGCTCGCGCGACCTTTTAAAAGAGGTCGATCAAAACTTCGAAAAAGGTAATTTTTATTGCTGTTTATCTGTGTTTCTACGGAATTTTTACGGAAATTACATGTAGAAAAACTTAGCATCAATTTACTCTCGAGTCATTCTGAGCGTAGCGAAGAATCTACGAGCGCTAAAGGATGATAATCTCACAGCAGTCAAAAACGAGCGGAACGCAGTGGAGTCGAACCCATAGGGCAATGCGACAGCATTGGGGTATAATTTCACCTTCGCTTCTTACCGACAAATTAGAGTTTATAAAAGAAAAAGGTCAAGGCGAAAAGCCTTGACCTTTTTTGTATAAAATTACATACCGAGTGTAGCTGCGCCGACGATACCTGCGTCGTTTCCAAGCTTTGCGATGCGAAGCTCTGTTGCCTTAACAACGCCGCCGCCGTAGGTTTCCTTCTTTATCAGCGGATCGAGCATATCAATGAGTACCTGACCTTCATTTGAAATACCGCCGCCGATGGAAACGACCTCGGGCTGGAAGATGTTCACGATATTTGCAAGACCTGTTGCCAGGTATGCGATATAGGTATCAACAACTTCCTTCGCTGCCTTATCGCCTTTGTTCATAGCCATGAATGCTGTTCTTCCGCTGACCTTGCCATGCTCCTTTGCAATATCGCTCATGAAAGTATGAACGCCTGCCTTCTCGCATTCCTCAATTTTTTCATTTGTCATCTTGATAAGACCTGTTGCGGAGCTATAAGCTTCCCAGCATCCTTTTCTGCCGCATGAGCACTGCTTGCCTTCATGCTCGATAACGATATGTCCAAGCTCTGCGCCTGCAAAGTTGAAGCCGGAATAAACCTTGTGATCAATAATGATACCGCCTCCAACGCCTGTGCCGAGGGTGATCATGATCGAATTTGCTGTTCCCTTTGCAGCACCTGCGATAGCTTCGCCCCAAGCAGCGGCATTTGCGTCATTTTCAACATGAACGCTCTTAACTCCGGTAAGCTCGGAAATGAGAGGGCAGATGGGGAACTTTCTGAATGGAAGGTTGTTTGCATATTCAACAACACCGTCACGGCTGTTTGCAATTCCGGGGGAAGCAACACCGATAGACTCGATCTCGCTCATGTCGATGCCGTTGTCGGCTGTGATCTTCTTGCAAAGATTTGCAATGTCGGTGGCAACCTTGTCTGCGCCCTCTGTTACAACTGTTGGAACGCTTGCCTTTGCAATGATCTTGAATTCTGAATTTACGATACCTGCGGCGATATTTGTTCCGCCAAGGTCGATACCAATACGATACATAGTTGGATACCTCTCTGATTTAAAAAATTTGCCTGCGGTGAATAATAAGATCCTGCCGCAATTTTCAATATATATTATAACCTTAATTTTCCATAAAGTCAACCTGATTTTTAACAAATATATAAAGATTTTTTCCGAAAGATTTGCAGGGGACTGTCTGCGACTTGAACAAAAATACATAAATGTAAAAAAATGTAAAATCGAATGCGCGCACAGCGATTTTTTGTTCCGAAAATGGATTTTTTCTTTATTTTGTGCATTTTGTATATGTGTAGAAAATTCAACCTCGATTTTGTGCAAAGGTTACAAAAAACGAGTTGTTCGAAAGCTGTGAGATAGGGGCACTGTTTTACATTGCGGAGTAAATAAAAATTACTTTTGGATTTGTCAAGAGGCTTTAATCAAAAAAATCACATCAAAATTGCACAAAGTTTTTGGATTTTACCGCTAAATTGGTGAAAATGTAGGTAAAAAACATTTACCATGTAAAAAATGATAAAAAACGAGGAAATGAGCGTGCTTTTTTGTGAAACTTTGTGACGGCGTTCTGAAGAGTTTTTCGTTTGGTTGCGAAGAAAACTTGAACCTATATATTTAAATATACCCTTGACAATTTGGCCTCTTGTGTGGTATCATAACCATATGAAAATAGGGCAAAATTGCGCCTTTTTCCACGAAATAGCTTTTTTGGGACAGATTTTGTGCGTAAAAGACCACATTGCTCACTATATTTCTGCGCATAGCGATATGCCGCCGATATTATCCCCCGTTTTTCCTTTGGAAGGGCGGTGTGCGTCTGCTTATGCAGATGCTTTTGAATTGCTGTCGGCGTCTTTGCATTCGATGCGTTTGTTGTTTTCTTTGTGTTTTTTTGCCTCGGCAGGGCAGGGGATATGAAGAGACGCACCGAAATGCTTGCCGCCGCGCGACTCATTTTACCCGATGTCCTCATCGACATCACATTTTTTCAGGAGGATTTTGCAGATGAAAAAATCAATTTTCACCAGATCATTAGCACTTTTGCTTGCTGTGATCACAGCTTTTGGCGGCTTTGCAACTGCCGTGTTTGCTACCGAAGCTGATTCTGCATCGGAAGAGCAGCCTGTTATCACCGTTGCTCCGGCAACTGATGATACAGACAAAAAACAAAGCTCTGTTTCCGATGTATCCATTGATGACGTTAGAGAAATTCTTAACGCCATATCTTATGAGGAATATTCAAAGAAATATGCGAATGTTCCCTCGGCAACCGAAACAATCGTTATTGATGCGGTTGATTATATTGCCGATAAGACCGATGCTGAGGTAAGCGTTACTGATGCATATCTGGCAGAGGACGGCAGTGCTGTTTCGGCACTCTATGTTCCCGGTGACGGATTCGTTTTCTGGGGTGTTGAGATTCCCGAAACCGCAAAGTACAGTATTCAGGTTGAGTATTTTCCCGTTGCGGCAAAGTCTGTTCCTGTTCAGCGTATTTTCCGTCTGAACAATAAGGTTCCCTTTGCTGAGGCGCGTTACATATCAATGTCCAAGGTCTGGACAAACGCATATGAGGAGCTTGATGCTGAAACAGGTCGTATCTTTAAGCTTGATATCGACAGGAATGAGCTTCGTCCCGCAATGTCTCAGTCTCCCGAGTGGAGAGTCTTTGAGCTTCGTGACGGTGATGGCTTCTATAGCGAGAGCTTCGAGTTCGTTTTTGAGGCAGGTTATAATGAGATCTCGTTTGAGAGCGTAAGTGAGCCTGTTGCAATAAAGAGCATTTCTCTTGTTCCTCATGTAAAGTCTTCTTCATATGAGGAGATCGAGGCGGGTTATAAGTCGAACGGCTATGCTCCTGCAGACAAGAATGCTTCTATCAAGCTCGAGGCAGAGGAGCCGGTGGCAATTTCCTCTCAGACGGTTTATCCCGTTGAGGATGTTTCTTCTGCCATCACATCTCCTTCCGATTCCACAAGAATCATGCTCAATACCATCGGTGGTGAAAAGTGGCAGACATCCGGTCAGTGGGTCCGCTACACATTTACTCCCGAGGCGAGCGGTCTTTATCATATCGTTACCAGATTCAAGCAGAGCATAAATGACGGTCTTTACAGCTCCCGTACAATTACTGTCTACGGCGGCGAATATGACGGCATTCCTTTCACAGAGGCAACACAGCTTCGATTCCCCTATTCTTCCGATTGGCAGGTAGCCCCCCTTTCGGACGGAGAAACGGATTTTGAGTTCTATTTTGAGGAAGGTGTTGAATATACCATTGAGCTTGAGGTTTCTCTCGGCTCTATGGGAAGCGTTGTGAGAAGAGTTGAAGACGCTCTTACCAGAATCAACAATGCCTACCTTAATATTATAAAGCTTACAGGTACCAACCCCGATAGCTACCGTGACTACGGCTTCTCAAGAGTAATGCCCGAGGTCCTCAATGAATTTATCCTCATGTCAAGAGAGATAAACGAGGTTTCCGCATATCTCACAGAGGTTGCCGGAGTTAAAGGCTCACAGGTCGCAACACTTGACCGTGTATCCTGGCTTCTTGAAAAGATGGGCGGCGATGAGGATGTTATCGCAAAGAACCTCAGCGAGCTCAAGGCTTATATCGGTAACCTTGGTACATGGATCACAACAGCAAAGACTCAGCCTCTTCAGCTTGACTATATTCTGATTCAGTCAACTGATGCGGAGCTTCCCCGTGAGATGGAGGGCTTCTTCAAGGCGTTTGCATTTGAGATCAAAAAGTTCTTCATGAGCTTTGTTCGTAACTATGACCGTGTGGGTACACAGCAGGAATTCACCTCCGAGGATGATATCGTTGAGGTATGGCTTGCATATGGTCGTGACCAGTCTCAGGTTATCCGTACACTTGTAAATAACGAGTTTACTCCCGAAACGGGCATTCCCGTAAACCTTAAGCTTGTTGCGGGCGGTACACTTCTTCCCTCGATCCTTGCAGGCATGGGACCTGATGTTTATATCGGTCTCGGTCAGGCAGAGGTTATTAACTACGCTATCAGAAGTGCTATCATGCCTATCGAGGATATGCCCGAATATGAGGAAACACTCAAGTCATATAACGAGGCGGCAATGGTCACCCTCGGAATGGCAGATGCAAACGGTGACTACCATTGCTACGGTCTTCCCGAAACACAGAGATTCCCGATGATGTTCTACCGTAAGGACGTTCTTGCGGATCTCGGTATTGATATCCCCAAGACTTGGGATGATATTCTTGCAGCAGTTCCGATCCTTCAGGCAAACAACATGGAGATCGGTCTTACACCCGACTATAAGATGTTCCTCTATCAGATGGGCGGAAATCTTTATGCGGATGACGGTATGAGAATCAATCTTGATTCAAACCTTGCGCTTGAATCATTTGAGATGATGTGTAATATGTTTACGATGTATTCGTTCCCATATTCATATAACTTCACAAACCGTTTCAGAACAGGTGAGATGCCTATCGGTATCGCAACATATAGTGATACCTATAATAACCTTATCGTATTTGCTACCGAGATCGACGGTCTTTGGGAATTTGTTCCGCTTCCGGGTATGATTAATGAGGAAACGGGCGAGCTTGACAACAGCTCAATCTCAACAGTAACCGCAACTGTTATGATCTATGGCTGCGATAAGCCTCTTGAGGCTTGGAAATTTATGCAGTGGTACTGCGGTGAGAGCTGCCAGATCCAGTATTCAAACGAAATGGTTGCGATCCTCGGTGACTCCGCAAAGCACCCCACAGCAAATATCAATGCACTTTCCAGCTTGCCTTGGACAACCGATGAGCTGAATAACCTTCAGCTCCAGTTTAACAATCTGGCATCTATCCCCAACTACCCCGGTTACTACTATATCGACCGTTATACAAACTTTGCTTTCCTTGCTGCTTATAACGATAAAGCTAACCCCGTAAACGAGCTTCTCAGTTATATCAATACTATCAATAAGGAAATAACTCGTAAACGCACAGAGTTCGGTCTTGAAACTCTTGAGGTCGGTCAGACGCTTGCCGAAAAACGACTCGGTCAGGCATCCGAAGCTCTTGAGAGTATCAATAACTCATCCTATTCCGCTCAGATAGAGCAGGCAAAGGCAGCAATTGCAACGGAAAAGGATATGATGGCAATCAGTGCCGCAGCTGACGCTCTTGAAGCCGCTGATGCGACGCTCTTTGAGACAGTGGTCACTTATCTGCGTGATGCAGCAAGAGCATTGTCTACCTATAAATAATATAATGTAACTAAATTTTTGATTAAACAATAAGGAGAGAGCATAATGTCACAGAAAACGGCTCAGAAAAAAGCGGTAGCTCGCAAGGATATGACAAAAGCTCAGTGGACCTGGAAGGAAATGAAGCGAAATTGGGTAGCTTATGCAATGGTTGCCCCCTTCATGATCCTCTTTACGGTATTTACCGTCCTTCCCGTGCTTCTGTCTGTCGTGATCAGCTTTACCGACTTCAACCTGCTGGAAATGCCAAATTTCGTTTTCATGCAGAACTATATCACACTGTTCTTCGATGACGATATATTCCTGACTGCAGCACAGAATACATTCGTATTCGCTGTTATTGTCGGACCTGCGTCATACCTGATGTCTCTGCTTGTAGCTTGGTTCATCAATGAGCTTAGCCCAAGAATCAGAGCTATCGTAACACTTATCTTCTATGCACCTTCCATTTCCGGTCAGGTTTACCTCATTTGGGGTACCCTCTTCTCCGGTGACTCATACGGTTGGGTAAACGGTGCGCTTCTTAACCTCGGTATCATAACCGAGCCTATCCAGTTCTTTAATAATGCAAGCTACGTTATGCCTCTTTGTATCGTGGTTTCGCTCTGGACATCGCTCGGTACATCCTTCCTGTCCTTTATTGCGGGTCTTCAGGGTATCGACCGCTCTCTCTATGAGGCAGCAGCGGTTGACGGAATCAAGAACCGTTGGCAGGAGCTTTGGTATGTTACACTGCCTACAATGAAGCCTCAGCTGATGTTCGGTGCTATCATGTCCATCACATCATCCTTTGGCTTTGGCGGTATCGTTACAGCACTTTGCGGCTTCCCGTCTGTCGACTATGCCGCACACACAATCATGCACCATCTTGAGGACTACGGCGGACAGCGATTTGAAACCGGTTATGCTTCGGCAATTGCGGTTATCCTGTTTGCAATAATGATCGGTGCGAATACTCTCGTTAAAAATATGATTTCAAAGGTGGGACAATAAAATGGCAAAGAAATTAAGAACCAGAAAACATAAAGTTGTCCTTAACCGTAGTGCGGGAGGCGACGCCGGCATAGCATTTATGCTGATAATCCTCGGAGCATTCATGTTCCTTCCCATGGTATATGTAGTAATGCAGTCACTGAAGCCTCTGGATGAGCTTTTCATGTTCCCCCCGAGATTTTATGTTATGAATCCTACATTCCAGAACTTCAAGGACCTCTTTACACTTATGAATACCTCGATGGTGCCTTTCTCAAGATACATCTTCAACACGGTATTCACATCTGTTGCGGGAACAACAGGTAACCTTTTCTTCTCTTCTCTTGCAGCTTATGCTTTGGCGAAGATCAAGTTCCCAGGCGGTAAATTCATGTTTACAACCGTAAGAACATCCCTTATGTTCCATTCAACGGTTACAGGTATCACCAGCTTTATCATCATGTCTACATTCCGCATGGTTGATACATATTGGGCAATCATCATTCCCGCTTTCTGTACCTCTCTCGGTCTTTACCTTATGAAGCAGTTCATGGAAACCAATGTTTCGGATGCTGTTCTTGAGAGTGCGAGACTTGACGGTGCAAGCGAGATCAAGACCTTCTGGGTCATCGCAATGCCCATGGTTAAGCCCGCTTGGCTTACACTTATAATCTATTCATTCCAGGGACTCTGGAACGCAGGCGCATCTATCTATATCCATAGCGAGCAGCTGAAGTCCTTCAACTACGCTATCAACCAGATCGTTGCCGGCGGTATCAGACGTTCGGGCGCATCTGCGGCTTCAACTGTTATTATGATGCTTGTCCCGATCCTCGTATTCGTTATAACACAGTCAAATATCATTGAGACCATGGGTTCCAGTGGTATGAAGGATTAAGGAGGAAAGCAAATGAAGAAATTAACAAGTCTTATTTGTCTGATATTTGCTCTCATTATGGTGATGGCTCCCGCAGCCGTTGCCGCTGCTCCTTATCAGACCTATACTTATTCGATCAACGGCTTTGCTCTTTATTCTCCCGATGCTTATGTGCCGGTTCAGAATATGGACTATAAATATTGGGGCGTTGATCATGCTCCCGGTGCTATCAAGGATATTGTTACCGATGAAAAGGGTAATTTCTATCTCATTGATGCGACAAATAATGAGCTTATAGTTCTCGATTCTTATCTCAAGCTTAAGTTCATCATCAAAAACTTCGTAAATGACCAGGGCGTTCCGGACGGATTTACAAATCCTCAGGGTGTTTTCGTAACAAAGGACAGAATCTTTGTCTGCGATACTGATGCAAGCCGCATAGTTACCTTTGACCTTGCGGGACATTTCCTTTCGGTTATTCCTCAGCCCGAATCAAACCTCTTCACAGAGGGTGCAGCTTATAAGCCGATCGCTCTTGCTGTTGACCAGTATGACAGACTTTATGTTGTATCCTCAACAACCTATCAAGGTATAATCGTTATGACCGATGAGGGCGTTTTCACAAGCTTTATCGGTGCTCAGAAGGTCGTTGCAAACCTTTGGCAGCTTATCTGGAGAAGATTCCAGACAGACGAGCAGAGAGCGCTTTCCGAATCCTTCATTTCAACCGAGTTCAATAACATCAGCATCACAAGCGAAGGCTTTATCTATGTTACAACTCAGTCTCTTGATGAAGCAAAGCAGCAATCTGCTATTCAGGGTAAGGATAAATCCGGTGACTATGCTCCCGTTAAGATGCTTAACGCATCAGGTGACGAGATCATGAGACGAAACGGCTTCTATCCTCCGTCCGGTGAGGTTGACGTTTCCAACCTCTCAACCGATACTCTCGTTGGTCCTTCGGTTATCACAGACGTTGCGGTAGGTCCCGAAAAGACATGGTCTATCGTTGACCGTAAGCGTTCAAAGGTATTTACATATGACTTTGACGGTAACCTCCTCTTTGCTTTCGGTGATACCGGTATAATGCTCGGTAATATCTCCATCATCCAGTCGATCTGTTATCAGGGCGATGTTCTTGCAATTCTTGACGGTGTTAATAACTCTATCACAACCTACAAGAGAACAGAGTACGGTGATGCGCTTGTTCAAGCACTTGCTTATCAGAACAACCGTCAGTATGACCTGGCTATCAACGCTTGGACAGAGATTCTGAAGAGAAACAGTAACTTTGATACAGCTTATATCGGTATCGGACAGTCTCTCTTCCGTCAGGGTGAATATTCCGAGGCTATTGACTATTATCAGTCAGCTTATGATACTGCAAACTATTCGGATGCTTATAAGGAGCTTCGTAAGGAGTGGATCTCCAAATATCTGTTCCTCCTTCTTGCAGCTGTTATAGTAGTTATCATCCTCTTCTCCAAATTCCTTAAATACGCTGCAAAGGTCAACTATAAAACAAGTATCACGGCCGGCAAGCGTACATATAAGCAGGAATTGCTCTTTGCTTTCCATCTCATGTTCCATCCTTTCGATGGCTTCTGGGATCTGAAGCATGAAAAGAGAGGTTCTGTAAGAGCAGGTCTTACGATAATTCTTATCACTATCATCTCCTTCTATTATCAGTCCATCGGACAGGGTTATATTATGAACCCCGAAGGAAAGTATTCTTCAATTCTCGTTCAGTTTGCAGCAGTTCTTGCACCCTTCTTCCTTTGGGTTGTGGGTAACTGGTGTCTGACAACTCTCTTCGAGGGCGAGGGAAGCTTCAAGGACATCTTCATTGCTTGCTCATATTCGCTTGCACCCGTTCCGCTTCTCATCATTCCTTCAACAATTTTCTCAAATGTTATCACTGCCTCCGAAACTGCAATCGTAAGCCTTCTTGTAACGGTTGGTTACCTCTGGCTCGGACTGCTCCTGTTCTTCGGAATGATGGTAACACATGACTATTCTCTTGGTAAGAACGTGCTGACTTCACTCGGTACGATCGTTGCAATGGCGTTTATCATGTTCCTTGCGATCCTCTTTACAACACTTCTCGGTAAGGTTGTAAGCTTTGTAACTAACATTATAGACGAAATAAGTTACCGAATTTAAATGCTTACAGATAGGAGAGATAAAATGAAAATTAAAAGAATATTGTCGCTGCTCTTCGCTGTACTGATGGTGCTCGGTAGCTTTAACCTTGCAGCTGTACAAACATTCGCAGCAATTTCAAAGGCAGACCTTGTGGAAAACGACATTGATCTTCTTAAAACCGTATTCAATTCCGCCGAGGACAGAACAAAGGATATGACTCATTTTGTGACAGTCGGCGATTTCGAGATCTATGCCGATGATTATTCCGGTGAGGTCATCGTAAAGAACACACTGACAGGTCAGTATCTTTGCACTAACCCCTATAGTGTTGGTTCCTCAAAGGCTTCCGACACTCAGAAGTATCAGCTTCTCTCACAGGCGATCGTTTACTATACCGATAATGCCACACAGAAGAACTTCACCTCCTATGAGGAAGGCTCTATGCGCGGACAGGTAAAGGTAAGCAGAATCAAGAACGGTATCAGAGTTGAATATTCTCTCGGTAGCGAGCAGACAAGACTTCTCGTTCCCAAGATGATAAGCAAAGCAAGATTCCAGTCTGAAATTCTTAAGAATGTTACAGATTCCGCAGCCAGAAAGAAGCTCACAACCTTCTATTCTTTGAAGGATCCCGCATCTCAGAAGAATGATACAATGAAAAATGCGCTCTATGAGAGATGGCCTATCACAAAGGAAATGGCTGTTTACATTCTTCCTACAGACGGTAACGGTGCGGTAGGTATGCAGGACCAGAAGGAGATCGAGGCAATCATCAAGCAGTATTGCCCTCAGTATTCCTTCGAGGATCTTGACTATGACCACTCCCTTACAAGATTTGAGGGCGAAGACAGAGAGCCTGCAAACTTCAAGTTTGCTCTTGAATATACCATTGACGGCGGAGAGCTTGTTGTAACACTTCCCGCAAACGGTATCACTTATAATGAAGAGGAATATACCCTCGATTATATCGAGCTTCTGCCTTATATGGGCGCAAGCAGGAACCCCAATGAGGGATATACATTCCTTCCCGACGGTTCGGGTGCTATCTTCGATTTCCGTGCTCTTGATACAGGTAGCGCAACAACAGTAACCGCTCCCGTTTACGGTATCGACTATGCTTTCCAGACCATCAAGGGCTCTTATGAGCAGCCGATAGTTGCTCCCGTGTTCGGTCTTGTTGAAAATGAACCCATTTATAAGACTGTTGAAAAGCAGGAAGAGGTTCAGGTGGAAAAAGAGGTTGAGGTTACCGATGAAAACGGTGAAACAACAACTACCACCGAAACTGTGACCGAAATCAAGACCACATATGAAAAAGAATTCGTAGGAAATCAGGACAGAGGCTTCTTCGCCGTTATCGAGGAAGGCGATGCAATGACTCAGCTTTCCACATACCACGGTGGTGCCTTCCATGAGTATAATACCGTTAAGATGACGGTAACTCCCCGTCCGAAGGACTCCTACAACCTGGCAACTGCGATCTCCGTAGGCTCTAACTCCACATGGACAGTCGTTTCCGAGAGACGTTATACAGGTAACTTCAAGATAAGATACTTTATGCTCACCGATGATACCATTGCAGACGCAAATGGCATAGAGGACTATTATGAGACTTCATGGCTCGGTATGGGTGATGCATATAAGGATTATCTTAAGGACGCAGGTGTTCTTACAAAGCTTACCGAAGAGGATCTCGGTGAGGGCATTCCGCTCTATGTTGAGACATTCGGAGCTATCGAGAGCATCGAAAAGATCCTTTCGATCCCCGTAACCGTAATGACAGCAATGACATCCTTTGAGGACATTCAGACAATGTATTCCGAGCTTTCCGCAGAAGGCATCAAGAATATAAACTTCAAGCTTACCGGCTATGCTAACGGCGGTATGCAGTCCACCGTGCCTTATAAGCTGAAGTGGGAAAAGGCTGTTGGCGGTAAGGATGGCTTTAAGGAGCTTGTTTCCGATGCAAAGGAAAAGGGCTATGGCGTTTATCCCGATTTCGACTTTGCTTATATCAACGAAACAGGTGCTTTTGACGGCGTTAGCCTTAAGAAGCACGCGGTTAAGTCTATTGATAACCGTTATACAAGTATGCGTGTATATAGCGCTGCAAGACAGAACTATGCTTCCTTCTTCCAGCTCGCTATGTCCCCCGCTTACTACTATCGCTTTATCGATAAGCTTTCCGAAAACTATACAAAATATGATCCCATCGGAATCTCCGTTTCAACTCTCGGTAATTCGCTTAATTCCGACTTTGATAAGAAGGAACCTTATAACCGTGAGGATGGTAAGAACTTTACAGCAGATGCTTTCGCAACCCTTTCCGAAACATACGGAAGCGTTATGACAAGCGGCGGTAATGCTTATACATGGAAGCATGCGGATCATATACTCGATATGCCCCTTGACTCCAGCCGTTATATCAAGTCGACCTATACCGTTCCTTTCCTTGGATATGTTCTCCACGGATATAAGAACTTTACAGGCTCAGCAATAAATATGGCGGGTGATATCCGTTATGAGATGCTTAAGTGTATCGAAAACGGTGCTTATATGTACTTTATCCTTTCTTATGACAATACAGAGCTTCTTAAAGAGGACGAACAGCTCAGCAAGTATTATTCTATCAGATATGATATTTGGCATGAGGATGTTGTAGAGCTTTATAATGAGCTTAATGCGGTTCTTGAGCCTCTCCAGACAAAGGAGATCGTTGGACATCAGTTCCTCATTGGCGAGCGTGTGCTCGAGGAGGGTGAGGTCTTTGATAATGAGAATCCCGATAAGTACAAGACCATGGATGATGGCCGTATCGTAAGAGTAACTTACGAGGACGGAACGACATTCATTCTTAACTACAACTATTTTGATGTAACCGTAGAGGGAACAGTTGTTGAAGCTTACGGTTATGTTAAGGTAAACTAAAAGAGAGGTGAAAAGCTATGACAAATGATGTATTAGTAAAAGCGCCGAAGAAGAAAAAGCGTCGCGCCGCTTCTCTTGATAAAAAGAAGGCTCGTGGCGGTTGGTGGTTTGTTCTGCCTTTCGCTATCGGATTCCTCATCGTCTATCTTCCCATTCTTTGGGACTCGGTAAGATTCAGCTTCTATCATGTAAGCTCCCAGGCGGGAGGCGGTATGATCCTTGAATGGGTCGGACTTGAAAACTACACGGATGCCCTGTTCGTAAATCCGAACTATATCCAGAACCTGATTTCAGGTCTTGGACAGATGGCATTTGATATTCCTGCGATCGTAATCTTCTCACTCTTCATGGCGGTTCTTCTGAACACAAAGATGAAGGGAAGAGCAGCATTCCGTGCAATATTCTTCATGCCCGTTGTACTTGCAACCGGTTTTATGGCATCCCTTGAGGCAAGCAATGTGCTTTCCTCTTATATGGACAGTACCGCAGGAATGAACAATGGTTCGGGAAGAAGTGCTTCCTCCGATATCATCTCGGTTCTTGACTTTGAAAAGCTCTTTGACCAGATGAAGGTCGGAACAGAGATCGTCGGATATGTTATCGGTATCATTAACAATATCTACGATATCGTTAACCGAAGCGGTGTACAGATGCTTATCTTCCTTGCAGGTCTTCAGTCTATTTCCCCTGCGATCTATGAGTCCTGTCAGATCGACGGTGCTTCCGGCTGGGAAACATTCTGGAAGGTAACACTGCCTATGATCAGCCCTATGATCCTTGTTAATGCGGTTTATACCATCATCGACTCCTTTACAGCACAGTCGAACAGCATCATGCGATTCATCGACAGCGTTTATAAGGGAGAGATCAACGGTAACACCATAAGCTCTGCGATGTCTTGGATGTACTTCATCATAGTAATCCTTATCGTTGCTGTGGTGGCAGGTATATTCTCTGCATTCGTATTCTATCAAAGACGTGATTAAGGAGGGATAAAATGGACGCACAAAATACAGCAAAAAAGCCAAAGATAACAAAAGAAACCAAGAATAAGATCCGCGTTGATTTTGAAAGAACTCCTTTAAAGGAAAGACTTAAGGCAAAATTCGGTACAGCATTTATCTATCAGAAGGTAGGAATTGCGATATTCCGTTTGGTTCTTCTCATAGGTCTTTCGTATATCGTTCTTTACCCCTTCATCTCAAAGATCGCATCCTCCTTCATGGGCATGAGCGACTTTGTTGATGCAACGGTTCGCCTTATTCCTAAAGATTTCACACTCGATATCTATAAGGCAGTTTTCACAGAGCTTGATTATTGGAAAGCATTTGTAAATGTATTTACACTTTCATTCATTTCCGCAATTTTGCAGACATTCTCATGTTGCGTTATTGCATATGGATTTGCAAAGTTTAAATTCAAGGGTAACGGAATCCTCTTCCTCCTTGTAATGCTCACAATGATCATTCCTCATCCAACACTCAAGCTTTCCATGTTCCAGAATTTCAAGGATTTTGATATTCTCGGCATTTTCGGACTGCTCACAAAGATCGGCATTCTTCCCGAGAAGTTTGCATACGGTCTCAGACTTACAAACTCATATTGGCCTCTGGTCATCCTCTCCGCTTGCGGTCTTGCATTTAAGAACGGTCTTTACATATTCATGCTCAGACAGTTCTTCAAGGGCGTTCCGGATGAGCTTGAAGAGTCTGCTTATATCGACGGATCGGGTATTTTCCGTACATTCTTTACGATTATTATTCCCCTTTCCGTGCCGATGCTTATAACAGTGTTCCTCTTCTCATTCTCATGGCAGTGGACAGATAACTATTATTTGCCTCTGTTCTTCCCGACCGGCAGAATTTGGGACTGGAGCGATGTTATCACCGAGATTCCGATATCTCTCAAGACAGATTATGCAGGAAAAAACCTCTTCGATCAGGCGATCCACAATACCGCAGGTATGATGGCAATCGCACCGCTGATAGTGGTTTACCTCTTCTGTCAGAGATTCCTTGTTCAGGGTATCGAAAGATCCGGTATCGTTGGATAATCAAAAACAACTATAAAAAGGGCAGACCGTCGGTCTGCCCTTTAGCTTTCTTTGCTTGCTTTTTATGGATATTAAACAGTAATTTGTCGGTGAGGGAGTTTCGCCTCTGCGGAGGCGACCGACGCCGCCGTCGGCTCGCGCGACCTTTTAAAAAAGGTCGATCAAAACTTTGAAAAAGGGAATTTTTATTGTTGTTTATCTGTGTTTCTACA
>JAFXAN010000002.1 GCA_017517035.1 Clostridia bacterium
CTCACAACAATTCTCCGTAGAAACACAGATAAACAACAATAAAAATTCCCTTTTTCAAAGTTTTGATCGACCTTTTTTAAAAGGTCGCGCGAGCCGACGGCGGCGTCGGTCGCCTCCGCAGAGGCGAAACTCCCTCACCGATAAATACTGTTCAACTTTCATTTTCTCACGCCATGGTTTCGAGCATTTTTAAGCTGACCTCATATTTAGTATCCTTGCCATCACGCAGGGCATAGTATTCACGGAGCATAAATTCGCTCATTCTGTAAAGCTCGTCCGCTTGGCTTCCCGCACTATGAGGCGTGAGAATGATATTATCCATCGTATAAAATTCGCTGTCGCTCTCGGGCGGCTCGGGGAAGGTTACATCAAGAAGTGCAGTTCTTGTGGTATCCTCCTTCATGGCTCTGATCAGATCAGCTTCAACTACCTGTGCGCCTCGTCCGGTGTTGATAAATGTAGTATAGCTTCCCATCTTTGAGAAAAGATCATAATTCAGCATTCCCACCGTCTGGGCATTATTTGCCAGATGGTTTGAGATGACCTGACATTCAGAGAAAATTTCTTCAAGGCTTGCCATTTTCACGCCGAGTCTTTCAGCCTTCTCCGAGGGCAAAAACGGATCAAAGCAAAGCACCTCAAAGCGATAAGCCTTCAGCATTTCAGCAACCAGTGAGCCGATCATTCCTGCACCGATAAGACCGATCTTTCCGCCGTAATTTCCATGATTTTTCCCTGAAAAGCTTGCAGCAGCATCCTTGCCTTCGCTTTTGAAGATCTTCGGTGTTCTGAATGCTCCTTTTCCCGAAAGAATGATCTCGGCAACCGTATATTCCGCAACGGGAACTGCATTTGCCGCCCATGCGCTGAACACCTTTATTCCCTTGTTCAGATAAGGCTTCGCAAAATACTGAACGCTTCCCGCTCCATAGAAAACAGCCTTAAGTGACGGCAGATATTCTTCGATCTGCTCTTCGGAAAGCGCAGGCATTCCCCATGTGGAAAATGCATATTCCGCATCTCGGAGCACATCCCTCTTATCCTCCATCTCATCCTCTCTCACAATGGCGATCTCGTTTGCTCCGATCTCCTTTGCAAGTGCATCCTTTATCCACTGCGGATAAACCTTTTTTATATTACCCGGTTCTTTTGTAAAAAATACAATTTTCATAGCAGTTCAACTCCGATCTGTGTCTTTTTTTCTTTTTCGGGCCGGCTGAATATCCTGCCCGTATTTTTTCTGTATTCTGTTGGTGTAACTCCGTATTCAAACTTAAAGCGGCGGGAGAAATTGCTCATATCGGGGAATCCCGTCATATTGCATATTTCTTTTATATTATATTCCGAGGAAACAAGCAGCTCTCTTGCGCTTGCAAGACGGCAAAGAAGCCTATAATTCTTAACGCTATATCCGGTGATCTCCTTAAAAATATGAGAAAGATAATATGTACTGATATGAAATTCAGCCGAAATATCCTCAAGAGAAAGCTCGTCTCTCAGATTTTCTTCAAGCCTTCTTCTCACAGCCTGCACTATTGCGCTCCGTTCCGTGCTCTTATATGGAAAAGCATCGGGGATCCCACGAAGAAGAGTCATCAGAATGACCCTTAAAACAGATGCGCAACCATCCTCAATATCCTTATCGGGATCGCTATATTCCTTATAAAGCCTACCAAAAAGAACATCCAGCTCATTCGTCATCTCGGAAACATCGAAAACATTCGAGAATCCCGAAGGTCTGTCGCAAAAAGGAGACATAAGCTTATCGGAATTTATTCTTCTCATCGCCTCTGAGGGGACAAATCCAACCGAATATCTATCATAGCTATCGCTCTCGGAAAAAATGGCGTGCTTTTCAAGATTACTGATAAAGACCACGGATGGACGACTGACGAGCCATTCCTTTGCACCAACAAGCACCCTGACTCTGCCCCTTCTCACATAAATGAGTCTGTGCTCATTATCGTGACTGTGAGGAGGATATTTTTTTGCACCGACCGTGTGAGAAACGCTCTTAATACAGGACATTTTTACCTCCCAAATGACATTTTTGAAAAAGAAAGCAACTTTTACATAAAAATTCGCAAAAACAGTATAGACAAAACACAACAAATACGCTAAAATATTATCAAGGGTATTATACCACGCTCAAAAGAATTTGTCTATAGCTTTGCAAAAAATTTCAAAACAAAATTTACATATTCAAAGGAGAAAATGACAATGTTTGCATCATGGCTCAAAACAAACAAAGTTCACGCACTCGATTTCAGCGGAAAAACCATACCAAAAGCCGCTGACCGCACATTTTGGGAAAGTCTTTCGGAGGAAGATAAAAGGCTCTATATTTCGGAAGCGGAAAGCTTTCTCGGATATGAGTTTCCCATAATCAAAGCAACCGACTTCATGGAGTTCTTCAGAAGCGGAAGCCGAACAATCATGGAGGACAAGCATTTTCCGAGAAGAATGGCTCTTTGCGCTCTTGCCATCGGTGAGTGCATCGAACACAAGGGAAGATTCCTTGACGAGCTTGTGAATGTCATTTTTATGATATGCGAGGAGACCTATTGGGGCGTTTCGGCGCATATGAGAGATGAAAAAAATATTCCCAGCGGCGTAAAGCCGAATCTCGACCTTTTTGCAGGTGAAACAGGTGCGGATCTTGCAATTGTGCGATATATGCTTTATGATGAGCTTATGGCACATGTTCCCGAGATCATCGAGCGACTTGACAGAGAGCTGACTGCAATAATAATCACTCCTTATTTCACTGATTTTGATCTTTGGTGGATGGGACACCACGGAAACAAGCTTAACAACTGGACTCCTTGGGTAATATCAAATGTGCTTTTGGTTCTTTCCTATTTTGAAAAGGACGAAAGAACGGTAAAGAGCGGAGTTCAGCTTGCAATAAACACTCTTCAGCTTTTCATTAACGATTATCCGAAGGATGGCGGTTGTAACGAAGGACCTTCATATTGGGGCGCTTCCTGTGCGGCTCTTTTCGACTGTGTAGATGTGCTTTATGAAATGTCGGGCGGAAAAATGAATTTTTATGGTGAGCCGCTGCTGCGCAGTATGCTCGATTATATCGAAAAGGTTTATATCAGCGGAAAATACTATGTCAATTTTGCAGATTCCCCCGCAAAGCCTGCTGCAATCGCCTCAAGTACAGCATATAGATTTGCAAAGGCTGTCGGCAATGAAAATGTTGCCCGCATTGCCGCAAAGCAACTAAGAGAAGAGCTTGTTCCCAGAAAACTCGGAAGAATTACAAAACTCGGTCGCGCCATGAAAGGACTTATGTGCAGAGAAGATATTCAAAACGAGAAAGACCCCGATGCACTTGCCACAGAATTTGTTCTTGACAAAACAGAGATCCTCACCGCAAGAGAAAACAGCAATGAAAACGGACTTTATCTTGCGGTAAAGGGCGGCACAAACGTAGAAAGCCACAATCATAACGATGTGGGAAACTTCATCGTATATTATGACGGGGAACCGGTTCTCATCGACGCAGGAAGCAGTGACTACACCCGCCAGACCTTTAGCGAGGAAAGATACACTCTGTTTTTCACCCGCTCGGATTGGCATTCCGTGCCGACAGTAAACGGTGTTTGTCAGTACCAGGATGAAAAATACCGCTCAAGCGGATTTAAATATGAGATAAGCTCCGATCTTATCACACTCGATGTGGGAATCGAGGGTGCTTATCCTTCAGAGAGCGGACTTTTGAAACTTGGCAGAAGCGTCAGCTTTGAGAGAGGCGAAAATGCTTTGATAAAGCTCACCGACAGCTTTGATTTTGAGAATGAGGAAAATGAAATCACGGAAAATATCATTCTTCATAAAAAACCGGAAATAAATGACGGCAGTATCACACTCTTCACTTCATCCGGCAAAAAGCTGAAAATGACGATCTGTGCCGACAAATACGAAACCGATCTTGTTCCGCAGACTACAGCAGGCTCAAGAAACCTGCAAGCCTCTTGGGGCGAAGGCACAGACATTTGGAAGCTTGAAATAAAAATCAAATGCGGAAAAGAAGCAAAATTTGAATTGTGTATTGAGAAATAAAGGAATATAAACAGAAATTTATCGGTGAGGGAGTTTCGCCTCTGCGGAGGCGACCGACGCCGCCGTCGGCTCGCGCGACCTTTTAAAAAAGGTCGATCAAAACTTCGAAAAAGGTAGTTTTTATTGCTGTTTATCTGTGTTTCTACGGGAATTTTACAGAAATTTCATGTAGAAAAACTTTGCATCAATTTACTCTCGAGTCATTCTGAGCGTAGCGAAGAATCTACGAGCGCTAAAGGATGATAATCTCAAAGCAGTCACCCTGAGCGGAACGTAATGACCAAAGGTCATTCGTGTAGTCGAACCGCTTGCGGCAACGCCA
>JAFXAN010000007.1 GCA_017517035.1 Clostridia bacterium
ATGTAGAAACACAGATAAACAACAATAAAAATTCCCTTTTTCAAAGTTTTGATCGACCTTTTTTAAAAGGTCGCGCGAGCCGACGGCGGCGTCGGTCGCCTCCGCAGAGGCGAAACTCCCTCACCGATAAATTACTGTTTATCATAGAAAAAGGGTTAAGCCGAAATGACTTAACCCTTATACATATTCTTGATATTAAAGAAGCTTAACAAACTTACCGTAAGCCTCGTCCCAAGCGGATCTGTCCGATGCGGTAGGCTCATATGTATCAAGCTCGATGGAGCGTGCGATAAGCTCTCTTGCCTCGGAAACATCCTTAAGCTCTCCTGCGGCGATCGCCTGCATTGAAATATTACCGATGGCGGTAGCTTCAATAGGCCCTGCATAAACAGGCAGACCGCAAGCATCCGATGTAAGAGAGCAGAGAAGCTTATCCTGACATCCGCCTCCCACAACATGAATGGCTTTCGGCTTTTCGGGCATAAATGCGGCGATGGATTCAACTGTATTTCTGTATTTCAGCGCAAGGCTGTCGAGAATACAGCGAACGATCTCTCCCACGCTCTCGGGTGCTCTCTGACCTGTCTTTTTGCAATATGAAACGATTCTCTCGGGCATATTTCCGGGAGGTGCAAAGAGCTTGTCATCGGGATTTATGAAGCATTTTCTCGGTTCTGCCTCAAGGGCGAGCTTTGAAAGATCGCCAAAGGAATATTCGGTACCCTCTCGCTTCCACTGTCTTCTTGATTCCTGAATGAGCCAAAGCCCCATGATGTTCTTGAGGAATCTGATGGTGTCGTTTGCACCGCCCTCATTCGTAAAGCCAAGCCTTGAAGCTTCTTCTGTGATGATGGGAGAGCGAAGCTCCGTACCCATCAGCGACCATGTGCCGCTGCTTATATAAATGAAGCTTTCTTCCTTTGAGGGGACCGCCATAACCGCACTTGCAGTGTCATGGGATGCGATCTTAACCACCTTTGCATTTGTCTTTCCCGTCTCTTCGATAACTTGGGGCAGAAGTGCTCCAAGGGTATGACCGGGAGCGACGATATCGGTAAATAATTTCCTCGGTATTCCCAGCTTTTCAAAAAGTTCAAAGGCATATTTTTTGCTTTTTGCGTCGAGAACAGAACCTGTTGATGCAATGGTATATTCGGTTGCCATCTCGCCTGTGAGGAAATATCCCAGAAGGTCGGGGATAAAGAGCATTTTGTCCGCATAATCAAGAAGACCGGGATTAAAACGCTGCTCTGCGGCAAGCTGATAAATTGTGTTGAAGCTGAGAGACTGAATACCTGTTTTTGCGTAAATATCGGAAAGCGGGTATATATTGTTTACATATTCCTCGATATCATCGTTTCTTGCATCTCTGTAGTGGACGGGATTTGAAATGAGATGTCCGTTTTTATCAAGCAGACCATAGTCAACGCCCCATGTGTCAATGCCGACAGTTGCGATCTCGTCACCGTCAAGAACGCATTTTCTGATGGAATTTTTTATTTCATGGAAAATACGCAGAATATCCCAACTGAATTTTCCGTTCTGGATAACAGGCTCATTTAAAAAACGGTGATTTTCCGTGAGCGTCAGCTTTTCTCCGTTAAAGCTTCCGATAATACCTCTGCCGCTTGATGCGCCAAGGTCGATTCCAAGCATTTTTAATTCTTTCATGTCTTTTACTCCTGTGTGTTATTTAAGTTCAACCACGGTAACGCCGAAGTCGCCCTCACCGTATTCTGCGGTTTTATATGCTGCAACTCTTCGATCGCCTTTGAGATAATTCCAAAGAGCCTTGCGCAGAGCGCCTGTGCCTTTTCCGTGGATAAGGCGGACAGAGTGAATACCTGCCACCATCGCTTCGTCCAGATATTTGTCAACAACGAACCAAGCCTCGTCTCCCATCATTCCTCGAAGATCAACCTCACTTCTGAAATTGCGGCTGACGGTGAGCTTATAGTCATTTACTGCTTTTTGCTTCTTTTCGGCATCTGTGATAGTGACAGAGCCTTCAATTAGCTGAAGATCGCTGATCTTTGCTCTTGTTTTGAGGATCCCCGCCTGGATATTCACTTGATCCTTGCCTGTGGGATCGTCAAGTATGAAGCCCTTTTTGCCGATGCTGACGATGAGAACCTCGTCGCCCTTCTTGAGAGGTCTCGGAAGCACATATTCTTCGTTTGTTCGCTCTTCGATGGGATCGAATTTGTTTTTATTCTCTTTAAGATGCTCTCTGACATTTCTTCTTGCAGCCATCAGATGGTCACCGAGATTTTCGGCATCCTTCTGCTTTTTCAGCTTTGTCATCTCTTCAAGAATATAATCGCTTGATGCTTTTGCGCTGCGGATCATAGCCGCAGCCTTTTCTCTTGCCTTTTCGGTTTCCTTTTCGCTCTCTGCGAGGCGGCGATTTATGATCTTCTCGGAATCCGCTTTGAAGCTTTCATATTCGGAACGCATCTGCTCCGCTTCCGCTCTTGCCTTTTCCATCTGGATACGGCTGATCTCAAGCTTTTCGATAACATCTTCAAATCGCTTGTTATCCGAGCTTACCTGTGCCTTTGCCCTATCGAGGATACGGCTGGGAAGCCCCAGCTTTTCGGAGATCGCAAAGGCGTTGGATTTTCCGGGAGTGCCGATTATCAGCTTATATGTGGGCTTGAGGGTGCTTACATCAAATTCGCAGGAGGCATTGCAAACGCCCTCCGTTTCAAGTGCGTATGCTTTAAGCTCCGCATAGTGGGTGGTTGATGCGCAGAGTGCTCCCGCATCTCTTATATCCTCGATGACCGATATAGCAAGTGCCGCACCCTCAATGGGGTCTGTACCTGCGCCAAGCTCATCGAAAAGCACAAGAGAATTTTTTGTTCTCTCATTTACGATGGAAACTATATTCACCATATGAGAGCTGAATGTTGAAAGTGATTGCTCGATGCTTTGTTTGTCTCCGATATCTGCAAGTATCTTATCAAAAACGCATATGCTTGAAGGCTCTTCTGCCGGAATATGAAGTCCGGACTGCGCCATAAGAGCAAAAAGTCCGAGAGTTTTAAGGGTAACTGTCTTACCTCCCGTGTTCGGGCCTGTTATAACGAGAGTGTCAAAGTCACCGCCTATGCGAACATCAATGGGAACGACCTTATCCTTTGCGATAAGGGGATGTCTTGCACATGTCAGCACCATAGTGCGGTCGCCCGAGAGACGGGGTCTTATTGCTCCAAGTCTTTCGGAGAGGGTCGCACAGGCGAAGATGAATGCAAGCTCGGTAATATTTTTATAATTGAGATTGAGGCTGTATGCAAGCTTTGAGACCTCGCCCGAAAGCTCATAGAGGATGCGCTCGATCTCATGCTGTTCCTTTGATTCAAGCTCACGAAGCTCGTTATTGGCATCGACCACGGCAATAGGCTCAATAAAGAGCGTCGCTCCCGATGCCGAGGAATCGTGAAGAAGTCCCTTGATCTCGTTTTTGTGTTCTGCCTTCACGGGAACAACATATCTGCCGTTTCTCATTGTTACGATGTTTTCCTGGAGAAACTTTGAATGAGAGCCGCTCACATATTTTTGAAGAGCTTCCTTGATCTTGCCGGACGCTGCACGCATTTTTCTGCGGATATCGCCAAGAGCGGGGCTTGCCTCGTCTGCTATCATATCCTCGGATATAATGGCTCTTGTTATCTTATCCTCGGTTGATCTTGAGGGCATAAGGCGCTCAAAGATATCGTCAAGAGAGGTTTCGCTTGTTTTGTTATTTCGGATATAATCGAGGAGCATTCTGGATGAACGGAGAATACCTGCCACCGAAAGAAGCTCACGAGGGCTGAGAGCAGAGCCTTTCTCGGCTCTCTCACATATATCGCCCATATCATGAACATCGCCAAATGGCGGCAAGCCTTTTATATCCATCAAAGCTCTCGCATCCGATGTATGGCGCTGGCGTCGCAGAATAACATCAGCATCGTCTGATGGCTCAAGGCGCACGGCAAGTGCCTTTGCCCCCTCTGTGAGAGCACAATCAGCAAGCATTTCCCGTATTCTGTCAAATTCCAGCGTTTTCAGTGTTTTTTCACTTATTTTCATGATTTTCCTTTAAAATAGAGATTTGTAAAAATTCAGTGTGTCAAAATCACGCTCAAGGTGGTGAAGAAGATATTTTTCGCAGGCGTGTGAGAAAAATGAAAGCTCGTCCCGCTCGGTCAGCTCAAATGAAAACATCTTTGAGCTTTTTGAAAAGAGGGCATAGCGAAGAGCGGCAACTGTATTTGGAGTCAGTCGGCAGTAGACTATTCTTTCAGCCAGCTCCGGATGCTCATACATCTCCTTTTGGGCATCATTCAGATGCTTTTCGGCGCATTTTTCGCAGTAGATGCAGCCGTTCATAACATCGAGCATACCGCTTTTCGTGATCTTTTCCGAGCAGACCGCACAGCCTTCAAGATCGGGAACATAGCCCGAAAGTCCTGCGGCTCTTATTTCATAAACGCCTTTGATTATGGGGAGGGAATAAAGCCCCTTTGAGATGGCATAGAAGGAATTGAGCGTCATCCTCATAATATCGACAGATGAAACACCTTCGCCCGTTATATCGCTTGCCACCTCGCAAAGATATGAAGCAAGCGCCATCTTTTCTATATCCTCGGAGAGACCAAAAAAGGGTTCTGTTATCGAGGCGTCCTTTATATATCTGCTCTCGCCCTTTTTGTATATCTCAAAATTTGAATATGTAAAGAGCTTTGTTGCAGATCCTATCTTTGACCTTTGTGAGCGTGCGCCCTTTGCGGAAACGGTGATCTTTCCGTCTCCCGGTGTCAGAAGAGTGAGGAGCTTATCATGCTCACCGAGAGCTATTTCACGAAGCACAAGCCCGTCAGTACTGTAAACCGTTTTGACGCACCTCCTTTTCCCAACCTTTTATTCGATCTTCGATTATTATTCTTCAGGCTTGTACCCGAAATTGCTGACCGCAGCAACGCTGTCTCGCCAATTTTCCTTGACCTTAACCCAAAGATTGATATAGACCTTTGCACCCAGGATCCTTTCAAGATCCTGTCTTGCTCTTGTTCCTATAAGCTTCAGTGCTTCGCCGCCCTTTCCGACGATGATTCCCTTATGGGAAGCCTTCTCGCAGAAGATCTCGGCTCTGATTTTTATGAGCTTGCCTTCTTCCTTAAATTCTTCGATAACAACTGCTGTTCCGTGTGGAACTTCTTTGTTTAGTGTGCGGAGGATCTTTTCTCTGATTATCTCGGAGGCAAGAACCCTCTCGGGTTGATCGGTCGCAATGTCGTCGGGGAAGAAGAAAGCCTCGGTTTCGCCAAGGAATTTTTCGCATTCCGAGAGGACTGCATCAACTCCCGAGCCTTTTTTTGCCGCCATGGGAACAAATGCCTCAAAATCGTGGAGAGATGCATATGTTTTTATCGTTTCCGCAACTGTCACGGCATCGCAAAGGTCTGTTTTATTGATGGCGATGACAGAAGGCACGCCTGTGTTCTTAAGATATGCAATAACATTCTCTTCAACATTCGTTATAGGTTTTCCTGCTTCAACAACGAGAATGACCGCATCGCTGTCTCTCATCGAGCTGTTAGCGGCACCCATCATGAAGTCACCCAGCTTGTTTTTTGGAGAGTGCATACCGGGAGTGTCAAGGAAAACAAATTGATTTTCGCCTACTGTGTGTATTCCGATGATCCTATTTCTTGTGGTCTGCGGCTTGCTTGAAACGATCGCCACCTTTTCACCGAGAATCGCATTCATAAGGGTGGATTTTCCAACATTTGGTCTGCCGACGATGGCTATGAATCCTGTTTTTTTCATGTCATTTTCTCCTTTAAAGCCCAAGCTTATTCATGATGATTCTCTGACGGAGTCTCATATCCGCATCATCAGCCTCGGATCTTTCATGGTCATATCCCAGAAGATGGAGCATGGAATGGACTGTGAGGAATGCAACCTCACGCTCGAAGCTGTGCCCGAACTCCTCCGATTGCTCTCTTGCCTTTTCAAGAGAGAGAACGATGTCACCGAGCATGGTCTCAAGCTCCGGTGGCATGAATCCGTCATCATCACCCTCCGCATCAAGGAGAGGGAAGGAGAGGACATCCGTGGGACGGTCAACATTTCTGTACTGCTTATTGAGAGCGTGGATTTTTTCATTATCCGTAAAGGTAACCGAAACTTCCGTTACCTTATCATGTCCCTCATATTCGAGCGTTTCGATGATTGCATGACGAAGAAGTATTTTGAGGTCATATGTGACCTTTTCCTTATCCTGTTGATTTTCAAAATATATTTTCAGCTCCATTTTTATACCTCACTTATTTGTTAACTCTGAAAGAGCGTTGATTTTTATTTTCCGCAGCTTTCTCCGCTGCTTTTCTTTCGTATTTGTCATATGCGAGAATGATCTTCTGCACAAGTCTGTGGCGAACGACATCACGGTCCGTAAAGCTGTGGATGGCGATATCCTCGATACCTCCGAGGATCTTCACAGCCTCCGCAAGTCCGCTTTTTTTACCAAAGGGCAGGTCTGTCTGGGTAAGGTCGCCCGTTACAACCGCCTTTGAGCCAAAGCCCAGACGGGTGAGAAACATTTTCATCTGCTCGGGTGTTGCATTCTGTGCCTCGTCAAGAATTATAAATGAATCGTCAAGTGTTCTTCCTCGCATATAGGCAAGAGGTGCAACTTCGATGGTGTTTTTCTCAAGATGCTTTTGGTAGTTTTCAGCTCCCATCATCTCATAGAGAGCATCATAAAGGGGACGGAGATATGGGTCGATCTTGTTTTGAAGATCTCCCGGGAGAAATCCCAGCTTCTCACCGGCTTCAACGGCAGGTCTTGTGAGGATTATTCGGTTCACCTGCTTGTCCCGCAAGGCTTTTACAGCCATTGCCACCGCAAGAAAGGTCTTTCCCGTGCCCGCAGGACCGATTCCGAGGACTATGGTGTTCTTTTTTATTGCCTCAACATATTGCTTTTGTCCGAGGGTTTTAGCCTTTATGGGCTTTCCTCTTGTGGTGATGCAGATGCAGTCGTCGCCAATTGCGGCAAGCTCGCCCTCTTTTCCGTCCTCGACCATATCGAGAACATAATTCACCTGATTATCGCTGATATCGGCAGAAGCACCGGCTATCCTTGCCAGATATTTTATTGCCTTTTCGGCTTTTATGACGGCATTTTCATCTCCGTCGATGAGGATACCGTCCCCCTCCGAATCCGAGCGGCTTCCGATGTCAACACCAAGGCGCTTTTCAATGAGTCTGACATTGACATCATAGCTGCCGAAAATTTTTGCTATGTCCTCGGAAGAGGTAAGTCTTATAAGTTTTTGCATATATACTCCGTTTTTTTATTTATTCTGTTTTTATAGGTTGATCTTTTGCTATATTTTCAAGACATATGATATCACAAAGAATGATAAATTCATTATCGGTTATTTCTGTTTTGACTGTTTTTTGGAGAAGCTCTGCCTCGCTGAGTTCTGCTTCTATTATAGCCTGAAGCTCAAAAAAAGCAAGAGAAGATGCTTCTTCATATGAGCGTGATTTTTTTACGGTTTTATACTCTCTTATACTCTCGGAAATTATACCGATGGGGAGAGAGGGAAGAGAAGCAAAGGAGAGGGAAGCCTCTTCTTCTATTTTAACACAGTTTTCATCTGTTTTTCCGTCTTTTTTGAAAATATTTATTCTGTCCGAGAAAAATTTGATATTTTTTTCGGTGCAGACGGCATCCGAAAGGATCTTTTCCTCATAGGTGAGAGGGATGTTCACCGAAAAATGTCTGCTCGTTGTGGCATAGACCTTGCCGATGGCATTCTCAAGCCGGCTTTCTCCGTGGGTGCTTTCGATAACACCGCTTATGAGAAGCTCGCCTTCCCTCACGCTTTGACCTTCAATGACTTCGCTTTTTCCTCGCATGACCTCAACACGGTCAATAATTCCATCCCGTGTTGCGACCACATTTGAATAGGAATGCGGATCTGTTTCAAATTCGCTTTTTTTGCCGATCTTTTCACGGATCTCCACATAAGCAACGCTTCCGTTCATGTTTATTGCCATCCATGAAATTCTGTCCGATCTCATCAGAACTGCGTTTGTTACCTTGTCGATATCCTCTTTGCCGATCTTGTAACCCAGGTCAAATCCAACAGAGGCAAGCTCGTCTCGTACCTGGGATGCAGTCATGAGATTATTTCCGCTGATTCTTATATCCCAAACATATTTCGGAGCAAAAAAATTGATGAGGGAAAAGATTGCAATGCCTATCATAATGCCGTAGCGTTTCTTATATTTTTCGAGAAATATGGGAAGTCCGCCGTTTTTTTCATCAAATTCGGCATCGGATTCAAGGAGCAGCCTTCTGAGCCTTTTGGCAGAGAAAAGAGAGGTTCTGAGAAAAAGTCTCCCATCCGATATTTTTGCTTTTTCATATGGTATCCCACATTTTATGCAGGCATTTATGAGGAAATGTGAGTTTTTTTCATCAAGTGAGATCACCGAATAGCCGAGAAGAAGATTTTTAAGCCTGACAAGCAAAGCCATATTCAATTCTCCTCATATGAGATGCTTCCCAAATGCCCGGAAATGACTATTCCCCCACCGCCGTATGCGGGGCAACTCAGTTTTTTTCCTTCGATCAAAATATCAGGGCCGCTTGTTTCCAGTCTTATAAGCTCCTCGGAATAGAGTAGAATGCTTTTGCATCCCCAAATGACAGCCTCATGTCTTCCCGTGATCTCGATTGAGAGGGGCGAGACCTTAATTGTATCAAGCTCGAACTTTTCACTAATCCGAGCTGAAAGAGGCATTTTTTCGGTGCTCTTACCCTTCTTTTTCATTTTTGACTTCACCTCCGCATAGAATTGAGTGTTACAAAAATATTCTATGATGCGGGGGGAGCGGCTATGACTTTAAGGAGCGGAAGGATATCGGCAATTCTTTTTCTTGTGCTTTCGCTTTGCATTTTTGCGGTTCTTATATGCGATTCGGCAGATGCGATCTCATATATGAGAGAGGGACTTGCCCTTTGCGCCCGTGTTGTTATTCCTTCGCTTTTTCCATTCATGGTTTTGTCGGGGCTTTTTGTTGAGCTTGGATGCGCAGATATTTTAGCATCGCTTCTCTCTCGTCCGATGCGATTTCTTTTCGGGATAAGCGGAGAGGGAGCTGCCGCACCTCTGATGGGTGCGCTTTGCGGCTTTCCGATAGGAGCTTCCACCGCCCATAAGCTATATAGGAGCGGAAGGATAAGCAAAGATGAGATGAGCAGACTTCTCGCTTTTTCAAATATTCCCGGCTCTGCTTTTCTTATAAGTGCTGTTGGAAGTGCGCTTTGGGGAAATGCACACTTCGGCTTTGCACTTTATATAATTCAGATCGTATCTGCGATCATAATCGGTATCTTCATGAGAATTTTTTTCCCTCTTCAGAGAAGTGAGATGAAAAATCAGCAATACGAGCGACCGAGCTTTGGCGTTCGTTGCTTTTCAAAGGTCATTTCCGAAGCATCAGCCTCGATGATAGGAGTTTGTGCGCTGGTTTTGTTTTTTGCATCATTTGTCGGAGCGCTTTTCTCGCTTCTTGAAAGATTTCACATGAGCGATGCCGTAAGCTCACTGATATACGGATTTTTCGAAATGTCGGGAGCGGTGGGCAAGGCTGCGGAGATAGAAAACAGAGCACTTGGAATGATAATAACCGCGCTTATCTGCGGCTGGTCGGGTCTTTCGATCCATTTTCAGATAATTTCCATCTGCATCGAGGACGGAGTTTCATTTGTTCCGTATTTCTCGGCAAAGACCGCACAGGCTCTGCTCTCGGCTCTTGGAATGATTGTCTATATAAGGCTGATAGATCCCACAATGCCGTCGCTTTATGCTTTTGCACCGTTGCAGGCTGCGAATGGCGGCAATGCTCTTTTTCTCTTGTCAAATGGAGCATTTATCTTTGGGACTGCTCGGACTTTTTATCTTCGTTTTAAGAAAAAAGTTTTTTAGGAGCTGTATTTTTCTTCAAGTGCGCGAAGAAGGAAAAATACCTTTGCATTTGCAAGTGCATCGTCATATGCTCTGTGGGAAGCCTTTCTTTCAATTTTGAAAAGCTGACAAAGCACATCAAGGCTGAGACTTTCGGGCATCGGAACACCGCTTTTTTTCAACCTTTTTGCATATGTAAGGGTGTCGAATAGTTGATTTTTGAGATTTTTTCCTATCTCTGCCGCTTCACGGCAGATGAATTTGCTGTCAAATGAGACGATGTTGTGTCCAAGCAGTATATCGTCTCCGATAAAATCGAGAAAAAGCGGCAAAGCCTCCTCAATTTTCGGAGCGTCGAGCACCATCATGTTGTCTATTCCCGTTATCTCCTGGATCAGATATGGAATGCTTTTCCTCGGTCTTACAAGTGTGCTGAATTTGTCGGTCACCTTTTTGTCTCTGACTTTCAGTGCGCCGATCTCGATTATGTCATTTGTTCTTGCAAGTCCCGTAGTTTCGATATCAAAGACGGTAAAGCTTTCAAATGAAGGATCGCAAATGACGGGAGGCGGTATTATTTCTACCCTTTTTGGGGGATTGAGATAGCTTTTCACAGCGAATAATGTGCTCTTTCGCCGCCGATATATTTGGGGCGTGTTCTTGCACAGAGAATATTCGCTTCACCGATCTTCTTTACCGAAAGACGAACGGGAACGGCTACGGCACGCAGGTGCATTCCGATGAGAGTTCCGCCAATGTCGATCCCCGCATGAGCCTTGATGCTCTCAACGGCGACGGGGGACGAGAAACGCTTATATGCAGTTGTTGCAAATGAGCCTCCTGCCTTTGGGAATGGGACAACGCAAACCTCTTCAAGCCCGTATTTTTCGGCACATTCTCTCTCAATTATGATGGCACGGTTAAGATGCTCGCAGCATTGTGCCGCAAGATAGACCCCTGCCTTTTGGCATTCTTCATAGATCGCTTCAAAAACAGCTTCAGCGGCTTCAAGGCTTGAGCCTTTGCCGATCTTTTCGCCTACTATTTCTGAGGACGAGCATCCCACAACGAGGATCTCGCCTTTTTTTATACCTGATTCCGCTATAAGCTCTCTCAACGCAAGAGCAGCTTCGTTTTTTATTCTTTCTAACATGATTTATCTCCTGATTTCAGTTTCTTTGCGAGCATTTCACCGCATCAATGGCAAGAACCACCATGAGTGCGGGAAGTGCGTCTGCGGGGGTGTTAACTTCGATGGAATATGTATCGGTGAAGTTGAAAAGCTCCTTTGAAACGCTTGCGATGGGCTTTGAGCCTTCAAGAATATCATAGTTCCATTCAAAAAAGTCACCGTCAACCGTCCAGCCCATAAAATCCACCGAGAAGGAAGGTCTGAAAAGCGAAAATTCCTTCACTATCTCACCGATATGCTCTTCACCGATGTAGATATCAAAGGTGTGAAAAAGCGATAAAACTCTTTCCTTAAGAGTTGCAATATGATTCCCGTTTTTGTCGAGAATGTGTAGCTTGTGTCCTAAGGAGAGCTTGCCCTCAACGGTGAACATTGTGCTTCCGTCCTCACCGTATATATCATAGCTGTCAAACCATGAAAAAAACCTTTGCCTGAACAGCATTTTCATAAAACCGACCTCCTTTTCCATATTTACTATAGAATTATACCTTATTAAATGTAAAAAGTCAATAAATTTTGCTTTTGTACTTGAAAAAAAGGTGCTTTTGTGTTAAAATAGTTCGGTAAGGGCGGTGAAATTGATGAATTTGCGCAAAAAAATAACCGATATACTCATCATTTCCTTTCTTATTTCGATGGTCATAATCGTTTCGTTTTTCAATCTTATATCGGAGGAACAGGGAAGCGAAAATTTTGCGGGAACGGTGCTGCTGCTTATTTTGTTTGTATGCGCCGAGGTGGTATCGCTTATACTTTGCAAAAAAGCGATCTCAGCCTTTTGCCTCGGGTATTTTTCTATCGCATTCTTAAGCCTTCTCTATGGCTTTTTGATGGAGATTTTTGACATCGGATATAACGCTCTTGCTTTCGTTTGCTCGCTTCTTATCGCCCCTTTTTACGGATTTATTTATGTGAGCGAAACATCATCTCAATATATTTCGCTTTTTGCCATTCTCATTCTCGGAGCAATTGCGGCAATTATCTGCTTTTTCGGTAAAAAAGAACGCTTGTAATCGTTCTTTTTAAATATGGTGAGTTCGAGACCTTCCTCACCTAAAACAAAACTAAAGGAGAAAAAACAATGAAAAACAAAGAAGCAAGATTTATCACTTCTTCGGCAATTATTGCCGCACTTTATGTGGTTCTGACCATGCTTGCAAATGCCCTCGGACTTGCAAATTTTGCCATTCAGCTTCGGTTTTCCGAGGCACTGACGATTCTGCCGCTGTTTACGGGCGCAGCAATCCCGGGACTTTTTGTGGGATGTCTCATATCGAATCTTATTTCGGGATGCGTTATATGGGATGTGATCTTCGGAAGTCTTGCAACTCTTATCGGGGCAATAGGAACTTATCTTCTTCGGAAGAAAAGATTTTTGCCTTATCTGCCTCCGATCATTTCTAACACCTTAATAGTACCCCTTGTGCTTGTCTATGCCTATGGCATGGAGGGCACGCTTCCGTTTTTTATGCTGACGGTGGCGTTGGGTGAAATATTGTCCTGCGGTGTTCTCGGATATTTTCTTTGCTGCGGACTAAAAAAATACGAAAAACATATTAAGTGGAAATAAAATCTGCTTTTGATTTGGAGGAAGGTTATGAAAAGAGACCTTTTGATGACCATAAGAAATCAGATGCCCGCTTTTTCAAAGGGGCAGAGGCTTATTGCCGGTTATGTTCTTGAACATTATGAAAAGGCGGCATATATGACTGCATCGAGGCTCGGTTCGCTTGTGGGCGTTTCCGAATCTACGGTTGTCAGATTTGCCTCGGAGCTTGGATTTGACGGATATCCGGAATTTCAAAGAGCACTACAGGAGCTTATTCGCAATATGCTGACCTCGGTTCAGAGAATTGAGGTCACAAATAATCTTATAGGAGACGGTGATGTTCTTGAAAAGGTTCTCATGTCGGATGCCGAAAAGATCAAAAGAACTCTCGAATGTGTTGACAGAGCGTCCTTTGCCGATACCATTCAGAAGATCGTAAATGCCAAGAATATCTATATAATCGGTGTTCGTTCTTCCTCATCGCTTGCGGGTTTTTTGAATTTCAATCTCCGAATGGTGCTGGATAATGTCAGGTTTGTTCAAACCACCTCGGGAAGCGAAATGTTTGAGCAGATAATGCATCTTTCAAAGGATGATACGATGATTGCGATAAGCTTTCCCCGCTATTCCAAGCGAATAATAAACGCCGTTGAATATGCAAAGGAGGTGGGGGCTGATGTTATCGCCCTTACCGACAGCCGCCGCTCGCCTATTGCCGCTTATGCAGATCAGCTTCTCACGGCAGAGAGCGATATGGTTTCATATGTGGATTCTCTTGTTGCGCCTCTCAGCATAATAAATGCGATAATAGTTGCGGTTGCAAGGGAGAGACAGGAATCCTTCAGCGAGCAGCTCAAAAAGCTTGAAGCGATATGGGATGAATACGATGTATATAACAAAGACAAATTCTGATGGCGTTTCGGTCGCTGTTATAGGAGGCGGTGCTGCCGGAATGATGGCGGCAATAAAGGCGGCAGAGCTTGGTGCCTCTGTTACTATATTTGAAAAGACCGATCGAATGGGAAAAAAATTACGCATCACGGGAAAAGGCAGATGCAATGTTACAAACGATGCGGAAAGAGACGAGTTTTTTGCAAATATTCCGAGGAATCCCCGTTTCCTTTATGCAGCCTTCAGCAATTTTTCATCCGAGGACACAAAAAGCTTTTTTGAGGATGCGGGCGTACCTCTTAAGACCGAGAGGGGAAAGAGAGTTTTTCCCGTGTCGGACAAGGCTCAGGACATCGTTGACGCAATGAAAAAAAGATGCTCGGAGCTTTCTTGTCGTGTGATTTACGAGAGAGTTTGCGAGATAGTTTCCGTGGACGGAGCAGTCAAGGGGCTTAAAACAAGGACAGATGAATATGAATTTGATTCTGTGATTCTTGCCACGGGCGGAATGTCGTATCCTCTGACGGGTTCTGACGGTGACGGATATAAAATGGCAAAAGCATTGGGACATAGCATCACGGATCTTGTGCCTTCGCTTGTTCCGATCGTTGAGGATGGCAGGCTTTGCCCTGCAATGCAAGGACTTTCACTGAAAAATGTCAAGCTCACGGTTATAAGAAACGATAGCGGAAAGACTGTTTTTGAAGATTTCGGAGAGATGATGTTCACTCATTTCGGACTTACAGGGCCGCTTGTTCTCAGTGCTTCGGCGCATCTTCGGGATATGAAAAAGGGAACTTACACCGCATATATCGACCTGAAGCCGGCACTTGATGAAAAAACACTCGATGCAAGGCTCATCTCGGAGCTTCAAAAATACAACAATAAGGATTTTATCAATTCTCTCGGCGGACTTTTACCCCAGAAAATGATAGAAACGGTGGTAAAGCTTTCGGGAATAGACCCGAGAAAGAAGTGCAACTCGGTGACAAAGGAGGAGAGAGCCTCTCTTCTTCATGTGTTGAAGCATTTTGCCGTGCCGCTTCTTCGATTCAGACCCATCGACGAGGCAATAATAACCTCGGGCGGCATTGAGGTTAAGGAGATAAATCCAAAAACAATGGAATCGAAGCTTGTGAAGGGCTTGTTCTTTGCGGGCGAGATAATTGATGTTGACGCATATACCGGCGGATTCAATCTGCAGATAGCATTTTCCACCGCAGCACTTGCCGGTGAAAATGCTGCCATGAACTATGGAGAATAAAAATAAATTTTGAGGTGTGAACTATGATAAAAATAGCACTTGACGGTCCAAGCGGATCGGGAAAAAGCACTGTTGCAAAGGCAATTTCGGGGAGACTTGGGATTGTCTATGTTGATACGGGCGCACTTTACAGAAGCGTTGGATATTATGTGAGAACAAAGGGAAAGGATCCCAAGAATGCGTCAGAGGTCGAGGCACTTCTTTCCGAGATCGAGCTTGATGTCAGATATGAAAACGGGGTTCAGTGCGTATATCTGAACGGTGAAAACCTCGGTGATAAGATAAGACAGCCGGAGATATCAATGTATGCCTCGGCAGTATCGGCAATTCCCGCTGTCAGGGCTTTTCTCCTTGAAACGCAGAAATCCATTGCAAGAAAGAACAATGTGGTGATGGACGGCAGAGATATCGGAACGGTTATCCTTCCCGATGCGGATGTGAAGATATTTATGACCGCATCAAACGAGGCGAGAGCCATGCGACGCTATAAGGAGCTTACCGAAAAGGGCGTTGAGGTGAAATATGAGGATGTTCTTCGTGAGATGATCGAGAGAGACGAAAATGACAGAAGTCGTGCGGTCGCTCCCGCCATTCCCGCAGAGGATGCTATAATTTTTGACAATTCCGATTATGACCTTGAGGGAAGCATAGAAAAGGTCATTGAGATCATAAAGGAAAAGGTTGGAGATTTTTCATGAGAAAAGGCTATAAGGTTGCTCATACGATCCTTGCAGGACTTATCAAGTTTCTTTTCAGAGTTAAGGTCAAAGGCATTGAGAATGATCCGGGTGAGGGCGGAATCTTGCTCTGCTCAAATCATGTAACTCTTCTCGATCCTGTTTGCATAAGTGCTTCTCTTAAGAAAACAGAAGCTTTTTATATGGCAAAGAAGGAGCTTTTTAAGATACCGATACTTTCATCTCTGCTTCGTACTCTCGGGGCTTATCCCGTGAATCGAGGTGCGGGAGACTTGGGTGCTATCCATAAGACGGTTGATATTTTGAAGGATGGACATTGCGTGGGCATTTTTCCTCAGGGAACAAGATGCCGCGGAAAGGCTCTTGAAGATACAAAATTCAAAAGCGGTGCGGCTCTGGTGCTTTCAAAGACCCATGTTCCGGTTCTGCCGGTGAGAGTTAAGGTGAAGAATAACAAATGGTGTCCTTTCAGAAAGATCGTCATCGTTATCGGCAAGAGGATCGAGGAGGATGAGCTGAAAATTGATCCCGAAAAGAACAAGAGCGAGGAGATGGCTCGCATAACCTCCATTATTTTTGAGCGCATAAAGGAGCTCTGATATGGAGAGAGAAATTATTATTGCAAAAAATGCAGGATTTTGCTTTGGTGTGAAGAGAGCAACGGACACACTTGAAGAAACAGTTGCTTCTTCTCCCAAAAATGTCAGAATATATACACTCGGACATATCATTCACAATAATGACTATAATGATTCTCTCCTTCGTGCAGGCGTCAAGGTTATGAGCGAGGATGAGATTGAGGAGGTCGCTTCGGGAGCAAATGAAGCATCCCCTGTGAAGGTTTTTGTGAGAACTCACGGTGTTACGCTGGATATAAGTGAAAGACTGGAAAAATGTGCAGAAACAAACAAATATTTTACCTTTGTGGATTGCACTTGCCCGTTCGTAAAAAAGATACATAAGATCGCCGATGAGCAGTCGGGAGATGATACCGTTTTCCTTATATTGGGTGACGGCAATCATCCGGAGGTAAGAGGAATAGTCAGCCATGCGAGAGGTGAAAAATATGTTTTTAACACCGCGGATGAGCTGGAAAAAAATTTGGAAAATTTTCATATAGACAAATTGAACAAAAAAACGCCTGTTTTGGTGGCTCAAACAACGCAAAATTTGTCGGAATGGTACAAAACTCAAAATGTTGTAAAAAAACTCTGTACAAATCCGATAATTTTTGATACAATATGTAATGTTACGGAAATCAGACAGCTCGAAGCGGAAAAGCTCGCGAGCGCCTGTGATTATATGATCGTTATCGGTGGCAGAGACAGCTCGAATACTGCGAAGCTTACCGATATATGCAAGAAAAATTGCAGAAGCACTCTCTGGGTGGAGAATGCAGAAGGGCTGAAGGATCTGATTCCGCCCACCGCAAAAAGGGTGGGAATCGCCGCAGGGGCCTCAACCCCGCACGGCATAATAGAGGAGGTATACAAAACAATGAGCACAAAAATTGAAAACTTTGAAGAAATGCTCGAAGAATCGCTTTGCAAAACTTTAAATACAGGAGATACCGTTAAGGGCATAGTTACAGCCGTTACAAACGCCGAGCTTCAGCTTGACGTTGGATATAAGGTAACAGGCGTAATTAAGGCTGAGCAGATCACAGACGATCCTTCAGTAAACCTGAAGGATATGTTCAAGATCGGTGACGAGGTTGAGGCCTTCGTTATCAGAGTCAGCGATGTTGAGGGTATCGCAGAGCTTTCCAAGAAGCGCACCGATTCTGATAAGAACTGGAGCGAGATCGTTGCAGCTTGCGAAGCAAAGACAATTATCGAAGGTAAGGTTATCGAGGCTGTTAAGGGCGGTGTTATCGCACTTGCAGGCGCAACAAGAGTATTCATCCCCGGCGCACGCAGCGGCGTTCCGAAGTCCGGCGATCTTACAACACTTGTTGGACAGACAGTTAAGTTCCGTATCATCGAAACAAAGGATCACGGTCACAGAGCATATGGCTCTATCAGCGATATTCTTCGTGAGGAGAGAATCGCAAGAGAAGAGGCTTTCTGGGCAACAGCAGAGGAAGGCAAGCAGTATAAGGGAACTGTTAAGAGCATGACTACATACGGCGCTTTCGTTGATCTCGGCGGTGTTGACGGAATGATCCACACATCCGAGCTCTCTTGGAAGAGAATCAAGTCTCCCGCAGAGGTCGTTTCTATCGGAGACGAGGTTGTTGTTTATATCAAGGCACTTGATGTTGAGAACAAGAGAATCTCTCTCGGTTATAAGACAGAGGATACGAACCCCTGGAAGATCTTCACAGATAAGTACCAGGTTGGCGATATCGCAGCAGTTAAGATCGTTAACATGATGCCCTTCGGCGCATTTGCTGAGGTTGTTGACGGTGTTGACGGACTTATCCACATTTCTCAGATCGCTCTCCAGAAGATCGCAAAGCCCGCTGACGTGCTTGAAGTAGGTCAGGTTGTTGATGCGAAGATCACAGAGATCGACTATGAAAAGTGCAAGGTAAGCCTTTCTATCCGTGCTCTTCTTGAAGAGGCAAAGGCAGCTGAGGAAGCAATGCCCGAGGATTATGAGGCTGCTGAAGAGGTATCTGAGGAAGTAGTCGAAGAGGCTGCTGCCGAGGAAACTCCCGCAGAGGAATAATTAAAAAGTAATTTAAGTGGTTCTGCCAACGGCAGAACCACTTTTTTGCATTTGGTGAGCTATAAACAGTAATTTGGCGATGAGTGAAAACGAAATTTGTAGGGGCGATCATTGATCGCCCGAAAAAACAAACGACATAAAATAACGATATTTTGAGCTGTTTATGAGACGGGCGATCAATGATCGCCCCTACGGATTAAGGCTTCGACTGTTCGCTAAATTACTGTTTGAAGATAAAAAACATCGTGAAAAACAAAATGGAATAAAGGTCTTGCCAAAAAGCGAATAATATGTTATAATATAACATAATGCTTTTAATTTATGGAGATTTTAAAATGTAATATCCGAATTTTTTGCCGACAAATCAACAAAAACATCGAAAGGATATATTTTATATGATAGTAGCACTTGAAAATGCAAAGCGTGAGCTTGTTGCACTTGAAGCAGATGTAAAAGAGCTTGGAAACTCGCTTAATATTGAGGCTCTTCGCGAAAATATTGCAAGACTTGAGGAAACCACGCAGGACGGTGAATTTTGGAATGATACCGAGAAATCCACAAAGGTTCTTCAGCAGATAAAGAACGGAAAAGACAAGATCGAGGCTTATGATTCGCTTGTTTCCCGTCTTGAGGATGCCATTGTCCTCGCTGAAATGGGAATCGAGGAAAACGATGAGGGATGCGTCAGCGATGTTGAGGCAGAGCTTGAATTTGTTAAAAACGAATCCGAAAGACAGAGGATTGAAATACTTCTTTCGGGACAGTACGATAGAAATAATGCGCTTGTTTCCTTCCACCCCGGTGCGGGCGGAACAGAGGCGCAGGACTGGGCTTCGATGCTTTACAGAATGATCACTCGTTGGGCGGAAAAGAAGGGCTTTACTGTTAAGCTCCTTGACTGGCTCGACGGAGAAGAAGCAGGTCTTAAGAGCGCATCAATTATGGTTGAGGGAGAAAATGCTTACGGCTATCTTAAGAGCGAAAACGGTGTTCACCGTCTTGTTCGTGTATCTCCCTATGACTCTGCGGGACGCAGACATACTTCCTTTGCCTCGGTCGAGGTTCTCCCCGAATTTGACGATGCAAATGACGATATAGTTATCCGTCCCGAGGATATCGAGGTCACCGCTCACCGTTCCAGCGGTGCGGGCGGTCAGCATATCAACAAGACCGACTCTGCCATCAGAATCGTTCATATTCCCACGGGTATCGTTGTTGGCTGTCAGACCGAGCGTTCGCAGCTTCAGAACAAGGAAACTGCAATGAAAATGCTGAAAAGTAAGCTGATGGAGATCAAGATCAGAGAGAATCTGGAGCGCATCGAGGATATTCAGGGCAATAAGACCAATATCGAGTGGGGCGCACAGATAAGATCTTATGTTTTCATGCCTTATACTCTTGCAAAGGACACGAGAACAGGCTTTGAAAACGGAAATATAGACGCTGTTATGGACGGAGAAATCGACGGATTTATCAACGCTTATCTGAAAATGAATTCCGGAACTTAATATTGAGAAGCCGAACAGCTTTGTTCGGCTTCTTTTTTATGCAAACAGTAATTTGTCGGTGAGTTGCGATGGTGAAATTATACCCCAACGCCAATGGCGTTGCCGCAAGCGGTTCGACTTCGCTACGCTACGCTCAGGGTGACTGCTGTGGGGTTTTCCTCAGAAAATCAACAATTTATACCGATAAGCATTAGTGTGTCACCCTGAGCGGAGCACGAATGTGCGTAGTCGAACTCCGAAGGAGCGGCACATCGTGCCGGGGTATAGTAAAAAGTTCGACAAATTCCTGTTTAATTTTCAGATATAAATTTTGTACAAGTCAAACTGCACAAAAAAAGAAGAGAAAAATTGTTAATAATTTTTGACAGAAAAATGTCGTTTTCTATTTACATTTGACGAAAAATGTGGTAAAATTATAATCGTAATCCGAGGATCACTGCAGCGGCTGATGCGTATGCTTTGAAATCAGGAATTTTTGGAGCATTTATGACATTACCGTGGCGGTGGCTTGCCCTTCCGTCTCGGTATTTTTTTGTGCAAAAGACAAAAAAGCGTTGAGAGACTCCGGGCAATCGGGATGCATTGGGTAAAAAACAAAAATCGGAGGAAATGGTTATGAAACTTATCTACGGTGTCAAAGACAAACCCAAATTCGGTCAACTTCTTATCTTCGCATTCCAGCAGGTTCTTGCGATCATGGCAGCAACAATTGCTGTTCCTGTGATCGTCGGAAACGGAATGACAGCATCGGCGGCTCTTTTCGGTGCCGGTGTAGGTACAATCGTTTATTAGTTCTTCACAAAATTCAGAAGCCCCGTTTTCCTTGGCTCTTCATTTGCTTTCATCGGATCAATGTCCGCTGCCTTCGGTGGTGCGGCTTCTATGAGTTTGGGATATCTTGGACTTATTATTGGTGCTTTGATTGCCGGACTTGTTTATGTGATAATTGCTGTTGTGGTTAAAATGTCAGGTACGGGATGGATCAATAAAGTGATGCCTCCTGTTGTTATTGGTCCTACAGTTGCTCTTATCGGTCTTTCTCTTGCCGGTTCAGCTGTTAACGATGTATTTTCTTATGGTGAAAAGGTTCAATTTGGCATCTCCTCTTATTTTGTTATGTCATCAAATATTTGGGTTTCTGTTGCGTGCGCAATGGTAACACTTGTCGTTGTCCTTCTTTGCTCTGTCTATGGAAAGAAGATGGCAAAGCTTATTCCGTTCATTATTGGCATTCTTTCCGGATACGCAGTAGCTTTGATGTTCACAATTATTGGCTTGGCTACAGATAATTCTTCTCTTCTTGTTATTGATTTCGCACCTTTCAAGGCTCTTGTTGCCGATGGTGTAAATCTCAGCACGTTTATTTCTATCCCTGATTTTACCTTCGTTAAAGCGCTTGATGCTCTTAAAGATTTCAACTTTGCTTATGTGGCAACTGTAGCGGTAGCATATGCACCGGTTGCATTTGTTGTGTTTGCGGAGCATTTAGCTGACCACAAGAACCTTTCTTCCATTATTGAGTCGGATCTTCTTGAAGACCCAGGTCTTCACAGAACACTTCTCGGTGACGGTGTCGGCTCTGTTGTAGGTGCTATTTTCGGTGGATGCCCTAATACTACATACGGTGAGTCTGTTGGTTGTGTTGCTATCACAAAGAATGCATCTGTTATCACCATCATATCAGCTGCTATTATGACAGTAATCATATCCTTCATCTCTCCATTTGTTGCATTTCTCGATTCTATTCCCGGTTGCGTAATGGGAGGTGTTTGCATCACTCTCTATGGCTTTATCGCGGTTTCCGGTCTTAAGATGATCCAGAAGGTTGACCTCGAGGACAATGCAAACCTCTTCACAACATCTGTAATTCTTATTACAGGTATTGGTGGAATGTCAATGGCTATCGGAAAAGTATACATTACTACGATAGCTTGTGCACTTGTACTGGGTATCCTTACTAACATCATTCTCTCGAAGAAGAAGAAGAAGGACGAAGACGCTGAATAAGCTTTAATATGGAAATCTGCCGAATTTTCGGCAGATTTCTTTGAATTTGTGCGATTTTTAGCCGAGTTTGACTCTTTGACGTATGATATACGCTGAAGAGGGTCAAGACTCGGCTTCATCATTTGAATTTGCAGCATTATTTTCGTTTGATTTTGTATTGCTTTATATATTTGCAACCATAATACAAAAAACTTGTGTGAATATTATTGAAAAAGAAAATTAACAATATGTTCAGCAATTGGGTAGGGAAATAGTGTATAATTTATGTGTATGCAAAAAAGACAGTTTATTTATGAATTTCAGATCGATTTTTATGGTATGATTATGATGCTGAAGGCGAGGATATAGAATGTCATTCTCTGACAGCATGATAACTTGGGAGGTCATTGTATAATGGCGGAAAATGCATGGAAAAGAGTTAAAGATGAACGCTGTATTGTTGACGAATATGTTTTGAATGCAAATCTTAAGGATATAAATCCTATGTTTTTTAGTCATATCAAGCATTTCAGCGGAACCAATGACGGTCCTGTAAAACGTAATTTTACTATGATTCGATATTTTTTGAGCGGTAGCGGCTATTTTGTGATAAGTGGACAAAGATATCCGATCGAGCCCGGAAATGCCTATATCGTACCGCAAGGTGTTTTGTTTGAATATTACATAACAGAGGAAGCGGAGAGCATATATGTAGCCTTTGATGGTGAGGTAAGCCGTGATTTTGCTTTGCTTGATAGTGTTATTCCTGCTTCACCCGATATTTTTAATGAGATACTTGCAGCCGCCGATTATGAGGGGCGCAAGGATCTGCTTGTTGCTTCAATTCTGATGCGTTGGTATCTTGAGATTCTTCCAAACAAAACCGAAGCCTCGAAGGATTATATTAACGAGGTAAAGGAGTATATTGACGAGAATTATATGCTTCCGATAAAGGTTGAGGATATTGCGGTAAAATTCAGTATGAACCGTTCGTATCTCTCGAGAATTTTTAAGAAAACGTTCGGAATGACTATGAAGGAATATATAATTTCCGTGAGACTCAGGGAAGCAAAGCATCTGCTGAATTACGGTAAAAATGTAACCGAGGCGGCAATTCTTTGTGGCTTTGGAAGCCAATCGCAGTTTTCAAAGACCTTTAAGAAGTTTTATTCGGAAGTGCCAAAGGTTTCGAAAAATGAAAGGGAAAAGAAAAAGAACTATTCCGAATTTCCCAAATAATTACGCTGTAATTTTTTAGGACGGGGTCAAAAGTTTTTGCGAACGATTGCCCCCGTCCCTTTTTGCTTTATTTATGTTTTTATAACAAATTCTTTGGCTTATAGAATTCATCACGGAGAACGGCACAAATGCCGATATTTCTGTAGTCTCCTTTGATGAGCATTCCGCCTCGGCGTATGCCCTCAAATTTCATGCCAACCTTTTCCATCACACGCCGGCTTGCGTCATTGCCCTCGATAAATTTCGCCTCGGCACGATGGAGCGCAAGATTGCTGAAACCAAAATCAAGAACCGCACGAAGTGCTTCGGGGGCGATCCCTCTGCCTCGGTAATCGGGATTCAGAACATATCCCATCTCGGCGCAGTCATTTGCATAATCAAAGGATGTGAAGCCACAAGTGCCGATCATTTTTCCGTTTTCTTTTAAGGTTATTGCCCAATCGAAAAAATCTCCAACTCTGTATCTCGTTCCGAGATATTCAAGATAATCTTTAGTATATCTCTTGTCGGGATGAGGAACCCATGTGAGAAATTCTGTGACATCCCGACGCTTGGCATATTCGTACATATCCGAAGCGTCATCCGCACGCATTTTGCGCAGAATGAGCCTTTCCGTCTCAAGCTCGGGCATTTTTGTAAATATTTTGTATATCAGTGCGCGTTTGATTTTTCATCATCCCCATTTTCATAGCTTTGTGTTACATTATAAGCTAAAAGTGGAAAAAATTCAAGAGTTTTTATAAAAATATAATAAAATTTAATATAAATACTGTACAAATTAATTTTTATGTGGTATAATATAAGATGTACATTTGTGCTTTGACGTTTATTTGAAAGGTGATTAATCTATGTGCGGTTTTGTCGGATTTTCGGACAAGCTTGAAAATAAAAAAGAAATAATAAATGCCATGATGGGCCGCATTGTGCACAGAGGCCCGGATATGGCAGGCGATTATCTTGATGATGATATGGCTCTGGGCTTCAGACGCCTTAGCATAATAGACCTATCCGAGGATGGCAGACAGCCGATGGAAAATGAGGACGGAAGTCTTGTTATCGTTTTCAACGGTGAGATCTATAATTTTCAGGAAATCAGAAAAGAGCTTGCGGAAAAGGGACATATCTTCAAAAGCAATGCGGATACCGAGGTGCTTCTCCACGGATATGAGGAATATGGCACAGACATAACATCAAAAATTCGCGGAATGTTTGCTTTTGTCATCTGGGACAAGAATAAAAAGACGCTTTTCGGAGCAAGAGATCATTTTGGTATAAAGCCTTTCTACTATGGAAAAACAAGCAAAGGTGCGCTTATCTTCGGCTCGGAAATAAAAAGCTTTCTTGAACATCCCGATTTCGTTAAGGCTGTGAATAAAAAGGCGCTTCGCCCATATCTTACTTTTCAGTATTCTTCAATGGAGGAGACCTTCTTTGAGGGCGTGAAAAAGCTTCCTCCCGCACATTATTTTGTTTGGGATGCCGAGGGTGGCATGAAAATAACGAGATATTGGGATGTGGATTTCTCGGAAGGCGGCGAGAGCTTTGAGCATTACCGTGACGAGCTTGACAGAACGGTTCGTGAATCGGTTGCGGCACACAGAATAAGCGATGTTAAGGTCGGCTCTTTCCTTTCGGGCGGAGTTGATTCCAGCTATATAACGGCGGCTCTCATGCCCGATGAAACCTTTTCCGTTGGATTTGCATTTGACAAATTCAACGAAACGGACGAGGCGGGCGAGCTTTCGGGAATCCTCGGCATCAAGAATTTCAAGAAGATAATTGAGGCTGATGAATGCTTTGAGCATTTCGAGGAGATCCAGTATCATATGGATGAGCCTCAATCAAACCCATCATCCGTACCGCTTTATTTTCTCGCAAAGCTTGCAAAAGAGCATGTTACGGTGGTTCTTTCGGGTGAGGGCGCAGATGAGATTTATGCGGGCTATGAATGGTATGACGAAACTCCCATGATGCGCAAATATAAGAAGCTCCCGGGATTTATCAGAAGAATTGCCGCATCGGTTGCAAGAAGATTGCCATATTTCAAAGGGCATGATTTCATAATTAAGGGAAGCTCCCGTCCCGAGGACTATTTTATCGGACAAGCACTTGTGTTCCCTGAAAAGGAAGCACTTTCGGTTCTGAATGATGAATATAAAAACGCTCCGAGTGTTAAGGAGATAACAGCTCCCATATATGCAAGAGTGAAGGGCAAGAGCGAGCTTATAAAAAAGCAGTATCTTGATCTTAATCTCTGGCTTCCCGGTGATATTCTTCTGAAAGCAGATAAAATGAGCATGGCAAGCTCCCTTGAACTTCGTGTTCCTTTTCTTGACAAGGTGGTTATGAAGCAGGCGCAGGAGATCCCCGCACGCTTCAAGATAAATGAGAAGAATACAAAATTCGTTCTTCGTGAGGCATCGCATAAAACTCTTCCCGATGAGTGGGCAAACAGAACAAAGAAGGGATTTCCCGTTCCGATTCGCTATTGGCTCAGAGAAGAAAAATACTATAACATCGTAAAGGAATATTTCGAGGCTGATTTTGCTTCAGAGTTTTTCAAAAAGGATGCTATTATGAAGCTTCTTGATGATCATAAAAACGGAAAGGCTCAGAATCAGCGCAAGATATGGACGGTCTTTACCTTCCTTGTCTGGTACAAGAAATTTTTCGTAGAGGAATAATAAAATGACAGATATAAATCTCGTTCCCGTGCTTCTTGGAGGCGATCTTAACAGCTATAATGTTGCCCGTGCATTTCACGAGAAATACGGTGTCATTACTCATGTTTTCGGCAGATATCCAATAGGTCCCACAAAGGATTCAAGGATAGTGAATTTTCATGTTGTGCCAAAGCTCGACAATGATGACATTATGGTCGAGGAGATGCGTAATTTTGCCGAGAAAAACTCGGGTGCTGCGCTTATACTGCTCGGCTGTACCGACGATTATGCGGCAATGATAATCAGAAATAAGGCTAGACTTGAGGATAAATATATTTGTCCTTATATCGAGGAAGCTCTTATGGATACTCTCGTCAGCAAGGCTGTTTTTTACGAGATGTGCGAGAAATATGACATCTCTTATCCTAAAACAAAGGTACTCTCGGGTGATTTTGATGAAAATGAGCTGAATGAAGAGAACCTTGGCTTTAAATATCCGATAATCGTCAAGCCCTCCAGCAGTATCGCATATTGGAAGCATCCCTTTGATGGAATGAAAAAGGTATATACTGCCGCAGATAAGGATGAGGCGACAAGGATCATGCGTGAGATATACGGCGCAGGATATCCCGATAAGATGATACTTCAGGATATGATCCCCGGGGATGACTCAAATATGTATGTTCTCACCGCTTATTCCGATAGGGATAATGATGTTAAAATGATGTGCCTGGGTCATGTGCTTCTTGAGGAGCATACACCGAAGGGACTTGGAAATCATGCGGCGATAATCACAGAGCATATGCCGTCTCTTACCGAGAGATTCAGAAATATGCTGAACGATATCGGATACAGAGGCTTCTCAAATTTCGATATCAAATATGATTCCCGAGATGGCTCGCTTCGTGCCTTTGAGATAAATCTGAGGCAGGGAAGAAGCAATTTCTATATTACTGCCGCAGGAATCAATATTGCGGAGATACTTGTGAGAGACAATATTCTATGCGAGAAGCTTGAATATACAGAGTGCAGCGAAAGCCACCTCTGGCATACCATTCCCTTTGGTGTGGTTAAAAAATATGTCCATGACGAAAAATCTCTCGAAAAGGCAAAAAGTCTGAAGAGAGAGGGAAAGTCAAAGACATCGCTTTGGTATGCTTACGACCTTATGAGAAGCCCCAAGCGGCTTATCTGGGTAGCAGAGCATATGCGCCGTCAGTACGGCAAATATAAAAAATACTGCAAATAAGGCAGGGAAGAAGCTTGCAAAACTTGCAAAAGAAAAATAAAATTCTCGGCATTCTCGGTGGACTCGGTCCGATGGCAACGGTTTATTTTTATGAAATGCTCACCGAGCATACCTTTGCCGAGCGTGACCAGGATCATATAGACATGATAATCAGCAGCAGGGCAACAACTCCCGACAGAACGGCATTTGTTCTCTCCGAGAGTGACGAAAACCCACTGCCCGTTATGCAGGAGGAAGCAGAAAAGCTCATTTCCTGCGGAGCGGATATAATTTCGATTCCGTGCAACACGGCACATTATTTCTATGATGCTTTGGCACCTATGCTTTCCGTGCCGATGGTCAATATAATTTACGAGACGGTGCGCTTTGCAAAGAGTTCGGGAGCAAAAAAGATAGGTATTCTCGCAACAGAGGGTACTGTTCGCTCTGGGGCATATGAAAAGGTGTGCGCAGAGATGGGCGTCGGATATGAGGCTCCGGATGTGGAATATCAAAAAATGCTCTCGGATATAATCTATGGCGAAATAAAGCAGGGCAAGGATGCAGATATGGCGAAATTTGCCGATGTTTGCCGCCATATGAAGGAAAAAGGCTGCGAGAGGCTGATCCTCGGATGTACCGAGCTTTCGCTTATCGCAAAAAAACATAGCCTCGGAGATGATTTTATTGATTCTCTTGAGGTGCTGGCACTGAAAACAATAAAAATGTGCGGAAAAACGCCTGTTGGATTTTCCGACGAAATGATGAAATTCGTAATTTGACAGAGGTAAAAATGAAGCTTTCTCTTCTTCTTGAAAAAGTGAATATTTTAAGCGGCTTCGGTGACTTTGATCCCCGCTATGAAGAAGAGGTGCTTTCTCTTTGCTGCGATTCAAGAAAGGCTGCCGAGGGAGCGGTTTTTGTTTGCATCAAAGGAGCTGTTTCCGATGGACATGAATATGCTCCGGCGGCTTATAGCAAGGGATGCCGTATTTTCGTTGCCGAAAGAGAGCTTTCTCTTCCGGATGATGCTCTGGTTATCATCTCGGATAACACCAGAATCGCTCTTGCTGAAATGTCGCAGAAATTTTTTGGTGACCCCTCAAAGGATATTAAGGTCATCGGAATCACGGGAACAAAGGGAAAAACAACAACGGCACAGCTTATCTATCAGATACTTAACGCTTCAGGCATAAAGGCGGGATATATCGGGACAAACGGAATAATGTATGACGGTCAATTTTTTGAAAGCGTCAATACAACCCCCGAGAGCTATGATCTCGCATATTATATGCGCAAGATGATAGAGGCAGATGTGAAATATCTTGCACTTGAGGTGTCCTCTCAGGCACTCTATATGGAGAGAGTGAGAGGGATCAGCTTTGAAGCTTGTGTTTTTACAAATCTTTCTCCCGACCATATAGGCGGAAGCGAGCATCCGGATTTTGATCACTATAAAGCTTCAAAGGAAAGACTTTTTTCCGAGTTTGCTCCGAAGATCGCCATATATAATGCCGATGATGAAGCATCGGAATATATGATGAAGAACTGCTCTTCTCCGAAATTCAGCTATTCTATCTGCGGAAGAGGTCATTTCAATGCAGATGAGCTGAAGCTTTACCGTGAGAGCGGCAGGCTGGGAATCAGATTCCGCATAAGTGCGGGAAAAGAGCTTTCGGGAATGGTGGATCTTCCGATGCCCGGTGATTTCAATGCTTCAAACGCACTTGCGGCAGCCGCCGTGTGCCTTAGCGCAGGCGTTGAATTTGAAAAAATACTCTCGTCTCTTTCAAATGTTTCAATGAAGGGACGATTTGAGGTTGTGGATGCACTTCCTTATGCCACATTCGTTATTGACTATGCCCATAACGGAATGAGCCTCCGAAGCGTACTGTCCACTCTTCGCAAATATGAACCTGCAAGGCTTATCTGCGTTTTCGGCTCGGTGGGCGGCAGAACGAAGCTCCGTCGTGCAGAGCTTGGTAAGGTAGCCTCGGAAATGTGCGATTTTTGCATTATAACCTCGGATAATCCCGATAATGAGGAGCCGATGCAGATAATAGATGAAATAGCGGCGGCGTTCGGTGATGACGGCTGCGACTATGTTAAGATCCCAAGCCGACGGGAAGCGGTGCTTTATGCCGTAAGGAACGCAAGAAAGGGTGATATCGTTCTTTTTGCCGGTAAGGGACATGAGGAATATCAGCTCATCTGCGGAAAAAGAGAATATTTCTGCGAGAGAGAAACTATAATTGAAGGAGCATTTTCAATGCTTCTGGGAAGGTAAATTTTAGGATGGCTTTTTACCGATTTGCGGATAGAGTTTTTGAGCTAAAAAACAAATATGCTTATACCTCAAGGCTTTGTGCCGACTATGAGGTGAAAGCCGATAGCGCTGACTTCGTAATTGAGGTGAGCGATGAGGAGATAATGGCTGAGAGCAAGGATAATGCAGCTTCATTTCCGCCTGCATATCTTGAATCGCTTGCGATCTATAGAAAGATCTGCGATATTCTTTCGGGAGATGATTGCTTTCTTTTTCATGCGGCTGTTATCGAATATGAGGGAAGGGCATATGCCTTCAGCGCAAAAAGCGGAACAGGCAAGACAACGCATATCTCTCTTTGGGAGAAAGCCTTTGGCGATAAGGTGAAAATCATCAACGGAGATAAACCTCTCATAAGGCGAAGGATCACGGAGGGAAAGCCGGAGTTTGTGGCCTACGGCACTCCTTGGAGCGGTAAGGAGCATAAGAATATGAATGCTTCCGCTGTGCTCGGCGGAATCTGTATGCTTGAGCGTTCCGAGACAAATTTCATTGAAAGATCGGGAAATGAAGCGGTAACATTTTTGTTTGGACAAATGCTTATAAAGAGAGATAACATTTATATGGGAGCGCTTCTCGGATTTTTGTCTGATCTTGTTACATATGTTCCCGTTTACAGACTTGGAGCCAATATGGATATCTCTGCTGCATATGTCGCAAGAGACGGACTTTTAAAAGGAATTTAATGGGTTTGTTTATAACCCGAAATAATAAATATTAGGAGAATATAGCTATGAAGATCAATGAAGGTTTTGTAATTCAGAAAATCGGTGATAGCTTTTATGCAGTTCCCGTAAGTAAGAATTCAGCAATCGGAAGCAGCATGATAAAGCTCAATGAAACTGCTCATCTTATGTGGAAAAAGATCGAGGAGGGCAGCTCAAAAGAGGATATTGCAAAGGCGATCTCCGAGGAATATAATGTGGATAAGGAAACAGCTCTCGTTGATGTAAAGAGCTTTTGCGAGCAGCTGGGAAAGGTTGGCATTCTTGAAGGAATCGATGAGCCTTGAGGAAGCACTTCCTTTGATTGAAGCGACCATTGCTGCGGGTGCGGCATTTCACTTTTATCAGCGCGGAACGAGTATGCTGCCAATGCTTCGTGAAGGAATCGACTCTGTAAGCATCGTATCGCCTGATGTGCGCAAGCCCGACATCGGTGAAGTTATACTTTATCGAAGAAAAAGCGGTTCGTTTATTCTTCACCGTATTGTGAAAAAGGATAAGGACGGCAGCTTTGTCTGCTGCGGTGACAATCAAACAGTGCTTGAGCACGGTGTTGCATTTGAAAGCGTGATCGGAGTTCTTGACGGATACTATAAAGGTGAAAACTGGATTCCGGCTGATGATCATGAATATCAAAAATATGTAAAAAGACGCATGAGATTTGCGTGGTTTAGATATTTTAAGGGAGTCTTAAGAAAAATAATTTGTTAAGGATTTTTTATGAAGAGATATATAAGTTATAGGAAACGAATGCGCATAATTGCGCTTATATCTACGGTTTTTGCAGTGATCCTTGCAGCAGTGCTATACATTCTTGTTGGAAAGTATAATGAAAAAGAGCTGATGAAAATGGTTGCTCTGCACAAGCTTGATATCCAGGTATATGAGGATATGCGCAATCAGGATGACGGAATGGATGAGCTGCTCAGCGATTCGGAAAGAGAATTGCAGGAAAAAATGAAAACATACGACTTCTATCAGAAGATCGAAGAAAAGCTTACCACGAATATAGCATTTTTCGGAACTGAAACTGTCAGAAAAATGAAAAATGACAATACCGGATGGGTCGCACAATTTTTCGATACAATGAAGAAGAATTATACCAACGCTCATGGCATAAATTCCGGCTCAAGAGGCTCTTCTGCACTCTATGGATATGTCGCCCTTAATATAAGAGCACTTCAAAGCTTTGAATATTTTGACCTTGCGGTTGTATGCTATGGGGCGCATGATGATCCCGAAACCTTTACTACATATTATGACGGTCTTCTTCGCAGTATCAAGAACCAAAATGAGAAATGCGAAATATACTGCATTATAGAAGCAAATAAAGAGGGATATAACGAAAATGCAGAGGCTGTCAGACAGATATGTGCGCTATATGGCGGCATCTGTATTGATATGAATGAGTATTTCAAGGAGAATGGTATAGATTTCGATGCCACTCTCAATGGAATTGAGCCTAATTCATATGGCGATAAGGAATATCTGAGTGCCATATTGGAGACGATCGACAGCTCCCTCGAATCGGGCAGAAGAGTCAGCACCGATAAGAGAGTTAATTTTTCAAGTACCAGAGATTTTGACAATTTCAAGTATCTCGGAACTGCAAAAATGAAGAAGGTAAGCGATACTGTTTATGAATTTTCCTCATCCGGAAAAATTGCAGTTCTTGTCTATAAGATTGACCCCAAAAACGGTGAAAACACTAAAATATATGTAAACGGTAAAAGAGTTTTGAATGTAAATACAAAATACGGTTCATCGGATGAGCTTGGTATCGCCCTCATTTCCACAAGTCTTGGAAATATGAACAGAATAAGGATCGAAACAGGAACCGATGATAACGCAATGAATATTTACGGAATAGCAATCGGCGGATCAAAATAACTATTTATGAATAATAATCAAAAGCATTCTAATTACGGACACAGAAAAAGAATCAGAGATAAGGTCAAAAAGCACGGTATTGGGGTTCTGTGCGATCATGAGCTTGTTGAATTTTTGCTTTTTAATTTGTACCCGAGAAGAAATACCAACGATATTGCCCATAATCTGATCGAAAGATTCGGATCAATTCGCGGAATCCTTACCGCCGATGAGAAGGAGCTTTGCACAGTTCCTCTTGTTGGTGAATCTTGTGCTTTGTTTTTCGATGCTGCTTGTGAGATCTATCGAAGAGCACTTACGGAAAATGATTCAAAGGAGCCATTTGATACCATCCAAAAGGTAGGTGAGTTTTTAGTTCACCGCTTCTTTGGAGAGGGAAGAGAAAAGGTTTTCGTTATGCTTCTTGATAATTCAATGTGCCTTATCTCATGCGAGATGCTTTTTGACGGATCGGTCAATTCCGCAGCCCTTGATACAAAGAAAATATATAAATTTGCATTTGAAAATAATGCTGCCAATGTAATAATTGCTCATAATCATCCTTCGGGTACTGTCATTCCCAGCGAGGACGATATAAGAACCACATCCATCATTTCAGAGGGGCTGGGGTGTCTTGGAATAAACCTTGCGGAGCATTTTGTTGTTTCGGGAGACAGATATATGCCGATTATGCGTAATTCACATAATTCGAGCATAAGAAAGAATGCCGAAGAGCACCTCAGAATGGACCTTGAGAGCTTTTCGGGAGGTAAAGTGAGTAAGAACTCTATTTAGAGCGAAGGGAGAATATTTTTGGCTGAAATACAGCTTGATTATTTGAAAGAGCTAATAAAAAAAGATCCTGCTTTGTGTATAAAGAATGCCGATGCGGAGTATCTTGGAGCAATAAAAAATGTTGTGATGGAGCTTGAGATGCGGGAAGCAAATATAGTTCTTCTTGCAGGCCCCAGTAGCTCGGGAAAAACCACAACTGCCAATATCATGCGTGATGTTTTGTGCAGTAGAGGTCACAAGGCAATAGTAGTGTCTCTTGACAATTTTTATCGGAACAAGGATGATCCCGATTATCCTCTTGATGAAAATGGTGAGCAGGATTATGAAGCACTTGAAGCACTTCATGTTGACAAAATAAGAGATTGTATTGCCGAGCTTCTTTTGGGAAAGAATGTTTATCTGCCCAAATACAGCTTTGAGCTTGGTGCTTCTTTTGTTATGACGGAGCCGATACGCCTTGAAAAGGGAGATGTGGTAATAATGGAGGGGCTTCATGCGCTTAATCCCATTATAACCGGTGGGCTTGACAAAGCCGGAATAATAAAGATGTTCATAAGTGTTTCTACAAATATAAATGAAGGCGAGCGGCGCATCCTTTCGGGAAGAAAAGTCAGATTTATCAGAAGAATGACAAGAGATTCCATATATAGGGGAACGAGTGCATTCTCAACTCTTGCAAGATGGGGAAGTGTTCTTGCGGGAGAGGATAAATATCTTTACCCATATAGGGACGAGGCTGATATTAAGATCAACACCTTCCATAATTACGAGCTTGCGATCATGAAGCCCTTTGCGCTTCGTGCAATTGAAGCAGAGAGGGAAAAGCTTTCCGGAGACTATATTGAAATAATAATTTCGGCTTTAGAGCGTTTTGATGCACTTGACAGAGCCTATATGCCCGAGGAGTCGCTGATATGCGAGTTTGTCCCGGGCGGAAAATATGAGAATATATAATGAAAAAACAAGGTCGATTGACCTTGTTTTTTGTTTGGTGAAGCATTATAAACAGTAATTTGTCGGTGCGTCGATATGACGCAAACCTGTAGGGGACGGCGACCTCGACGTCCCTTTTATCATTTTAAATCAACGGAATTTCCACATCTTTTAGGGACGTCGTGGTCGCCGTCCCCTACAAACAAACAT
>JAFXAN010000037.1 GCA_017517035.1 Clostridia bacterium
ATCAAGAAAATCCTTGATCATCATGGTCTTATCAATATAGTAGTATTCTGTAGACGCCAAACGATAATCGGAAATGCCGATAGGGAGAGGAAGATCAGGCTGGCGAATGGTAGATATAGGCTTTATACGACCGTCTGCCGGTTTGGGCGTATCGATCGGAATTGACCAACTACGTCCCACTTTCGTTGCTCCTTTGACTTTTCCTTCTCCACAGAGCTTACTTACTTGTCTATCACTGATTCCCCAGAGACTTGCCGCCTCTTTCGTGCTCATCATTTTATGCATGGATATTCCTCCAAGTATAATTTTACGGATACATTATATCATATTATCGGAACAATGTCAAGAACATTATTCGGAACTATACTCGGAACAATGTAAACATTTCTTGAATGCATTGTTCCGCAAGAAAATCAAGCGGCGAAATTCGCCACTTGAAAAAGCGAAAATAGGCTGGACACCGCGTGTCCAGCCTACATGCTTATTTCGTTGTATCCTCGCGCACAACCGCAAGCATAAGTCTTGCGCCAAGTTTGAAAGCATATGTAAAGATCTCGCGCTCGTTGATGTCGGTTAGTTCGCTATAGCAATCGTCGAACTTTTCGAGGATTTCCTTTTGTTGGTCATTTAATGTAGATAGCAGATTATCGTGATGGTCCGCTATGTATCCCATCAACTGCTTCGTTTCCTTATCGTGGCTTCTGCAATCGGTATTGGGGCAGATATTGCCGTAGAACAACTCTTCAAGTATGGTCCTCATCTGTACACGACCTCCTTCAGCACGATTTCCTCTGCGCTTGCCTTGATGTTGTTCATCATCTGCACCCAGCGCATAGGATCGGAGGCTTTGAGTTCTTCGGACACACCCAGTTGATTTGCCATTTGTGTGATATGCAAGTCGAGCTGTTCATGCGCCTGCTCGTCAATGTCGTGGAGATGTTCGTTCAGGCGATTTTCGGTCAGTAGGGTGGTGTACGTGCCTCTGCGGTACTTTTTGATAAACTCAAGATGCAATTTGCCGTACTTGCCGATCTCATAGGTTGTCTGTTCGCCAAGGTCGAGCAGGGGATAATATTGCTCACCTCTGCGCTCGTATTCGATTCGGTTCTGTATCATTCTATCCTTCATCATTTTTAGCCTCCTCTGTGAATCTTTCTGTAGATCTCGTGAATATCGTCAAGATGTGTCTGTGATTTTCGCATAATGCTGTTGTACTCCCCGGAGCAGAGAAACGAAAGCATGTCCTTCTTTTTCACCCAAATGCGAGAATCAAGCATGATGCAATGGAGTTTGTCTTCCACGCACCAGCGGCGGACTATCTTTCGCGGATATCCGGTGATGTTCTCGATGTCCGGCGGTTGCAGCATATCACGGCAGTTCTCTAATCTCTTTTGATAATATTTTTTGAGTGTGGTGGTTTTGAGGTCTTTTTCGGGCAGACAGTTGATGGATAGTATCCGTTGTTCCACCATCATTTTCAGCGCCTCTTGTCGCTGCCGCTTTTCATCGTTGAGCGCTTTCGGGATGGCAAATTTGCAGGGCTGTTTTTGGTATTCCTTGAGCGCGTCCAGCAGATCTTGTTTCCTGATTGTGTAGCAGTGTGTCTTCTTATCGCTGATCTCACAAGGAATCAGACCGGCTCGCAGGTAGTATCTTGCGGTTCGTTTACTGATGTGGCAAACCACACGTAAATCCTCAAGGGAGAAGGTGTCGGGCAGCATTGCGATTTCGTTCAGATCGTATATCATTTTTCGCCCTCCTTTGTCGGATGGATCAGGTCATAGATCGCTCGGATGTCGGCAATATGCTGGGGCGATTTTACGTTGATATCGTTATAGGTAAAAGAGGTCAAAAACCTTATGGCGTCTGCCTTTGCGATCCATAGGCGGTTGGTTTTCGCGTGTGCTATGAGCTTCTTTTGCTTACACCACCGCGTGATGGTTGGTGGGCGGTATCCAGTGACGCGCACAAGGTCGGCAACACAGATCAACTCGGAAGCATCGGCAAGCTTGTTTCGGTAATATTCGACCGCTACATCCGACGCGAGATCCTGCGTTGGGAGGTATATGATGGGGCTTTTGCGGATTCCGTTTAAGTGTTGTTTTTCTCTCCAAATTCCCGGGATTTTGTATTTCTCGGGATTTTCACTGTAGTCTTCAATGGCTCTCAGCAGGGCGGTTTTTTTGACCAGGTAACACCGCGTTTTCTTCCCGGTTGTCTCATAGGGAATGAGTCCGCTTTTGAGATAGTACCGCGCATCCAAGTGGCTCAAATGGCAGGCGCGGCAAAGGTCTGCAAGGGATAAGACGTCCGGCAAGCGTTGAATTTCGTCTAAATTGTAACGCATAAAAAGTTCTCTCCTAAATCGTGAAAAATTCTCTCCAAAAAAAGAAAAATCTCGATGTACTGCAGTTGCAATTCTTCTCTCGCGAATTCTCTCCAAATTCTCTCCAATGTGCAAAAAATTCCTCAAAAAACGAGGGGTCTGTATCGATTCCGATCAATTCGTTTTAATTTATATCGGTTCCAAACAGTCCAAAAAAGCCTTGTAAAATAAGGATTTTCGGGAATTGTTTTAGCCTGAACTGCACCGAACTGAGCTGAAACGGTATTCTTTGGTAGACTTCTTGAAAACCGTTTGTGAGCAATCACACGTGGGTTCGAATCCCACTCCCTCCGCCATAAAACAGCCGTCATTCTGCAGTAGAATGACGGCTGTTTTCTTTATACCTGCTGACAACTTCGTTTGCAAAAAATAAGGCTGACCCACATATGTGGATCAGCCCTTTTTTTAATTATTCTTCGTCAATGAGCTTGATGATAGCCATCTCTGCTGCGTCTCCTCTGCGGGGACCGAGCTTGAAGATCTGTGTATAACCACCGTTACGGTTTGCATACTTGGGAGCGATCTCGCTGAACAGCTTTGTTACAACATCTTCCTTTGTAATGTATGCAAGTGCTGCACGACGGCTTGCAAGAGTATTCTTCTTGCCAAGTGTTATCATCTTCTCTGCAAGTGAACGAACTTCCTTCGCTCTTGTCAGAGTTGTCTCAATGGATCCATTCTCGAGCAGATAAGTTACCATACCTCTCAGCATTGCATTTCTGTGAGCTGTAGGTCTGCCGAGCTTTCTTGTTCCGGGCATTTTGTTCCCTCCTTCTGCTTGTTTTCTTATAAGCTAAAGTTGAAATTCTTTCGGCTTATTCTTCCTCTTTCTTGAGGTCGAGACCGAGAGAATGAAGTTTTAATATTACTTCCTCAAGCGACTTCTTTCCGAGGTTACGAACCTTGATCATGTCCTCCTCTGTACGGTTGGTAAGATCCTCAACCGTGTCAATGCCTGCACGCTTCAAGCAGTTGAAGCTTCGAACAGACATGTCAAGCTCCTCAATGGTCATCTCAAGGACCTTCTCCTTGATGGTTTCCTGTCTCTCGACCAGTATTTCTGTCTTCTTTGCTTCATCTGACAAATCCACAAACAAGTTGAGATGCTCGTTGAGTATCTTGGCGCCGAGAGAAATCGCTTCCTTTGCCGTAATCGTGCCGTTTGTAAGCACATCGAGAGTAAGCTTGTCAAAATCCGAGTTGCTTCCTACTCTGGTAGGCTCAACCTCATAGCTGACATTATATACGGGTGTATAGATAGAGTCTGTATATATTGTGCCGATGGGAGCAGAAACATTCTGTCCAAGCTGCGCATTGTGGAGCTGCTTGTTCTTGTCCTGGGATACATATCCTCTTCCATGCTCAAACACAAGCTCCATATATAGTCTCTCACCCTCGCCTACTGTTGCGATATGGTGATCGGGATTCAGAATTTCGATGTCCGAATCCTGTCTGATGTCACCTGCGGTAACATCCTTTTCACCCACTACTTCGATTATTACGGTCTTGGGAGTGTTTGTGTGAAGCTTTGCTGTAATTCCCTTTACGTTTACAACGATCTCGGTTACATCTTCCTTCACACCTGGTACTGTGGAAAATTCGTGAAGCACACCCTCGATTTTTATGCTTGTTACAGCAACTCCGGGCAGCGAGCTAAGGAGCACGCGGCGAAGTGAGTTTCCGAGTGTTATGCCAAAGCCTCTCTCAAGGGGCTCAATTACGAATTGACCGCTTTTACCGTCGTCACTCATGCTGGCAGTCGTAATATTGGGCTTCTCTATCTCAATCATTCCTGATAACCCTCCTTAATTATTTAATAATACTTTTAATTTTCTCTCTGATCGGAAAATTTTTCCTATGCGGCGCAAATTAATACTGCTATGCCGCACAAGGGGAGTTATTATTTGGAATAGAATTCGACGATAAGCTGTTCGTTGAAGTCGAAATCGATATCGTCACGAGCGGGAAGTGTTACTACCTTTGCGGAAGCTGCTTCCTTGTTTACCTCAAGCCACTTGGGGAAGGTTGCCTTCTCAAGTCCCTCGATAAGACCCTTGATCTTCTCGGAGGAACGGCTTGCGCTCTTAACAGCGATAACGTCGCCTGCCTTAACTGTATAGGAGGGGATGTCAACCTTCTTGCCGTTTACGGTGAAGTGACCGTGACGAACGAGCTGACGTGCCTCTTTATGGCTCTCTGCCATTGCCATTCTGTAAACTACATTATCAAGACGGCACTCAAGAAGTCTGAGAAGGTTCTCACCTGTCATTCCTTCCTGTCTTTCTGCCTCCTTGTAGAGGTTTACGAACTGCTTTTCAAGAACGCCATAGTATCTTCTGGTCTTCTGCTTCTCACGGAGATGCATGCCGTACTCTCTGACCTTCTTGTTTGCCGCACCATGCTGACCGGGAGCTGTGTGTCTGCGGTCAAGTGCGCACTTACCTGTCATGCAACGCTCGCCCTTGAGGAAAAGCTTAACGCCTTCTCTGCGGCAGAGTTTGCAAGCAGGACCTGTATATCTTGCCATATCTTCTTACCTCCTCTAAAGATTAAACGCGTCTGCGCTTAGGCGGTCTGCAACCGTTGTGGGGTATGGGAGTTACATCCTTGATGAGTGTGATGCTCAGACCCACTGCTTCGAGAGCACGGATTGCTGATTCACGTCCTGCACCGGGACCCTTAACATATACTTCAACGGTTTTCATACCATGCTCCATAGCAGCTTTTGCAGCTGTCTCTGCTGCGGACTGTGCAGCAAAGGGAGTGGACTTTCTGGAGCCCTTGAAGCCGAGCTCACCTGCGGATGCCCAGGATACTGCGTTGCCCTGAGTATCTGTGATAGTGATGATAGTATTATTGAAGGTTGACTGAATATGTGCCGCGCCCTTTTCAATATTCTTGCGTTCGCGGCGCTTCTTGATGACCTTCTTAGCAGCAACTTTTGCCATCTGTCTTTATCACTCCTTATTTCTTCTTGTTCGCGATTGTCTTCGCGGGACCTTTTCTTGTTCTTGCATTGGTCTTGGTTCTCTGACCTCTTACAGGGAGACCTTTTCTGTGTCTGATACCACGGTAGCAGTTGATCTCGATCATGTTCTTGATGTTGAGTGCAACATCGCGGCGAAGGTCACCCTCAACCGTGTAGTTATTTTCGATCTCGTCACGAAGCTTTGCAATCTCTGCCTCGGTAAGATCCTTTGCACGTGTGTCGGGGTTTATGCCAGTCTTTGCAAGAATGTCATTTGCGCTTTTTCTTCCGATACCGTAAATGTAGGTCAGTGCGATCTCTACGCGCTTGTTATTCGGAATATCAACACCGGCTATACGAGCCATTCTGTTTCACCTCTCTGTTTAAAATGTAGTGAATTTTGCTTAACCCTGTCTCTGCTTATGCTTAGGGTTCTCGCAGATGACCATTACATGGCCTTTTCTCTTGATGATTTTGCACTTTTCGCAAATCTTCTTTACGGATGGCTTTACTTTCATTGTATTACACCATGCCTTTCTTAAATTACTTTGCACGCCAAGTGATACGTCCCTTATCGAGGTCGTAAACCGACACCTCTATGGTAACTTTATCACCGGGCAGAATTCTGATATAGTTCATACGAAGCTTTCCCGAAATGTGTGCGGTAACTATATGACCGTTGGGAAGCTTTACCTTGAAGTTGGCGTTTGGCAATGCCTCAACTACCGTTCCTTCAAATTCGATTACATCATCCTTTGGCAAGAATAATCCCTCCTTTTGCCATGAGTTTTCTCTGTTTGGGAAATTTGCGCTCTGCTTCTCCTCACCTTTAATCAGCCGTCCGACCCTGGGCGTCATAACAACCGCTCATGGTAAGAATCGGTGATTCCGATAACAGATGCTCCTTTCCGATATGAGTTTGAGCCTTTAAAATTCTTAATTTGGATCGGTCAGTATGATCGGACCTTCGTCCGTCAAGGCCACCGTGTTTTCATAATGAGCGGAAAGCTTTCCGTCAAGAGTCAGAACCGTCCATCCGTCGGGCATCTCCTTAACATCGCCTGTACCGACATTTATCATCGGCTCAATGGCGATGGCCATGCCTCGGCAGAGTCTCGGTCCTCTTCCCGCAGTTCCGAAATTCGGAACATCGGGTGCTTCATGGACATCTCGTCCAACGCCGTGACCGATATATTTTCTGACAACACTGTAACCATAGGATTTTGCGCAGCTTTCAACTGCATTTCCGATATCTCCGACCCTGTTTCCTTCCTTTACCTGTTCAAATCCGCACTCAAAGCAATGCTTTGTTGCCTCGATCAGGCGTTTTGCCTCATCCGAGATATTTCCAACAGGAAAAGTTCTTGCGCTGTCTCCATGGAAGCCATGGAAGAATGCGCCGACATCAACCTTTACGATATCGCCCTCACGAAGGATCACCTTTTTTGAAGGAATACCGTGGATGACTTGGTCGTTAATACTGATACAAGCACTTCCGGGAAAGCCGTAAAGCCCCAGGAAGGAGGGCTTAGCACCGCATTTTTCGATGAAATTGCGAATTTTCGCATCCACCTCATAGGTGCTTACCCCCTCACGGATCGCTTCTTCAGCTACAAGCAAAGCCTGCGCTGTGATGCGTCCCGCATCTCTCATATCCTTAAGCTGGGCAGAATTTTTCAACTGTATCATATTTGCCTCAGAGCTGACTCAAAGCATCAAGAGTCATTTTGCTTATCTCGTCGACTGCACCGACACCGTTTATTCTCTTCAGGATGCCCTTCTTTTCATAGAACTCCTCAAGAGGCTCTGTCTGAGTGTGGTAATTCTGCAGTCTTGCGAGAACTGTTTCGGGAGCGTCGTCCTTTCTCGTATAGAGCTCGGCGCCGCACTTGTCGCAGGTTTTATTGTCCTTTGAGGGCTTGAAATCGAGGTGATAAGAAGCACCGCAATCTGGACACATACGTCTCTTACTCATTCTGTCAACAATTACCTCATCAGGAACCTCAAAGGTAACGACAGCGTCGATCTTCACGCCCATAGCGTCCAGAGCTTCTGCCTGGGGAATGCTGCGGGGGAAGCCGTCGAGAATAAAACCGTTTTTACAAGATTCACCCGAAAGATGATCTTTAATAATACCAATAACAACCTCGTCGGGAACGAGAGCACCCTTTTCAATATAGCTTTTTGCCATATTTCCAAGCTCTGTCTCGTTCTTTATTGCGTGACGAAGTATGTCACCGGTAGATATCGCAGGAATATTGAACTTTTCCGAAATAAATTCTGACTGAGTACCTTTACCCGCACCGGGCGCACCCATTAAAATCAAATTCATGTGATATCCTCCGGAAATTAATCAAGGAAGCCCTTGTAGTTACGGAGTGACATCTGAGCCTCAAGCTCGCGGAATGTTTCAAGAGCAACACCGACAAGGATGATGATCGAAGAACCACCGAATGCGAGGGATGCGAATCTGCCGTCTGCGATAATGTTTACGCACATAGGCAGAATGCAGATCACAGAAAGGATCAGAGCACCTACGAGTGTGATTCTGTTAAGAACCTTTGTTATATACTCGGATGTGGGCTTACCGGGACGGATTCCGGGAATGGCACCGCCCTGCTTCTGCAGATTGTTTGCCACCTCAACAGGATTGAAGGAAATGGAAACATAGAAATAAGCAAAAGCTACGAGCAGTATGAACTCTATAATGATATAGAGCCATGTGTCATAGTTGAAAACTTCAAGTACGCTTGTCCAGAAGCCGTTGTTCGGGAAGAAGCTTGCGATCGTTGCGGGAATCGAAACGATGGAGCTTGCGAAGATGATAGGCATAACGCCGGTCATATTGACCTTTAAGGGAAGGTTTGTTCCCTGTCCGCCGTACATCTTTCTTCCGACGACTCTCTTAGCATACTGAACGGGAATTCTTCTCTCACTGTCTGTCATCCAGATAATGATAACGAACATTGCGAGAGTAAGAAGAATGGAAAGTACGAAGAGAACTATGCCGAGGATGGTTTTTCCAACTGTTGTTGTATCTACCATTGCGATCATAGAACCGATCATACCGGGGAAACTGGAAATGATATTGGCAAAGAGTATCATGGAGATACCGTTACCGATACCATGCTCGTTAATCTTTTCAGCAAGCCACATAACAAGTGAAGAACCTGCGCAGTAGCAAGCGATGATAACGATCATATCGAATGCGCTGATATCGCCTACCATACCTGCAGTCTTAAGATACATTGCATATCCGATACTTGTGATAAGTGCGAGACCAACTGTTACATAACGTGTAATTGATGTGATCTTCTTTCTGCCCTCTTCACCGTCCTTGGACATTCTCTCAAGAGCGGGAATAGCGATTGTAAGAAGCTGCATTACGATGGATGATGTGATATAAGGGCTTACGCCAAGTGCAAACAGAGTAGCCTTACCGAATGCTTCACCGGAGAGGATATTCAAATATGCGAATATCGAGCCGCCGGCAAACAAATTAGCACTTTCCATTACACTCTGATCAATGTAAGGAACAGGAATGTTAGCACCAAGGCGGTAGAGGACGATGATGAGAAGTGTGAAGAGAAGTTTGCTCTTCAGTTCAGGAGTCTTCCATGCATTCTTCAGCGTCTGAAACACTTATACCACCTCTGTCTTTCCACCTGCTGCTTCTATCTTTTCCTTAGCTGTAGCAGAAAAGACTGTTGCTTTTACAGTTAAATTCTTTGTGAGAGAGCCGTTGCCGAGAACCTTCACACCGTCTTCAACCTTGCGGATGAGGCGGCAAGCGAGAAGTGCTTCTGCGTCAACTACTGCTCCGTTTTCGAAACGATTGAGATCTTCAACGTTTACTGTTACATAAGACTTAGCAAATCTGTTCTTGAAGCCTCTCTTGGGAAGCTTTCTGTAAAGCGGGATCTGTCCGCCTTCGAATCCGGGTCTTACGCCACCGCCGCTACGAGCGTTCTGGCCCTTGTGACCCTTTCCTGCTGTCTTACCGTTACCGGAAGCGGGACCTCTACCCTTACGATATACGGGAGTATTGGAACCGGGAGCCGGTGTAAGTTCATGGAGTTTCATCATTTATTCCTCCTTTATGCGTTCTCTACTTTGACGAGGTGCCAAAGTACCTTGATCTTACCTGCGAGAACAGCGTTGTCCTCATGGATGATGCTGTCGCCTACGCGGTTGAGACCGAGAGACTTTGCAGTCGCCTTCTGGTTGGGCTTGCAGCCGATGATACTCTTTACAAGTGTTACTTTCTTCATATCATTTGCCTCCTTAACCCTTTACCTGTTCTACGCTGATATCACGGGTCTTTGCGACCTCTTCAACAGTGCGAAGCTGCTTCAGACCCTCAAGTGTAGCCTTAACTACATTTGCGGGGTTGTTGGAGCGAAGGCTCTTTGCACGGATATTATGAATACCTGCAAGCTCGAGAACCTTTCTTACCACGCCACCTGCGATGATACCTGTACCCTGTGCAGCAGGCTTAAGAAGTACCTTACCTGCGCCAAACTCACCGAGTACCTCGTGAGGAATAGTTGTATCCTTGAGGGAAACCTCTATCATATTCTTCTTTGCATCCTCGATACCCTTGCGGATCGCTTCCGGTACCTCGGCTGCCTTTCCGAGACCGTAGCCTACGTGACCATTGCCGTCACCGACTACCATGATAGCTGCGAATCTTGCGATACGACCACCTTTAACGGTCTTGGAAACACGGTTTAATGTGACAAGCTCTTCACGAAGGTCAAGAGTTGCCGGATCAAAATTTCTTGCCATGTTTTTTCTCCTTAAATTTGTTCAAAAAATGTGGTTTTGAACAGTGTACAAACCGACAATCAGAACTTCAGGCCGCCCTCGCGAGCGCCGTCTGCCAGTGCCGATACACGTCCGTGATAAAGATAGCCGCCTCTGTCGAATACGACTTCTACTATACCCTTTGCTGCAGCTCTTTCAGCGATGGTTGCACCAACCTTCTTAGCTGCCTCGATATTGCTGCCATTGCCCTCAAAGACCTTTTCAAGGGTGGAAGCGGAAACCAATGTTACACCGTTTACGTCATCAATGATCTGTGCGCTGATGTTTGCATTTGAGCGATATACAGCGAGTCTCGGACGCTCGGGTGTTCCGGAAACCTTTGCTCTAACTCTGATATGTCTCTTCAGACGAGCCTGATTACTGTCTTTTCTTGAAACCATTACATTCCACTCCTTTCAATTATTTACCGGTCTTACCGGCCTTACGGCGAATTCTCTCGTCGGAGTACTTAACACCCTTACCAAGGTAGGGCTCGGGGGGTCTCTTGCTTCTTACAACTGCTGCTGCCTGACCAACGATTTCCTTATTTATACCCTTAACGATAACTGTGTTAGCGTTGGGGCACTCGTAAGTTACATCGCCGTCCTCAAAAATGATGGGATGGCTGTGGCCGAGGTTGAGTGTAAGTGTCTTGCCCTGCTTCTGAGCTCTGTAACCAACACCAACGATCTCAAGAGTCTTGGAGTAACCTGTGGAAACACCAACTACCATATTATTGATAAGTGTTCTTGTAAGACCGTGGATAGCTCTGTCCTCTGCCTCATCTGTGGGGCGAGTAACTGTTACAACACCTGCATCAACTGTGATTGTCATGCGAGTACTCATGCTCTGCTCGAGTGTACCGAGAGGACCCTTTACTGTAAGCTTGTTTTCATCACCCACTGTAACAGTAACGCCTGCGGGAACTGTAATGGGCATTCTACCAATTCTTGACATATTATTTACCTCCCGCTTTCATTACCATACAAAGGCAATTACTTCGCCGCCAACATTCTCTTTGCGAGCCTGCTTGTCGGTCATAATGCCCTTGGAAGTGGATACGATTGCTATACCGAGACCGTTCATAACACGGGGCATATCCTCGCAGCTTGCGTAGATACGGAGACCGGGCTTTGATACACGGCGAAGACCGCGGATAACCTTGGACTTGCCCTGACCATACTTCAGAGTTACTCTGATAACGCCCTGCTTACCGTCCTCGATAACCTGATAGGACTTTACATAACCCTCGTTTACGAGGATATCGGCGATAGACTTCTTCATGTTGGATGCCGGAATGTCCACAGTTGCATGCTTTGCATCGTTAGCATTTCTTATTCTTGTGAGCATATCGGCAATTACGTCTGACATTTGCATAGTTTTTAACCTCCTATATGCAAGTAAAAATTCTTGCTGCCAAGTGACGGTTATTATTTGTCCTTGGCGGCTGACCGGTGGTTAAAACAGGATGCCCGCATATTGCCGAGCTTATTTTCCTGTTTTCCTTCCGATAGTTTAGGTTTGTTAAACCGTTTTTTTAGTAAAATTACCAGCTTGCTTTCTTTACACCGGGAATCTGGCCCTTATAAGCGAGTTCACGGAAGCAGATACGGCAGATACCGTACTTACGAAGATAAGCATGGGGACGTCCGCAGATCTTGCAACGGTTGTATTCTCTTGTGGAGAACTTCTGCTTTCTCTGCTGCTTAAGAATCATTGATTTCTTTGCCATTTTTCTGTCCCTCCTTATTTATTTGCAAAAGGTGCGCCCATAAGGGTAAGCAGCTCTCTTGCTTCTTCGTCATTCTTTGCTGTTGTAACAAAGCAGATATCCATTCCGCGGATCTTGTCTACCTTATCGTATTCGATCTCGGGGAATATAAGCTGTTCCTTAAGGCCGAGGGAGTAGTTTCCTCTGCCGTCGAAAGCGTTGGGGTTGATACCCTTGAAGTCACGAACACGAGGAAGTGCGAAGTTAAAGAGTCTATCCATAAATTCGTACATTGTGTCGCCTCTGAGAGTAACCTTTGCGCCGATCTTCATGCCCTCACGGAGCTTGAAGTTAGCTACCGACTTCTTTGCGTATGTGGGAACTGCCTTCTGACCTGTGATCAGAGTAAGATCTGCAATTGCGCTGTCGATAACCTTTGCGTTTTCCTTTGCGTCGCCGCATCCGATATTGATAACGATCTTATCGAACTTGGGGATCTGCATAGGGCTCTTGAATTCGAATTTCTTCATAAGAGCGGGAGCAACTTCGTTCTTGTATAAGTCTCTAAGTCTTGCCATTTTCGATTACCTCCCACTTTCTTAGAGCTTCGCGCCGCACTTAGCGCAAACTCTGATTTTCTTATCGCCCTCTACCTTGTGAGCGATTCTTGTGCCCTTCTTGCACTTATCGCAGTATATCTGAACCTTGGATGCGTAGATTGCGCCTTCAGCGTCTACGATTCCGCCGGTCTCACCCTGCTTGCGGGGCTTTACGTGCTTATGAATGATGTTAGCGCCCTTAACGATGACCTTGCCTTCCTTTGGGGAAACTGCAATTACCTCGCCCTTTACGCCCTTATCATCACCGGAGATAACGACAACGGTATCGCCGGTCTTAACATGAACCTTCTTTTCCATTTTCGTTTCCTCCTAATTAAAGTACTTCGGGAGCGAGTGAAAGGATCTTCATGAAGTCCTTCTCACGGAGCTCTCTTGCCACAGGGCCAAAAATACGTGTGCCTCTGGGGGTCTTGTCTTCTCTGATGATTACCGCGGAGTTTTCATCAAACTTAATGTAAGAGCCGTCAGCGCGCTTTACGCCCTTTACGCTTCTTACGATTACTGCTTTGACTACTTCACCCTTCTTAACAACTCCACCGGGAGTAGCCTTCTTTACGCAGGCTACAACGATATCGCCAATGTTTGCGTAACGACGACCTGTGCCGCCGAGAACGCGAATGCACATAAGCTCTTTAGCTCCGGTGTTATCGGCAACCTTCATAAGTGTTTGTTGCTGTATCACTTTTGCGTCCTCCTGTTTTCGGTACGATGTTAAACGTACCTACTTATTTCGCATAATGTTATTTTTGTTGTTTTTTTGTAAAAAGGCGAAATTACTTAGCCTTTTCGATGATAGAAACGAGTCTCCATCTCTTTGTTTTGGAAAGAGGTCTTGTTTCCATAACGCTTACCTTATCTCCAACGCCGCACTCGTTATTCTCGTCGTGTGCATGGATCTTAAGTGTACGCTTGATGATCTTTCCGTATGTGGCATGCTTTACGTTATCCTCGATTGCAACGACGATTGTCTTGTCCATCTTTGTGGAAACCACCTTGCCAACACGTGTTTTTCTAAGATTTCTTTCTTCAGTCATGACTTTTTACCCCCTTAAGCGTTCTTCTCATGAAGAATCGTCATTACACGGGCGATATCCTTCTTGACATCAGCGATCTTGTGCGGATTGTCAAGCTGATTTATCGCATGCTGAAAACGGAGATTAAAAAGCTCGGTTTTAAGCTCCTTCAGCTTTGCATTAAGCTCTGCGGGAGTCATTTCTCTGATTTCATTTGATTTCACAGCTCATTACCTCCCCGTATTAGTTCTCTGCGCCGCGCTTCACAAACTTGCACTTGATAGGCAGCTTGTGGCTTGCAAGACGCATAGCTTCTTTTGCAACTTCTTCAGAGATTCCGTTCATCTCGAACATTACTCTGCCCGGCTTTACAACCGCTACCCAGTATTCGGGTGAACCCTTACCTGAACCCATTCGAGTCTCGGCAGGCTTCTCTGTGATAGGCTTATCCGGGAAGATCTTGATCCAAACCTTACCGCCACGCTTGATATATCTTGTCATAGCGATACGGGCAGCCTCGATCTGATTGCTTGTAACCCAAGCGGGCTCAAGTGCCACAAGACCGAAATCACCGTTTGTGACCTTGTTGCCGCGAAGTGCTTTACCCTTAAGTCTGCCGCGCTGTACACGACGGAACTTAACTCTCTTAGGCATTAACATTTCTACGACCCCCTTCTCTTCTCTCACCGCGATTGCCGCGTCTGTCACCGCGTCTGTCGCCTCTGTTATCGCGGCGATCTCTGCGATCTTCTTTTGCAGCACCGGGTCTGTTTACTTCATTGAGGATCTCTCCGTTGTAGATCCAAACCTTAACGCCAATCTTGCCGTAGGTTGTATTTGCCTCCCAGAAACCGTAGTCGATATCGGCTCTGAGTGTCTGCAGCGGAATAGTTCCGTCATGATAGTGCTCTGTTTTTGCGATTTCAGCACCGCCGAGACGACCTGCGCAGGAGATCTTGATACCCTTTGCGCCGAGTCTCATTGTGTTTCTGATCGCCATCTTCATTGCACGGCGGAAAGCTACACGCTTTTCAAGCTGGAGGCAGATATTCTCTGCTACGAGCTGTGCATTGAGATCGGGCTGTCTTACTTCAACAACGTTTACGTCAACATGCTTGCCGTCAACCATCTTTGTGATAGCAGCCTTATACTTTTCGATCTCGGATCCACCCTTACCGATAACCATACCGGGCTTTGCGCAGTGGATAAATACTCTTACTCTGTGGCTGTCACGTTCGATCTCAATCTTGGGAACGCCTGCGCCCTGGAGTTCATTCTTCAGATACTTTCTGATTTTATAGTCGGAAACGAGTGTGTCACCAAAAGCTTCATCGCTTGTGAACCATCTCGAGTCCCAGTTCTTAATTACGCCCACACGAAGGCCGTGGGGATTAACTTTCTGACCCATACTAGCTCATAACCTCCCTTTCTTAGTCTCTTTCCTTGACAGCGATTGTCACATGGGATGTTCTCTTAAGGATTCTGTCTGCACTACCCTTTGCTCTGGGCATAATTCTCTTCAGAGTGGGGCCGGGGCATACGAAGCACTCGGATACATACAGCTTGGAGACATCCATATTAAAATTATTTTCAGCGTTTGCAATAGCGCTACCCAACAGCTTGATAAGATATTCAGAAGCACTCTTGGGAGTGTTCTTGAGGATCGCCATAGCGGTTCCTGCGTCCTTACCTCTGATGAGGTCGAGAACTATCTTAACCTTGCGAGGGGAGATTCTTGCATACTTGAGATATGCTTTTGCTTCCATTGAATGTTCCTCCCTTATTTACCGTTGTTGGAAGTCTTTGAGCCTGCATGACCCTTGAAGGTTCTTGTAGGAGCAAACTCGCCGAGCTTATGTCCAACCATGTCCTCGGTGATATATACCGGAACATGCTTTCTACCGTCGTGAACAGCGATTGTGTGTCCAACGAATTCCGGGAATATTGTGGAAGCGCGCGACCAGGTCTTGAGGACCTTCTTCTCGCCCTTCTCATTCATAGCTTCTACTCTGTTGAAGAGCTTTGCTTCAACATAAGGTGCTTTTTTAAGGCTTCTGCTCATTTTATATTCCCTCCTTATTACTTAGCATTTCTGCGCTTTACGATGAACTTATCGGTTCTTGCCTTCTTGTTACGAGTCTTGTAACCAAGAGCAGGCTTGCCCCAAGGCGTAACAGGGCCGCTGCGACCGATAGGAGCACGTCCTTCACCACCACCGTGAGGGTGATCGCAGGGGTTCATTACAGAACCTCTTACTGTAGGACGGATACCCATGTGTCTCTTCTTACCTGCCTTACCGATCTTGATAGTATCATGCTCGATATTACCAACCTGACCGATTGTAGCCTTGCAGTCGAGACGGACTATACGAACCTCGCCGGAAGGAAGTCTTACCTGAGCAACGCCGTTCTCCTTAGCGATGAGCTGTGCGAACACACCTGCGCTACGAACGAGCTGTGCGCCCTTACCGGGATAAAGCTCGATATTGTGGATCATCGTACCAACGGGAATGTTTGCGATAGGAAGTGTGTTACCGGGCTTGATATCTGCATCAGCGCCGGAGTAAACTGTCATACCGTCTGTAAGACCAACGGGAGCGATGATATAGCTTCTGTCGCCGTTCTCGTTCTCGAGAAGTGCGATGTAAGCAGTTCTGTTAGGGTCGTACTCAACACCGATTACCTTTGCGGGAGACTGATCTGCACGCTTGAAGTCGATGATTCTGTACTTGATCTTGTTTCCGCCGCCCTTATGACGAACGGTGATGCGGCCATAGCTGTTACGGCCGGAATGCTTCTTCTTAATTACCGTAAGACTCTTTTCGGGAGAAAACTTTGTTACTTCCTCAAAGGAAGGAACGCTCATGTGTCTTCTCGCAGGAGTCGTAGGCTTATACTTAATTGTTGGCATGTTCTACCCTCCTACTTAGTTAAGACCGTCGAAGAACTCGATTGTCTTGGAGTCGGCTTTAAGTGTTACGATAGCCTTTTTCCATGTTGCGGTATATCCGCTGTGAATGCCGAGTCTCTTGGGTTTTCTCTTCATGTTGATGGTGTTTACGCTTTCAACCTCAACCTTGAACATTTCCTCAACCGCCTTTGCGATCTCAGGCTTTGTAGCATCCTTCATTACCTTGAATGCGTACTTCTTGTCAGCCATCATGTCCATGGAGCTTTCAGTGATAAGAGGCTTAATGATGATATCCTGTACTGTCTTCATTATGCGAACACCTCCTCGATTCCTTTAACGGCAGCCTGGCTTACGATGAACTTATCGGCATTCAGGATGTCGTAAACATTGATGGTGTTATATACAGATGTTGTAACACCGGGGATATTTGCGCAGCTCTTAACTGTTACTGCGTCATTTGTGTCAAGAACGATCATTGCCTTTCTGTCTGCGCCGAGAGCGTTAAGCATTGCAACCATATTCTTGGTCTTGTACTCTGCGCTCTTGATCTCGTCCACAACGATGAGGTCACCTGCAGCAACCTTTGCGGAGAGAGCGCTGTAAAGAGCGATCTTCTTAACCTTCTTATTCATGGACATGCGGTAGGAACGGGGCTTGGGGCCGAGTGCAACACCGCCGTGTGTCCACTGAGGAGCACGAGTTGAACCCTGACGAGCTCTTCCTGTACCCTTCTGTCTCCAGGGCTTCTTTCCGCCGCCGCTTACTTCTGTTCTTGTAAGTGTGGACTGTGTACCCTGTCTCTGATTTGCAAGATAAGTCTTAACCGCAGCATGGAGGACGGAGCCGTTTACTTCTGCACCGAAGATCTTATCGGAGAGAGCGATCTCGCCCACTTCCTTGCCGGTCATATTGACAACTTTTACGTTTGGCATTGTGTTTCCTCCTTCCGCTTATGCTTTTACCGAATCACGGATGAACACGATACCGCCCTTGGCACCGGGAATGGCACCCTTAACTGCGATAAGGTTCTTTTCTGTGTCGATCTTTACGATATTGAGATTGAGAACGGTTACCTGCTCGTTACCATACTGACCTGCCATTCTCTTGTTCTTGAAGATTCTCGCAGGGTCGATAACACCCATGGAACCGGGCTGACGGTGAATAGGACCTACACCGTGTGTGTGCTGAAGCATATGTGCGTTCCAACGCTTAACTACGCCCGTATAACCGTGACCCTTTGTTATACCGGTTACGTCGACCTTGTCGCCTGCGGCGAAGGTATCGACAGATATAACGTCACCGACATTAAGTGCGGAGCAATCGTCAAGACGGAACTCCTTAAGATGCTTCTTTGCAGGAACTCCTGCCTTCTCGAAATGACCTTTCTCAGCCTTGGTCATGTGCTTTTCCTTAACATCCATGAAACCAAGCTGAACGGCGTCATAACCGTCATTCTCGACAGTCTTCTTCTGTGCAACCACACAGGGACCTGCCTCGATTACCGTAACCGGGATGACATTTCCGACCTCGTCGAAAATCTGGGTCATACCGATTTTCTTACCGATAATACCTTTTTTCATTTTTTCCTCCTGGGTTATTGGTTGACGTTTTGGATTTTCCTTTCGGATTCGCCAACTTGACCGCAAGATGCTTCATACTCTTGAAGCCTTTTGCGTAGGGTTAATTTGCAGGGATTAGAGCTTTACCTCGATCTCAACGCCTGCGGGGAGCTCAACGCTCATGAGTGCATCGATAGCCTTCTCGGAAGGTTCGATGATATCAATGAGTCTCTTGTGAGTCTTAAGCTCAAACTGCTCACGGCTATCCTTGTACTTATGAACCGCACGAAGAATTGTTGTGATCTCTCTGTCTGTGGGGAGCGGTACAGGGCCACTTACCTCTGCGCCGTTTCTCTTTGCGAGAGCAACGATCTTCTCAGCCGCAGCGTCGATAAGAGTGTTGTCATAGCTCTTGAGCTTAACTCTGATTTTTGCCTTAACTGCCATTGTTTTTTGCCTCCTTTTGAATTTCCGTTCAAAAAGCTCGTCATTATATACAAATGAAGGGCTTGTCTGAGTGAACGGTTTGTGAAATGGGGCGAATTCACTTGTACACCGTGCCGTGTGTTTCTTCGCCTTCCATACAAAAGCCGGAATACCGTTCAGCATGAATCCGGACTCCGGGAATGAAAAGCAGCGACAAATGCCGCAGAAAAACGGTCTTTTCGGCAGGTAAAGTTACCGAAAAGGGGTGCACGAATCAGTCCCGCCCGATTACTCAAAAGAGATTTTCATCTCTTTTCGGACATACTCTGCGGAAATTACCCGTCAAAATGGCGGCAACCTTCCGCTTCATCGCGCTCAGACCCAATTATTATACACTATCTTGCCACATTTTGCAATAGTTTATCTAAATATTTTTTCATAGAAAATATGTAGAATTTTTAGACTATTTTTTGTGCATATTCAACAAAACAGCTTTTTTTCGTCAAAAATCGAAGCTCAAATGTGAAAAAATAATAAACATACGCCCATATCTCTTGAAAAAATCGCAAAAAAATGTTATATTATTATCGGACCGTGTGTCCCTATATATAATAATGAAGAAATCGGAGCAAATATGAAGCATATAACAAGACGAAAACTGTACTTTTCCCTGCTTTTACTTTTAGCAGCTGCACTTTGTCTATCCGCATGCGGAGAAAACAAGAGGAAAAAATATAACACTGCAAGCCTTGACCTTGATATCGGAATAGGCTTCAGCCATTTCGATAATGAGAGCGATCACCCGGCTCCCTCAGCCGAGGCTTATCTTGATGTTTACGCTTCAAAGATAATAATCAGAGGCGCATACGGGGATGAGATCATAGAAACTCCGCTGATCTATAACAACTCCACAACGGCTCATCCGAGAATGAAGATAAATATCAGCGGAAACCGCATCTATGTCATATACTGCCCGGATATCAGCCTTCCCAATCTTCAGATCGCTTCAACCGACAACGGAGGAGAGAGCTGGATACAAAGCACGCTAAATCTCAGCACCGAAAAGGTCGGCACCATCGACAATTTCATGGCATCCTTCTGGTCAACCAAGAGCGGAGCCCTTGTTGTCTCCAACGGAATGGTGGACACATTCATCTATTTCACCGATGATGCAGGAAAAACATGGACAGAAGCAGAATCCGCTCCGCCAAGCCAAAACTGGCACAATTCGCTCTATAGCGGAGGATTTTTAAGTCCCACCATCGGATTCACCTCATATAATTATTATTCCTTCCCTCCCTCCGAGCCTCAGGTTTACTACACTCTCGACTCAGGAGCTAATTGGAACAGGCTCATGATCAAGGTTCCGGACAGCGTTATGAAGGCTTATTCTCTTGCAGGACTTCCCTATTATGACGGAAACAAGATAAATATTCCGATCGAGCTTTATGACGAAAGCTCTGCGCTGGTTGAAACCGTTTATTATGTTTCCTATGACCTGGGCGAAAATTGGGAGTTCTATAATGACAATGAAGGCGAGCTTGACCTGATCAGAAATTCCGAGCGTGAAAAATGGTTTGAAGCAAACCGCCCTGCCGTTCTTGCCGAAGAAAATTATTTTGTTTCGGATTTTTCGCTTTACAGCAGCTTTGAGCTTGAAGATGATGTCAGGATCGACGCTTACAAATTCGTGGCAGGCTACGACATAAAGGATTGGAGTAAAATTCGTCTCACCGGCGATATGTATTTTGACGAATACGCCAATATATATTATAAGGATGGAAACGGTTTTCCCATTCTCCTTTTCGTTTATGAAGGCGATGTGTTCAAGCATACATATTCTCTCATGGCTTCAACGACCGAGCTTCAGTATAAAACAGAGGGCGAGGAGCATATAGCAAAGCGCCTTTATGAGGAATACAGCGAGCATAAAGCAATTAAGATTCTTTTTGAGGAAGCCCGCAAGGCATATGCACTCTTCACAGAGCACAGCAAGATAGCCTCCACAGGTGAAAACAAGACGATGGAATACGAAGGATACCGATATACAAAGGTGGACTTCTCCGAGATCATTCCCGCCGAAATTGAAAACCTCGATCAGCTTTCGGACTATCTTTCAACCTTATTCAGCGAGGATATCGTTACCTCGCTCATGTCCACTTCCGCCCACGGAAACATTCCGCTTTATATCGAAGGCGATGACGGCATCTACCGCTTCGACGGATATGTGGGACAGCTCAATCTGAGCGACCTTGATATAAAACTGACCGTCCTCTCTCTCGAAAGCTCAAGTGCCACACTGAATGCCTATACCGAAGCCACCATTTACAGCGATCTTGATGCTATTATTTTCGATTACGATTATGAAATATTCCTTGATTCAGACGGCAAATGGAAAATGAACACATTCATTTTGCCCGAAAAGAAGATCTCCGACATATTCTTTGGCGTCGATGACGGAAGTGACATGGACGGCAATTCTATCGACAGCATCGACGATTGGGATGAGCTTAATTATAAGGCAAGCGGAGGCAAGCAGCTAAAAGAATTTATAACCGCTTTTGTCGATGGCGACAGTACAAGGCTCGGACTCATCAGCGAAGCCTCCGACCCCTCGGTGTTCAAGGAATATGAGAACCTTGACATAATTTCCTATAGTATCAGCAAGGTCACATTTAATGACACAGCAAGAATACTTTTTGAATACACCATCGGTGCTGAACAACCGGGAGCCTCCATAAGAACGCAGAGCGGAACACACTCCTTCTATGTAACTCTCGGCAAAAAAGGCGTTTATCTTGAGGATACCGAAAAAACAGAGCTTACTGCCGCAGGGCAGTTCATTTCCGACTATTTTTCATCAACACTTGAATATATCATCCTCGATTGCTCGGATCTCAGCTACAGCCAAAGGACCAATATAACCGAATTTCTCGCAAAGCGAGCCTCGGGCAATGCTACCAAGTCCAAGATCGAAAGTCTTGCGAAAATAATTTTTGATGTTTACGATTTTGCCCCAAGCGAGGATCTCATGAGCGAAAACGGTGATTTCAACAAAAACAGCCGAGGAACAAGAGGTCTTTGCTTTGACATTATAACAGAAAAAGCAGTTGATGATCGTACCGACCTTACCATCGTTATTTATGCAGATCGTTCAAAGCTTATAAATGCAAGAACTGTCGAAATATGCCTTGAAAACAACGGTGCAGATTTCAAATTCGTGTCATCTTATACATCAGGCACAACAGAATACAATATCTGCAAAATTGTCGAGTAAGGAGCTGCCATGTATAATACAATTCTTTTTGATCTTGACGGAACCCTGACCGATTCAGGAAGGGGCATAACAAATTCCGTTGCTTATGCATTGACCAAATTCGGCATAAAATTTGAGAGCAAGGATGAGCTCAAGTGCTTCATTGGTCCTCCGCTCATAAAAATGTTTATGCAAAAATTCGGCGTAAGTGAAAACGATGCCAAAGATTTGGTCAGGCTGTATAGAGAGTATTACAGTACAAAAGGGATATATGAAAACGATCTCTATGATGGCATAGGGGAGCTTCTTTTCTCGCTTTCAAAAGCCGAAAAGAATCTTATTCTCGCAACCTCAAAGCCCGAGCATTTTGCAGTAAAAATACTTGAGCATTTCGATATCGCAAAGTATTTTTCTCACATTTGCGGCGCAACCATGGATGAAAAGCGCACCGAAAAGGATGATGTTATTGAATATGCCATATCAAGTGCTAAAATTTCTGCCCTTTCGGATGTGGTAATGGTTGGTGACAGAGAATATGACATTTTGGGCGCAAAAAAATTCGGAATTGATTCCATCGGTGTTCTTTATGGCTACGGAAGCCGAGAGGAACTTGAAAAAGCAGGCGCAACCTATGTTGCAGAAAAAGTAAAGGACATCCTTACATTTATTTGAAATCCTCAAAAATGGCAATAAAGATAAGGAGTTTCGCCTCTGCGGAGGCGACCGACGCCGCCGTCGGCTCGCGCGACCTTTTAAAAAAGGTCGATCAAAACTTCGAAAAAGGTAATTTTTATTGCTGTTTATCTGTGTTTATACGGAGAATTATTGTGAGTTTTATGTAGAAAAATAAACATCAACCCCATACTCGTCATCCTGAGCACAGCGAAGGATCTGGAAACGCTAAAGGACGATGTCACCACTATCTGACAATTCGACAAATTACTGTTTGAAATACCCACAAGTGTATGTCGGCTCGACATACACTTGTTTTTTCTTCAAAAATAATCATTTTTGCTCGATATAAACTAAAGGTGGAGTTTTTGGCAGTTTTCAACAAAATGTCTGCGCAA
>JAFXAN010000038.1 GCA_017517035.1 Clostridia bacterium
TCCGTAGAAACACAGATAAACAACAATAAAAATCCTCTTTTTAAAGTTTTGCTCAAGCTTTTTTAAAAGCTTGCGGGAGCCGGCAACGGTGCCGGTCGCCTCCGCAGAGGCGAAACTCCCTCACCGACAAATTACTGTTTACCATTCAAAAAAGGAAATGAAACAAAAGCGTTTGATTCATTTCCTTTTATTTTATTCAACAAAGCTTACAAGCTCGCCCAAATCCTTCCGTTTTTTCGCACGCAAAGGATCTCCCTCGCTTGCATATCCGAGAGTTATGACAAGTCTTGTATTACCCTCATTTCCGCAGACCTCTTTTATTTTACCATCATCAAGCCATCCGAGTATGCAGCTTGAAAGTCCCTGAGATTCAGCTTCAGCGGTAATATAGGCAGCAAGAATACCGATGTCAATTGAACGGTAATCAATTCCCGTAACCTTTGAACCAAGACTTGCGGTTTTTACATATTTTTCTTCCGATATAACAATAAGAACAGGCGCATCAGATGCAAATTTATTCATTCCCATTCCCTGGCAAGCCTTTGCGGTTTTTTTTGCCGCCTCTCCTGTACAAACCGTTATATGATAAGGCTGACCGTTGCAGGCAGAAGGTGCAAGCTTTGCTGCCTCAAGAACAGAATCAAGCTTTTCACGCTCGATGGCTCTGCTTCCATCATAACTTCTGCAAGACTGTCTTTTTTTAGCAATTTCATCAAGAAACATGATCTTTTCCTCCGTTTTTTTCCTTTTGTTTTATTTCTTTGAACACGAATAATACAAGAACAAGTGAAAGAACAAAAGCAAGTACCGATGTTCCCGTCATATTGAGCCAGATTCCATCAAGTCCCATCCACCAAAGAGACGCAAGAACTATGGCAGGGAAAACGAGTGCCACTGCAACTGAAATGATAGTTGCTTCCACCGGCTTTTTGATGGCGCTGAGAAAGCTTTGGGTCGTAATTGAAAACCAACGGAAAATATAAGCAAGTCCGAAAAGTCCGAGGGCGTGGGAGGAAAGCTCGAGAAGTGCCGCATCATTTGCATTTGCAAAAAGCGAGGCAAGAGGGCGTGCAAAAAGCCAGAGAAGAACTGTTGCGGCTATACTGACAACGGCCGTGCCTATATAATTGCATTTTACTATCTTTTTCACACGCTTCGGATCGCCTGCTCCCCAGTTATAACCGATGGCAGGAGAGAGAGAATCGCTCATGCCGTAAAGCAAGGGCTGGCACATATCGCCCGAATACATAAGCACCGCATATGCCGCAACAGCCGTTGTTCCGCCGCCCTCTCCCAGATATTTTACGCCAAGGGTCATAAGAGAAATATTCATGAGAATCGCCGTAACTCTTCCCGCAATATTGCTGAGGAAAACAGGTGAGCCGCATGAGGCGATCGTTTTTATCATGGGAAGACTGAAATGAGGTCTGACAAAGCTGAGAAGCGTCTTTTTCATAAGGAAAGGCACCATTGCGATGGCAGAACAGATGCACATTGAAATTGATGTGGCAAGTGCAGAGCCGACAACATCCATTTTTCTAACAACAAGAAAATAGAAAAGAAGTGCGATGGTCAGAACATTTGAGCCGATATTAATTACCATACTCGTTTTAATAAATCCACTGATTCTGAGATAGTTATCCATTGCAAAAAAGATGGTGCTGAGAGGACTGAAAACTGCAACAGTCCGCAAATATCTGACGGCAGTATCAAGAAGCTCGTCGTCAGCGCCCATCAGCCTGACCAGCGGAACTGCCGCAAAATACATGAGAAGTCCCATAAGTATTGATGTAAAAAAAATCATTATCACAGAGCAGGTGAAAATATTATTGGCATTTTTCTTGTCCTTTTGCCCCAGCGCAATGGAGATAGGTGCCGATGCACCAACTCCGATAAGATCGGCAAGAGAAAAATTGATAAAAACAAGAGGCATTGCAATATTTACCGCCGCAAATGCTCCCTCTCCGAGCTTCTGTCCGATAAATGCACCTTCAATGATGCTATATATGGACATAGCAAACATACTTATCATTCCGGGGAGTGCAACAACGAAAAAGAGCCGCCATGGACTCATCGTTCTATACATCAACTCCGCTTTTGTATTACTCATATTATAAACTCCAAAAAAGCTTAATATTAACCTTTATATTATATTACAAAATGCTATTTTTGTCAATAGTTCGCTTTCTCTAAAGCAACAGCTATTCACAGAACGGAAAAAAAGCAGCATTTTCAGCTCTTTTTTTCCGCCTCTCCTCTTGCTATGCGGAAAAATTAATGATATAATTAAGACAGTAATTTTTTGCGAGGAAGCTATGAAAAGCAATAATCTTTATGTCCTTGCCGCCCCACATTCAAAAAACTCATATTGGTGGGCGAACATAAAAAGGGGACTTATAAAAAATTCCTTTGAATACAAATACAATCTGGTTTATCTCACTTCGGACGATCTTAAGATGCCAAGCAGAATAAGCGGTGAAATGGTGCTCATCGTCGGACACAATCCCGCCTGGATAAACGAAAGCATCGAGGCTCTTTTTGCGCTGAAGGCAACACCGCTTCTTGCAAACACAAGTATGTTCCAGGGCCACAGAAAGACCTGCAGCGGAATAGTTCTCGGACTTGAGGATGCAATTCTTGACACGATCGAATATCTAAAATCCTGCGGAAGAGAAAGAATCGTTTTTCTCGGTGTAAACCCCGATTCCATCTCTGATAAGATCAAGAGCGATGTTTTTCCAAACAAAAATGACATCATTTTCGCCCCCGAGGGCATTGAAAAATGCGTTGATGCTTTTGTTAAAAAGCTTCAAGACCTGAAATACAATGCTGCGCTTTGCGCAAATGACACTGTTGCCATATGTCTCATGAAAAAAATGGCCGAAAAAGGCTACAAAATGCCCGATGATTTTTTTGTCATCGGAATGGGTAATTCCTTCATCGGTCAGGGCATGACTCCACCGCTTTCAAGCATTGATTTCAACTATTACGAGATGGGAAAGCAGGCTGTAAATCTTTACCACAATATAAAAACATCTTCGCCTGAATACAATATGGTTCTGACGCTCGAATGCAAGCTGATTATCAGAGATTCGGCAAGAATGCCAAATTATGATGTCAGAAGTGATAGCAGAAGAGAAAAAAACGCTATCTCTTCGTCTGAATCCAAATATTTTGACGGAGAAACGGTTGGCGGAATACTCAGCACCGAGGCTTTTCTCCAATCTTGTGATTATACCGATGCAAAAATCCTCGTTGGACTTATGAATAATAAGCCTATCAAAGCCATTTCAGAAGAAACATTTCTCGGTGAAAGGGCTGTCAGATACCGCATCGAAAATTTAATAAAGCAAAAAGGCTTCAGGAATCGAAGCGAGCTTACCGAATTTCTTAAGTCATCAATAAATAATAAAAAAGAAGGGATCAAACGAAATGATTAAGCTTGAAAAATACACTATCCCCTCCGCTCCCATGGGGGAGGACAACCATATGCCCGATATCGGCAATATCAGCTATATCCATGCGGGCTACAAATGTACCGACAGAGTTTCTGACGAAGAGAAAAAATACATCGGTAAGGGTATGATAAACACCATGATACCCTATAAGATCCAGGACGGCTACGGAAGAGAGAGAAAGGATAAGGAATGGAATGCCATTATCCTTGAAAATGAATTTCTGAAAGCAGTTTTTCTTCCCGAGCTTGGCGGAAGACTCTGGTCACTTTATGATAAAAAGGGCGACCGCGAGCTGCTTTATAAAAATACCGTTTATCAGCCGGGAAATCTTGCCCTCCGAAATGCCTGGTTCAGCGGCGGAGTTGAGTTCAATATGGGAATAAAGGGTCATAATCCCCTTACCTGCGACAAGCTCTTTGCGGAGATCGCAACAACTCCCGAGGGTGAGGTTCTGAACCTTTATGAATATGAGAGAATACGCGGTGTTGTTTACACCATCAGCGCATTTCTCCCCGACGGAAGCGATGTTCTTTACATAAAGGACAGAATTGAAAACATGAATGACACATGGAAATATATGTATTGGTGGTCAAACATCGCAGTTCCGGAAACTCCCACAACGAGAGTGCTCGTTCCCGCTGAGGATTCCTTCCTCTGCTTCTACGATTGCGACCATTACAGACTTGACAAAACATCTGTTCCATATGAAGCAGAAAAGGATGTAAGCTATCCTTCAAGAATCCCCGCTTGCCGTGATTTCTTCTATAAGATCCCCCCCGAGAACAACAAATGGATAGCAACAGCGGACGAGAACGGAAAAGGCCTTCTCCAATGCTCGGATAACAAGATGATCGGAAGAAAATGTTTCCTTTGGGGACAGGGTCAAGGAGGTCGCCACTGGAGTGAGTGGCTCTCCGAGGAAGGTCAGGCATATATCGAGATACAAGCCGGTCTTGCTCATACTCAGCTTGAGCACATCCCAATGCCCGAAAGGTGTCAGTGGGAATGGGTCGAGGCTTATACCGCACTTGATATCGACCCCGAAAAGGCACACAACGCAGATTGGAGCATTGCAACAGGCGCAGTGGAAGAGCATCTTGCAAAAAAGATCGGTGATCCAAAGGCTCTTCGCTTCCCAAGTGAGGATAGCGTAACAGACAGAAGAATCGTCATGAGAGGAAGCAACTGGGGCGGAATCGAAATGGCGGTAAGAGGCGAAAGCATAAGCCGTTATCACTCCTTCCCCATTGACGAAAACGATGAAGCTACCTCATTCTGGCTGAAGCTTCTTGCAGATAAAAAAACAGAAACGCCCACAGCTCTCACTGCTCCCGCAAGCTATGCAACAGGCGATTTCTGGATAGAAAAGCTGGCTTCACTTGAAAATAAGGACTGGTACACAGAGCTTCAGAGAGGCGTTGCGCTTTATGCTTCGGAAAAGATCGAAGAAGCTCATATGGCATTTGAAAGCTCACTTGCACTATGCGAGAATCCTTGGGCGCTCCGCAATATTTCCATGCTTTACAAAAATATATATAATGACATCGAAAAAGCAAAGGAATATATTCTCCGTGCCTTTTCGCTGATGAAAAACAACAGAACTCTCACAACAGAGGTTGGAACTATCCTTACCTCTTGCGGAGAGGATAAGCTGTGGCTCGAAATTTATGATAGTCTTGCTCCCAATCTTAAGGAGCTTGGCAGAATCAGGCTTATAAAGGCGATTGCACTCATCAATCTCGGCAGATATACCGATGCCACCGAGATCGTAAATAAGGATTTCGTTATGAGCGATATTAAGGAAGGCGAGATCTCAATTTCACACATCTGGGTTCAGCTCTATCGCAAGATCTATGCAGAAAAATTCGGCAAAGAGGATAACGAAGAAGCAGACAAGATGTTCCCCATCCCGAGAAGCGTAGATTTCAGAATGCACGATTAATTTTGCGAGGATTTTGATATGATTAAAAAACCTTTCTTACCCATTGAGGTAACAAAAGAAGATCTTTCATACAGAGTAAAAACGGTTGGCAGAGAATATCTTTTCTCCGCAAGCTCCCTGCCCTCCTCCGTAACATCTCTCGGTAAGGAGCTTCTTGCTTCTCCCATGCGTCTCGTTGGTGTTGAGGATGGAAGTGAGATCGTCTGGGACACAAATTACCCTGAAAATGAAAGTGAAAGCTTCATTCAGAAAAGCTCAGACGAGGGGGTTACTCTCTGCGGTGCGCTTCAAAGCGAGCTTTTCATCGTTGATACCTGCATAAATGTTTCATATGACGGAAGCACAGATATCGAGCTTAAGGTGATGCCGAGAGGAAAGACGGTAAGGCAGGAGGTTGGCCTTGATGCTCTTGCACCAAGAGACTATAAGCTGGAAAAGCTCTGGCTTGAGATTCCCGTAAGCGAAGAAATTGCAAAGCTTTACTCGATGTACCCCGCAACATCGCTTCACCTTTCCGACGGAAGTAACACAGCAGTTGGCGCAGCATCAACAAGCGGTGCCGTACCTAAGCTTGATGCCGCATTCTCATTTAAGCCCCTTCTTTGGCTTGGTAATGACGATCTGGGCTTTGGATTCTATGCGGAAAACGAGCAGAATTGGCAGCCTGAGGATACCGAAAGAGCTATTGAGCTTGTTCATACGGAAAACGGCATCGTTATGCGCTTCCATCTTCTCGACAGTCATCCAAAGAGCTGGAAAGGAAACCTTAAAGACGGTCATTTCCTTTTCTATCCCCTTACCTTCAAGATGGGCTTCATTGCAACACCCGTTAAACCATTCCCTAAATCTCCATACCTCCATAAAGCCTTTCATATCGACTGCTTTATAAAGATCAAGGGCAATTATATTGATTTTCTCGAAAAGGAAGGTCGTTTTGACCGCCTTGTGGAAAAAGGCGTTGACACCCTTATTCTCCATGAAAAATGGAATAAGAGTCAGAATCGCTTTGAGCTTTCCGAATATACGGGATATCAGATCAGAAGGATCGTTGAGGAATGCCACAAAAGAGGCATCAAGGTTCTCACATATTTCGGCTATGAGATATCCACTATGAGCAATGAATGGTCTGAAAAAGCTGATTTTGTGAGAAATGATAAAAACGGCGGATTTGTCAGAGCTTGGTATAGAGTTCCATATCAGAGAGCCTTCATGTCCTGCTACAGAAGCTATGATTATGCGGATGAGATGGTTGCGGGAATCACAAAGGTTATGGATGAATACCACACAGACGGTGTTTATCTTGACGGCACATCAACCATCTGGCAATGCTCCTCACCCGAGCACGGCTGCGGATGGTATGATGAGGAAGGCAATCTCCACGGCTCATATCCGATAAAAGCAGTTCGCAGACTTCTTTCAAAGCTTCACGATGCGGTCTCCGAGCGAGGCGGAATTGTGAATGTTCACGCTTGCGGATGCCCCAATTTCACAGCACTTCCATATGTTGATCTTTCATGGTACGGAGAAAATCTCCAGCTTGACTATGTCAAAGGAGAATTTGGAAAAGGTGTTCCACTTGATTATTTCAGAGCGGAATATACAGGCAGAAATATGGGCGTTCCCGTTGAATTTATCGCCTATGAAAACAAGCCCCATTGGAGCTTTGAAAACGCAATGGCGTTCTCGTCCATCCACGGAATACTCCCCCGTCCCAACGATATTGAGCATCCCCTTGATCTGATGTCTGATATATGGAAGATCGTTGATTCTTTCCCTGTTGAAAAATCAGAATGGTGTCCATATTGGAGCAACGGCGTAACATATTCGGACGATAGGATCAAGCTCAGCTATTATCGCTATACCTCACCGATCGGTGAAAATATGATGCTTGCTTTCCTCGCAAATGCTTCAACAGAAAAAGTGGAGAATGTCACATTCTCTCTTCCGGAAAAAGTATCACTTGTTCGTGATCTTGAGCGAAATGAGGATATCACATCCCCCATTGACCTTGATAAATTCGAATATAGGATTCTTTTCATCAAATAAAAAAACAGGCGGTCATCTTGACCGCCTCATTTTTTATCCCTCAAAGGAGAGAATATAACTATATACCGGCTGACCTCCGTCAACTATATTGACCTCGGCATCGGCAAATTTTTCTGAAATCGAATCAGCAAGCTTTGCAGCTTCTGATTCTTCAACACTATCACCATAATAAAGGGTGATAAACTCGGGATGCTTACCGTCTGCGATCTCATCTGCAAGCTCAAGTGCCGCAGAGCTGATATCCTCGCCAACAAAAGCAAGCTTATCCTCGTTCATTGCAAGTATCTGTCCCTCTTTTATATCCTTGCCGTCAAAATCCGAATCTCTTGCTGCAAAAGTGATCTGTCCTGTAAGAACATTCTTTGCGGCCGCCTTCATTGTCTCCTCCAGCTCGTCGCATTCAAGAGTAGGATCAAAATTCAGAGCAGATGAAATTCCCTGGGGAATAGTTCTTGTGGGAATGACGATTATTTTTCTGTCGGTTGCAAGATTCACAGCCTGCTCTGCCGCCATGATAATATTCTTATTATTTGGGAAAACAAAGACATTTTTTGCAGGCACGGAATTGCAGGCACGGAGAATATCCTCGGTTGAAGGATTCATCGTCTGACCGCCCAAAACCACCTTTTCGCATCCAAGCTCGGTAAAGAGATTTACCATTCCATCTCCGTTGGCAACGGCAACCATACCATAGTCATTTTCGGGAGCAACAGGCTTAAATTCTTCCTTTTTCGCCTTATTTTCAAGCTTCTTCAAACGGTCACGGAGCTGAACTCTCATGTTCTCAACCTTGATCTTTTCAAGCATACCGTATTTTGAAGCCTCGTCAAACGCCTTGCCTACGCTGTCCGTATGAACATGGATCTTGATTATTTCATCATCATCGACAACAACAACGCTATCACCGATGGATGAAAGAAACTCACGAAGAGCCGCAGTATCATTTTTAACGCCAGTTGATCTGTCAACGATAAATTCTGTGCAGTAAGTAAAGGTTATATCCTCCTCGCTCATAACCTCCGGGTCAACAACACCCTCCTCAGTGAAAAGATCCTCATCACCAAGCTCGATGATCTTGCCCGATTTGAGATAGGAAAGAATACCCTCAAGAATAACGATATATCCCATTCCACCCGCATCGACAACTCCGGCTTTTTTGAGCTGAGGAAGCATCTCGGGGGTTTCCGCCAGAGTCTTTTCACCCTGCTCTATCGCCGCTTCAATCGTGCTGACATTATCAAGACCGTCCTTTGCAGCAATGGTTGCCGCTTCAGCCGCCATTCTCGAAACTGTGAGAACTGTTCCTTCAGTGGGCTTAAGAACTGCTCTGTATGCCGCATCAACTCCGCTTGCAAGGGCACTTGCAAAATCTGCGGAATCAAGACTGCTCTTTCCACGGCAGGCATTTGAGAAGCCACGGAAAAGCTGAGAAAGGATAACGCCGGAATTTCCTCTTGCGCCTCTGAGAAGTGCAGAAGCTATTGCAGATGCAACCTCATCAATACCGGTATTATCGTCAATATTCATTTCGTTAAGAACTTCAATGGCAGCGGAAATTGTCATTGCCATGTTTGTTCCCGTGTCACCGTCCGGAACGGGAAATACATTGAGCGCATCTATGCTCTTTTTCTGGCGGCAGATGTTATGCGCCGCTGAAATTATCGCATCCCCGAACTGTTTTCCTGTTATCATGTAGGAAAAACCTCCAAAAATTTATCTTTAATAGTTTAATAAAACACACCAAAAAACGTTGTTATCACAACGCCCGATATATTATACACCATAAATGTTGATTTGTCAACAACTTTCGCAAAATATTTCAAAAATTCACAACGGATGTCTGTCTCTGACAACAGAAAAAGCTTCCCTGGCAATCTCCACCGTTTCTGCAATATCCTCATCCGAGAGAGCATAATTTATAAAATGATTATGATGATTTGTGAAGAACACTCCACGCTTTACGCATTCTGCGATCCACTCCTGATGAAGCTTAAGGGACGGATCATCAGCGATTCGGAGATAGAAAAGCGAAGGCACTCCCGTCACATGAAGATCAAAACTAAATTCCTTTGCCGCTTCTTCAAGACCGTTTTTAAGCTTTGTTCCCTTTTCGATAAGTATTTTGGGAAGATCGAGCTTTTTCATTTTCTCAATGCAGGCGATTCCCGCAGCAAAAGGCACTGCGCTCATCCAATATGACCCTGTATATGACATAGAGGAGATGGCATTCTTCATAAATTCCTTACCGCAAAGTGCGCTGACATTATATCCGTTTGCAAGTGCTTTGCAGAAGCAGATCATATCTGCCTCAAAACCGAAATAATGATCGGAGCCTGCAAGATCAAGTCTGAAGCCTGCTCTCACATCATCAACAACGAGAACAGTTCCCTCCTCTGTGCATTTCTTTCTCACAAACTGCCAAAAGCCTTCTGCCGGAAGAATGTTATCCATAAAATTTCCGTGCATATAAGGCTGACCGATAACAGCGGCGATCTCGCCCTTATATTTTTCAAAAACCTCTTCAAGCTGTGTGAAATTGTTCCACTCAACATAGATATTATGCATAACATCCTCTTCGATAACGCCTGCATAATCTATTTTCTGTGTCCATGGTGAAACGCCGTGGTAATATCCTTTGAAGAATACGATCTTCTTTCTGTGTGTATGCGCTCTTGCCGCCATTATGGCAAGAGTTGTAACATCATTTCCGTTCTTTGCAAAGAATGCCCAATCTGCGCACGCCACAGTTTCAACAAGAAGCTCGGCAAAGTCGATCATCTTGGTATTGGGCAAGGTTGTGCAGTCGGAGATAGCTCTCTGCTTTGCGGCAGCGGCGTCAACATCGGGATCGTGATAACCCAGAATGTTAGGTCCGTATGCGCACATATAGTCAATGAATTTATTTCCGTCAAGATCCCAGAGGTAAGTTCCCTCAGCCTTCTGCGAATAAAGCGGAAAAGCTTCAATCGGAACATAGCAGCCCTCGGCAGGGCCCTGATGACCGTAAATTCCCGAAGGGATAACACGGCAAGCTCTCATGAAAGCCTCTCGGCTCTTATTATATTCATTAATATTATGCATACCGTTTCTCCTTTCAGGCAAGATAGAGCGAAACCCTGTCAAGTATTCTGTTAATATTATCTATCTGTGAGATCATTCCGCAAATGCGAACCTTTCCCTCTCCAACCGCCGCCACAGCGTTGATCTTTCCGTCAAAAAGATCTCGGGCAACAGTGAGAGAAGCAAAGCGCATCTCGGAGAAGCTGACCTCGGGTGCTTCCTTCATAATAGAAAGCACATGATCCTTTGCTCTGATTCCAATTGCAATATCGTCACCGATTCCAAACAGAATGTCACCGTCAACGATGTTTGATGCGGAGAACATACCCACCTTGTCGTTATTTCCTATCTGAACCACCGCATTTCCGATAACATTCAGCATAAGAACTGTGGATTTTTCAAAAAAGTCCTTATCCTCAAGCTTTTCGGGAGTGGGGCGAAGATAAGACGAAAGAATATCGGTAAGCTTTGTGAAAGCACCGAGCAAAAATCCGAGATGATGGAAACCGCTGACAGGCATAGGAGTTGCAGTTCCGTCTATCATGCCGTTAAACTTAGTGCATGAAGAAAAATAAAGCTTTATTGAGCATCCTTTTGTGCCCTCGCGCATCTCAACTCTGCCATCATCAAAAGCAAGAGTGCCGCAAGGGCCGTCCTTTACCGAAAAACCAATGGAAAGCTTTTTATTTTGAACAAGCTTGCGTGCATTTTCATCAAGCTCAAGAAGCTTCGGAATACTTCCAAGCACCGCAAAAAGATTACAGTATGCTAAAACTCTTTCGTCTCTCATAAGTCCCCTCTTTTCATTAAAATATCTAACCTTTATTATACCATTTTATATCATATTTGTCAACCGAAAATAAATAATGAAAAACGGCACATCTCAAAATACGTAAGATATGCCGTTTCGCCGTTATTTATTTATGATCAAAATCGAAATCGCAATGCTTCAGAAATTCTCTTGCCATAAGTGTTGCTCCAACCTGATTCGGATGTATTCTGTCCCAGGCAATATAGCTCGAATGTCTTATTTTGCAATAATCCTCATACATCTTCTGGAAATCAACAAAGATACAGTTATATTTTTCTGCGAGCTTTTTGCATATTGCAACATATTCATCCATTCTCTTTCGCATCATATCCTCTTTGTTTGACTCGATAATATAGGGAGACAGTATAAATACTCCCTTTACATTACCCTTGACACGAAGTATCATTTCTTCAACATTAGCTTCATATTCCTCGGGTAAAACATGACCGCTGAGAATTGCGGGAGAATCGAACTGTCTCCAGACATCGTTGATTCCAATACAGATCGAAACCCAATCAGGCTTCAGCTCCACAACATCACGGTCATATCTTTCAAGAAGTGATCTGCTTGTATTTCCCGAAATTCCCGAATTTGTAATTCTCAAAAACACCTCGGGATAATATGCGGCAAACATACTTTCAAGCACTCTTACATATCCTCTGCCCACATTGTCAAAAAGTCCCTCACCTACGGGATTGGTGCTTCCCATATCAGTCACCGAATCTCCTGCAAATACAATTCTGTCGTAATTTTCGAATATCATAATTTCCTCCGCTATGATACAAGTGAATTTGCTACATTATATCACCAAATCAAAATTTTTTCAATAATTCTTTCAATAATTTTTTCAAAAAATACCGAAATTATCAAAATATGCTTGAATATTGGGAGCAAAAGGTGTATAATGTAATACAATGAAGTTAAAACCGAAAGGATGATTTGAAAATGGGATGTACTCATGATTGTTCAAGTTGCTCGGCAAACTGCTCCTCAAAGCAGCCCGAAAGCTTGGTAGAAGCTCTTAACGAGCTTAGTAATGTTAAACATGTTATAGGCGTTGTCAGTGGCAAGGGCGGTGTCGGAAAATCTCTTGTCACCTCGATGATGGCGGTAAATATGCAGAGAAAGGGCTATAAATGCGCAATTCTCGATGCTGATATCACAGGTCCTTCAATTCCGAAGGCTTTTGGAATCAAGCAGGGTGTTGACGGAGACGAGCACGGAATGATCCCTCCTCACTCCACCACAGGCATCGACATTATGTCTGTAAATCTTCTCATGGATGAAGAAACACAGCCCGTTGTCTGGCGCGGTCCTGTTATTGCAGGTGTTGTCAAGCAGTTCTGGACAGATGTTATCTGGAATGATATCGACTATATGTTCGTTGACTGCCCTCCCGGAACCGGCGATGTTCCGCTGACGGTTTTCCAATCCATTCCCCTTGACGGCATAATCATTGTCAGCAGCCCCCAGGAGCTTGTTTCTATGATAGTTGAAAAGGCTGCAAACATGGCAAGCATGATGAATATTCCCGTGCTCGGTCTTGTTGAAAACATGAGCTATGCAAAATGCCCCGATTGCGGCAAGGAGATAAAGATCTTCGGAGAAAGCCATATTGAAGGCGTTGCGGAAAAATTCGGTTATGATATGCTGGGCAAGATCCCCATGGATCCCAAGCTTGCCGCACTTGTTGACAGAGGCATGATCGAGCTTATGGAGAATGATTATCTCGATAAGGCGGCTGATATCGTCGAGGAAAAGCTAAAGGATTAAGGCAATAATTTAACTAACAACAAAAGAGGCTGGAATCAGCCTCTTTTGTTGTTATCCACCTGCAAACAAGAGATCTTTTGGTCTGCATTTTTATTCCGATCTATCAATAATATTCTTCAAAAAATCTCTTGGTGAGATGCCGTATTCTCTTTTGAAGCTTTGGGAAAAATAGGAGATTGAGGAAAAGCCGAGTGCGTTTGATACGCAGCCGATTTTTTCGCCTTTTATAAGCATAGCTTTGGCTCTCTCAAGCTTCATTTCAAGAAAAAATCTTCTTGCTCCCTTGCCAGAGTATTTATTAAAAGCATTTTTTATTAATGTTGTGCAAACATTGCATAACTTTGCTATTTCCGGAACGGACAGGTCTTTATCAATATTCTCCGACATGATTTTTACCGCTCTTCTATATAGCTCCCCCGAATTATCTTTTATTGGAATTATGTCCAGCGTCCTGTTTTCCATTCTTGTCATAAGGGCGGAAAGCATATGAAAAGCCACCTGATCTATCATGCCGATTTCATTATGCTCTAACATTACCTGTTCATCAAGCAGGGCGAGCATAGAAAGGTCGATTCTGTCAAGTGAAAACCTTCGAGGCGATTTATCGTTTTCCAAATCACAGTAAAAATGAAGCACGATGAATTCTGTGCCGCTTTCGCTCAAAACTCTGTTTTTGTGGAAGTTGCCTCCCCACCAAAGCCCCATTTCTCCTTCTCCCAGTCTGAAGATCTCATCCTCACAGGTTATCTCAAGCTCTCCTGAAAGAACAATATTCGCTTCAAAATCCCCATGCCTGTGTCCTTTAAAGGTTTCTTTTGGGGATTTTTTATAATGGTAATATTTTTCAAAGCTTTTAATAATCATTGATCCTCACCTAATTGACTAAATTCTAAAAAAATATGACTAAAATCGTATTTACAATAGTTTTGTTTATTATTATAATATAACTGAAGATTTTTGTCAATAAGGAGAGTATCAAAATGAAATTTTCTGTAAAATTCTTGGAAAACGAGCATTTCTGGGGCGGGCCCACTGCTTTTGCAACCGAAATGCCAATTAAAAACGGCTCAGATTACAGCAGAGATAATCGCATAGACCCCCGAAATCAGTTCATGCCTCTTTTTCTTTCAGATATGGGAAGATACATCTGGTCTGATGATACCTTTAATGTATGGGTGGAGAAAAACACTCTGAATTTTGAAGGTAACGGAAATTTTGAGCTTTGGGAGGGCGGAAAATGCCTACGCGATGCCTATATTGCGGCAATGGAGGCTCATTTCCCCTTTGATGACTCGAGAAAAAAAGGAAAAAAGCTCCCCCGAAGATTTTTCTCCACAGCACAGTATAACACATGGATGGAGTTTACATATAATCCCACACAAGCGGGTGTGCTTGACTATGCCCACTCGATTGTTGACAATGGTTTTGAACCGGGAATACTCATAATCGACGAGGGATGGCACACAAGATACGGACTTTGGGAATTTGACATGGCAAAATTTCCCTCCCCCAAGGAAATGATAGACGAGCTTCATTCATTGGGATTTACGGTCATGCTTTGGGTAACTCCGACCGTGACAAATGACGGTCAGCAGTTTGCTCTGCTTACGAAGGATTATCGTACAGAGGATTGGGATAAGAATTTTCTTCGAAATGCGGAAAATGAGCCTGCCATTGTAGAGTGGTGGAACGGTTACAGCGCAATTCTTGATCTTAGGCGCGAGGATGATAAAATTTTTCTGGGTGAGAAGCTTGACAGGCTTATGAAGGAATATGGAGTTGACGGTTTTAAATTTGACGGAGGCTCTTATTCAATGTACCACCCCAAAAACATGATAAATGGAACTCCGAGGGCTGATCACGATCCTAAAGCATTAAATATTGCTTGGAACGAGTTTGGAGCAAAATACGAATACCATGAATATAAGGATACTTTCATGGGTGGTGGAAAATCCACAATTCAACGTCTTTGCGACCGAGGGCACTGTTGGGAAGGTGACGGTATCAATACTCTTTTGCCCTGTGCCATTATGCAGGGACTTATGGGTCACCCCTTTATATGCCCAGATATGATAGGAGGCGGTGAATGGAGCTATACTTTGATCCCCGGATTTAAAGTTGATGAGGAGCTTTTTATAAGAATGGCGCAGGCATCTTCGCTTTTCCCGATGATGCAATTTTCATGGGCTCCATGGCGTGTTCTTTCGGATGAAAGCCTGGAAATAATAAAGGAATCGGCATTTTTACATAAAAAGATGTCATCCGAGATCATTTTGCTGATTGAAGATGCGGAGAAAACCGGAGAGCCGATTCTCCGTAGTCTTGAATATAATTATCCCCATAACGGATATGCGGAAATTACGGATGAATTTATGCTGGGAGAGAATATCCTCGTCTGCCCTATTGTAACAAAAGGTACTTTTACAAAAAACATAACATTCCCTAAGGGAAGATGGATAGATGATGAGGGGAATATTTATGAAGGCGGCAGAAGCCATATTGTAGATACACCCATTGATAAACTTGTTTGGTTCAGAAGGATCGTCTGAAAGTTTTATTACTATTCATTCTCGTAAATTTTCGGTTATGATATGCTGGGTAAGATCCCCTGATCGAGCTTATGGAGAATGATTGTCTCGATAAAGACGCTGATGTTGTTGAAGAAAAACTTAATGCCTAAATATTTAAGAAGGTGCTGTCTTTTAGCAGACAGCACCTTCTATTTATAATTGGTTTTTTAAACAGTAATTTGTCGGTGAGGCGGGAACGGTGAAATTATACCCCAATGCTGTCGCATTGCCCTATGGGTTCGACTCCACTGCGTTCCGCTCGTTTTTGACTGCTGTGAGATTATCATCCTTTAGCGCTCGTAGATTCTTCGCTACGCTCAGAATGACTCGAGAGTAA
>JAFXAN010000039.1 GCA_017517035.1 Clostridia bacterium
ATCTGTGTTTCTACATGGAATTTATGAGAATTCTATGTAGAAAACTTGTCATCAATCTCCTCACAAGTCATCCTGAACGAAGTGAAGGATCTGGAAACGCTAAAGGATGATTTCACCACTATTTGACTGTTCGATAAATTCCTATTTATCAGACTGTTTGTAAATATTTTTTACTTAATTATAGCACAAAAATGTGAATAATTCAATTTGCTGTAAAAGCGTGATATGTCGGTCATATTTATTGAATTTCGCTCAAAAACTCATCGGCTTCTTCGCGGTTTTTAAATACAAAAATATTTTTGTCAGAATACTTGTGGAGAAGTGCCATTACCTGCGGTCTGTTTTGTGAATTGTAGTTTTTTATAAACTCAATAAATTCTGCATCTTCTTCTTTTTCCGTCCAGGGCATATCGCTACGCGCTTTTCCGCGCCTTTTCCTTACTCCGTCAAGACAAAGCTCGGTTGGATAATCAAGAAAAATAACTGTGTCGCAAGCCTTTATCCTTTGTTCCATTGTGGAAGCATAATTACCGTCAATTATCCATTCATCTTTTTCGATTACATTTGATAATCTTTCAAGAAAAACCGATTTTTCGACAGTTGTTTTATCCGGATTCCAGAACATCATATCAAGATGAAACAGCGGGATTCCTGATGCTTTGTGTAATACTTTGGAAAATGTGCTCTTGCCGCTTCCCGGACAACCGATCACTATGATTTTCTTCATTTTGTTACTTTCCTTTTTCTCTAACCATTTTACCAAACAGCCTGTGGCGATAAATGCCACAGGCTGTTTATATATACCGATTTTAAAACGCGTCCGCAGGAGCTTCCTCGGGATAAAATCCGCTGTAGCCTTTCTGTGGCATATTTGCGATCTTTTCCATATCCTCGGTGGAAATCTCGAAATCGAAAACATCCATATTTGCCGCCATTCTCTCTGCATTTGTAAACTTGGGAAGCGGTACAAATCCGCTCTGGAGAGCGAATTTTATGCAAAGCTGAGCAACGCTCTTATTATATTTCGCCGCCATTTCCGCAAGGAAAGCGTCTCCGAGAACCGCACCGCATCCGAGGGGGCTCCAAGCCTGAAGAACTATACCTTCCTTTTGGCAGTAATCTGCAAGCTCTGCCTGAATATATCCTGGGTGAAATTCTATCTGATTTACCATGGGTTTAACGGTGCTTTTTGCTTTCAGAGATTCAAGGTGATTGGGAAGGAAATTGGAAACTCCAATGGCGCGGATCTTTCCGTCCTTATAAAGCTTTTCAAATCCTCTCCATGTGTCTGCATTTATCTCCTCCCAATTGTCGCTTATCTTACTTACGCAAGGCCAATGAATGAGATAGAGGTCAAGATAATCGATTCCAAGCTTTTTGAGAGAGTCCTCGCAAGCGGAAATGGTCTTTTCATATCCTCTGTTGCTTATCCAGTGCTTTGTTGTGATGAAAAGCTCATCGCGAGTGATTCCCGAATCCTTGATTCCTGCTCCAACGCTTTCCTCATTTCCGTATGCAGCGGCTGTATCGATGTGTCGGTAACCGGCTTTGATAGCTTCAAAGACGCACTTTCTTGCAACATCGCCGTCGGGTGTCTGCCAGGTTCCGTATCCTATGCAAGGCATTTTTACTCCGTTTGCCAGAGTAACGGTATCAGAAAATTTCTTAAACATATTTATTTTCCTCCCAAAATAATATATACAAATATATTATAACACGAAGCTCTTCATTTATCAAGTAAATTGATATCATTTCTAAGGTAAAATTGTATCGTTTTTCTTTGTACAAGAAGTAACGCAGAAAAAAATGCTGCATATAAATTTATTTTGCTCAAAACCATTGACAAAACGGGAAAAATGTATTAAAATAATAGTCGATACAGAGAATAGGAGACGTATCAAAACAAGAGGTGGAGGACACCTTTTGTTTTGATGCGCCTTTTTTTGCCCTTTTTCGGGAGAAGATCAGGGCAAATTCTCGCCCTCTCGTCCTTGTCTTGGCGATGCGGGAAAAACAGAAGACAGAAAGGATTTTTTATGTACGACGTAGCCATAATCGGCGCCGGTGTGGTTGGCGGAATGATCGCCCGTGAGCTTTCACGCTATAATCTTCGCACCGTCATTCTCGAAAAGGAAAACGATGTTGCCATGGGCGCAACAAAGGCAAACAGTGCCATCGTTCATGCGGGCTTTGACGCTAAGGTAGGTTCGCTCAAGGCAAAGCTCAATGTTAAGGGCTCGGAAATGATGGAGCAGGTGGCAAAGGAGCTTGGCGTTAAATACAAGCGCAACGGCTCTCTTGTTATCGGTTTCTCGGATGAGGATCTGGAGACCATAAAGGAGCTTTATGAAAGAGGAACAAAGAACGGTGTTCGTGATCTTGCCATCCTTGACCGTGAACAGCTCCGTGAGATCGAGCCTAACATCGGTAAAAAAGCGACCTGTGCGCTCCATGCTCCAACAGGCGCTATCATCTGCCCCTACGAGCTTACTGTTGCATCTATCGGAAATGCAATGGACAACGGCGCAGAGCTTATCACAAGCTTTGAGGTCACCTCAATCAACCGTGAGAACGGTGCATATGAGATCTGCTCAAAGGATCAGACCGTCAGCGCAAGATATGTGGTCAATGCAGCAGGTGTTTACTCGGATGCTGTTGCAAAGATGGTCGGTGACGATACATTCACCGTTCATCCCAGAAGAGGTGAATATATCCTTCTCGACAAGGAATGCGGAACTCTCGTTTCCCACACGATCTTCAGAACTCCCAGCAAAATGGGTAAGGGTATCCTCGTTTCTCCCACAGTTGACGGTAATCTTATCACAGGTCCTACTTCTGTTGATATGGAAGACAAAACAGATAAATCCACAACTGCCGAGGGCTTTGCACACGTTATAAAGGAAACTGCCGAGAATGTTGAGGGCGTTCCCTTTGGAAAGACGATCACATCCTTCTGCGGTCTCCGTGCCGTCGGAAGCACAGGCGATTTCATAATCACCTCCCCCCTCAAAGGATTTGTCAATGCTGCGGGAATCGAATCCCCCGGACTTTCCTCCGCTCCCGCAATTGCAGAATATATTGTTGACATTCTCCACGAAAGCGGCCTTGAGCTTCACAAAAATAAGGATTTCAATCCCACAAGACGCCCCATGCACCATTTCAGAGAGGCTTCTATTGAGGAAAAGAACGCTATAATCGCAAAGGACAAGTCATTTGGCAAGATCGTTTGCCGCTGCGAAACTGTTACAGAGGGCGAAATTCTTGAGGCTATCCGCACAAATCCCAAGCCCCGTGATCTTGACGGCGTTAAGCGCAGAACAAGAAGCCAGATGGGAAGATGCCAAGGCGGCTTCTGCTCACCGAGAATAGTGGAGCTTCTTTCAAGAGAGCTTGGAATCAAATATGAGGAAGTTACAAAATTCGGCGGCGAATCGGTAATTAACTTTGGAAAGACAAAGGGAGGTAAAGGATAATGACAGATCTGGTTATAGTTGGCAGCGGACCTGCGGGCATGAGTGCTGCTATTGCTGCATATGAAGCAGGCATCCGTGATATACTCATTCTTGAGAGAGACAACCGCCTCGGCGGTATTCTCGGTCAGTGCATACATAACGGCTTCGGTCTTCATCGCTTCGGTGAGGAGCTTACAGGTCCCGAATACGCATGGAGATATGAAGAAAAGGTCAGAGCCATGAATATTCCCTTCAAGCTGGGAACAATGGTTCTCGATATAAGCGAGGATAAGGTTATCACAGCCACAAATGAAGAGGACGGAATTTTCCAGATCAAGGCAAAGGCGATAATCCTTGCCATGGGCTGCCGTGAGCGTTCAAAGGGCGCACTCAACATTGCCGGAACTCGTCCTGCGGGTATTTTCAGCGCAGGCACAGCTCAGAAATTCGTAAATATCGAGGGCTATATGCCCGGTAAGAATGTTGTTATCCTCGGTTCGGGTGATATCGGTCTAATCATGGCAAGAAGAATGACCCTTGAGGGCGCAAAGGTACATGCAGTTTGCGAGCTGATGCCCTATTCCGGCGGTCTTGCAAGAAATATCGAGCAGTGCCTCAACGATTTCGGTATTCCGCTGAAGCTCAGCCACACAGTTGTGGAGATACACGGTAAAGAGCGTCTCACAGGCGTTACCATTGCAAAGGTTGACGAAAACAGACGCCCCATTCCCGAAACAAAGGAATATATCACCTGCGATACCCTTCTTCTCAGTGTCGGTCTTATCCCCGAAAACGAGCTTTCAAAGAGCGCAGGCGTTTCCCTTGACAGAGTTACGAGCGGTGCGATTGTTGACCAGGACAGACAGACAAATATCGAGGGCATCTATGCCTGCGGAAATGTTCTTCATGTTCACGATCTTGTTGACTATGTTTCCGAGGAAGCAGAGATTGCGGGCAAGAGCGCAGCTGCATATATCAGAGGAGAGAAGGCAGAAAGCATCTCCGTCGGAATAAAAACAGACGGAAAGATACGCTATACAGTTCCCCAGAAGATAACACAGAATAAGGATGTAAATGTATATTTCCGTGTTTCTGATGTGTTCAGAAATGTCACCGTTGCGGTTTATAAGAACGGCGAAAAGGTATTCACAAAGAAAAGACCCAAGGTTGCTCCCGGTGAGATGGAAAGCGTTAAGCTTTCATGCGAGATCTTCTCCGATTGCAACGAGCTTGAGTTTCGTCTGGAACAGAATTAAGGAGGCGATAAATAATGAAAAGAGAGCTTACTTGCATAATCTGCCCCATCGGATGCAGTCTCGAGGTTGAGATCGAGGACGGAGTTGTTAAAAGTGTCAAGGGCAATACCTGCATAAGAGGTAAAAAATATGCGGAGACAGAATGCACCGCCCCCATGAGAACAGTCACCACAACCATGAAATGCGATGACGGCAGCGTTGTTCCCGTGAAGACAGATGCACCGATCCCGAAAGAAAAGATGTTTGAGCTTATGGAAATTGTAAATAATTCCGTTGCCCACTTGCCAATTTCGGTTGGAGATGTTATAATAGAGAATGTATTCGGTTGCAATATCGTTGCAACAAAAAATATGTAAGGATCTATTTTTATGACAGAAATCAAAAAAAGCACTGTCATTGCGGCAGTGAGAAGCGAAAGCGAGCTTGATGCGGCACTCGCCTCGCCTTCCGAGATGATCTTTGATCTGGCACCAAATATTCTGACACTTCACATGACCGTGAAAAAGGCTCACGCAAAAGGAAAAAGACTTCTCATTCATCTTGATCTTGCCGAGGGAATCGGAAAGGACAGAAGCGGTCTTGTCTTTGCAAAGGAAACGGGAATCGACGGCGTTATCAGCACAAGAGTCAATATTATAAAAATGGCAAAGGAGCTGGGGCTTTTTACCGTTCAGCGCTTTTTCATCGTCGATTCACATTCAATTGAAACCACGATGGATTCTCTGCGTGCTTCAAAGGCAGACATGATCGAGGTCATGCCCGGCGTTGCCTATAAGGGAATAACAAGACTTTGCACCATGACGAGCGTTCCGATAATTGCGGGCGGTCTTATCGACAGCCGTGAGGAGGTCGAAAAGGCTCTCGTTTGCGGAGCGACCGCAGTTTCAACTGGCAAAAAAGAGCTTTGGGAGGAAATAAAATGAGCGATCTGAAGAATAAAAAGCTGTTCCTTTTCGACATGGACGGCACTATATATCTGGACAACGATCTTTTTGACGGCACTCTTGATATGCTGGAGCATATCAGAAAAATCGGCGGAAAATATATTTTTCTCACCAATAATTCTTCAAAAAGCGTTGAAAAATATATCGAAAAGCTGGCAAGTCTCGGAATTGAATCAAATGCAGATGATTTTCTGACCTCCACAAATGCAACAGTCCTTTATCTTAACAACCATCCATATAAAAAGATATATGCTCTCGGAACAACATCCTTTAAGGAGCAGCTCCGTGACGCTTCCCTGCCCATCACCGATGTTCTTGAGGACGATATTGATTGTCTTCTTATGGGATTTGATACCGAGCTGACCTTCAAAAAGCTTGAGGATGCCTGCATCCTTCTTGGCAGAGGAGTTGACTATATCGCAACAAATCCCGATTGGGTCTGCCCCACATGGTATGGCTATGTTCCGGATTGCGGCTCTGTCAGCACGATGCTTTATAATGCAACAAAGCGGCTACCCAAGTTTATCGGCAAGCCCGAGCCTGATATGGCTCTTCTGGCGATGGAAAAGACAGGTTATAGCAAGGATGAAACCGTGCTTCTCGGTGACCGCCTTTATACCGACATTGCTTGCGGTGTAAATGCGGGAATCAGCACGATCTTCGTGCTCAGCGGCGAAGGTACTCTTGATGATCTGGCAAAAAGCGAAACAAAGCCGGAATTCGTCTATGAAAATATCCGTAAGGTATATGAGGACATAAAATAACATAGTAGGGACTGAGTCAAAAGCCTTGACTCAGTCCCGTTTTTTATTCTACCATTGTTTCGATGCTTAACTTCAAACAGTAATTTGTCGGTGAGGGAGTTTCGCCTCTGCGGAGGCGACCGACGCCGCCGTCGGCTCGCGCGACCTTTTAAAAAAGGTCGATCAAAACTTTGAAAAAGGAAATTTTATTGTTGTTTATCTGTGTTTATACGGAGAATTATTGTGAGTTTTATGTAGAAAAACAAACATCAACCCCATACTCGTCATCCTGAACGAAGTGAAGGATCTATGAGCGCTAAAGGATGATAATCTCACAGCAGTCACCCTGAGCGGAACGAAGTGGAGTCGAACCCGCAGGGCAATGCGACAGCATTGGGGTATAGTTTCACGATTTACGACAGTTCGACAAATTATTGTTTCTCTTTTATCTTAAATAACCTTGACATTTTCATACAAGCTGTTAAGATGAGTCTTCAAATGTGAAAGCTCATCATCGCTCTGCGGCTTTCCAAAATTCACAAAATTACGCCCGATGCTTCTGTATTTTGGTGCGGCAAGATCATTGTATTTAAGAACTTCAATGCGCTTTTCCGATTTTCCTTTGAGAGATGCCACAAAATCAACGCTTTTTTCAAGATTCTCCATACTGTCATTCACTCCGGGGATCAGCGGAATACGGAAAGTTATGTCTCCATGATTTTGGAATATTTTTCTGATATTTGACAAAATCCGCCCATTGCCCCTTCCGGTATAATATCTGTGTATATCCGGATCCATATGCTTGATATCAATGAAAAATGAATTAACATATTGGTATATACCCTCAATCACTTCATACGGAACATCAAAGCAACTTTCAATACAAGTATTTATCCCCTCCGTCGCACATTTTTTCAAAAGACTTTTAAGCATCTTCGGTTGCATAAGGCATTCACCGCCGGAAAATGTGACACCGCCACCCGAATATTTGTAATAGGATTTGTCTTTTTCGATCTCCTCAAATATTTTCTCGAAGGTCATTTTACATTGCGAGATGGCAAGTGCATCTCCCAAACAATGAGATATGCACTTGCCGCAACCGTCGCATTTTGTTCGGTCAATAACTATTCCTTCTGCTGTCATACCAAAAACTTCCCGACATATTTTTACACACTGTCCGCAGGAGATACATTTATTCTCAAAATGCATGAGAATAGGTTCCGGCGGAATACATTCGGGATTATGACACCATCTGCAGCCAAGTCCGCATCCGCCAAAGAAAACAACCGTTCTTATTCCTCGTCCATCCTCTGTTGAGCCATGTGTGATCTTGGAAATATTAGCTGTATCAGACATTTTATTCGTCATATTCAGTACGTGCAATAATAGTGCGCTGTTCTTTCGGTGATAGATTGACAAAATATTCGGTATAACCTCCCGTGCGCACAAGAAGATTCCTATGCTTATCGGGATTAACCATAGCATCCTCCAGCTCTTCCCTTGAAATGCAGTTTATCTGAAGCATCATGCCTCCGTTTTCAAAAAATCCTCTTATAAGAGTAAAAAGCATCTCATCGGAATATTTTTTTGACAGCCGAAGATTGACAACGGGTGTTCCGAGAGCAAGCTTCAAATCAAGAGAGGAAACGCTTCCCAGCGTTGATGTCACGGATTTTGTATCATTTCCAAAGATCGGTGCAAGCGAATCACAAAGCGGCTCACCTTTCTTTCTTCCGTCGGGAGTTGGTCCAACGTTCTCTCCACGGCGAACATATGTGATGAACTGAATAGATGATGAGACAAATCCATCTCCGAAATAGGATTTTTTCCCATCTGTGGTACTATATACCCTTTTAAGGAAATCTGTCGCAAGACTGTCTGCGCATTTATCGTTGACACCGTAATGAAGACATTTTTTCAGTCGCTTGTAGAAAAACTCCTCCTCCGCATTCAGTCTCTCAAGGAACTCTTTTGCCGTCATCTCCTTCTTTTCATAAATGATCTCTCTTATGGCAAGAAGTGATTCGATAACATTTACAGTTCCTGAAAAGTTGACAGTAGACCAATTCCATCTTGCACCGCCTGCATTATAGTCCTTTCCGTTATCTATACAGTCATCTATAAGTACAGTTCTTACGGGGTTAGGCATATATTCGGATGCGTATTTATAACTGTCGTTGATAGTCTCAAAAAGCATATTGGCGTATTTTGTTATACGCTCGATCAAGCCTTCATAAAAATCTTCAAAGGTATCCTTTTGGGCAAGACATTCATTCATATATTCACAAAATACATATGCTGTATTTACGCTTCCGTCAATAGAGCCAACACGCGAAATTCCCGTCAGCATCGTTTCTGTACAGCCACCACCTGCGAATTTATCAAGATCACATTGCGGAATCTTCGGAAAACGCTCATGCAACGCCTTTTGATAGATCGGGTAGTTATAAAAACAGGGATTACTGCTTCCGCTTTTTATAAGATCACTGGATAATAAACGGATATCTTCCGGAACATCACCATCAATGCAAAGTTCAACAGATGGACGACGAATCCCCCTTGAAGCCTCAAGTATCTGATAAGTTATCGGGTATATCTCAGGACCGACACGCAATGACCAGCCGTCATTGGCATCTACGTTTCGGTAAAAATTACGCAATACATCAACAACATCTTCACCATTATACCAATGGTCAAGCTCTCTGTCAAAGCTGCCGATATTATCGCACAGATCGATATAATAAATGAAATTCCACCCAATCAAAGCCTCATATAATGTGTCTGCCTTTTTAAATGGAATTTTTTCAAGAGAGGCAATAAGCTTTTCATCAGCGGATACCGATCTCAAATATTCAATGCAACGCCTGCGATATATTTCGATACCTTCGAGCACCAAAAGACATCCCTCTCTGAAATCTTTATCCTCACATTTCAGTATGCGCTCCCGATAAGAGTCAAGTCCCTCGTTCATTATTCGGAAGTAGTTTACACTTGCGTGAGTATACACACCTCCGTATATAGGACCGTTCTGTGGCTCTTCACGCACGGTATGCCACATGGGAATATTATTTTGACAGCATTCTGCTAGCTCTCTATCATATTCATCATAGCTTTCGTAATCAAAATGGTGAGTAAAGGCATATTCCGGATAGACAAACATTTTATCAATAATACATTTGCCGTTCGGATAAAGCAGCTCTCCGTTATATTTCGGAAGAGAACAGTGTTCACGGTATCTTAGCATGGCTTTAGCTGTACGATAAAATCTCGAGCGATCACAATCCTCCGTATATCCCGAAGCATAAAACTCTCCTGCCTCAAGCAGTCTCTTTGAAATATTTTCCATGATAAATACTCCTTTTTCTGATTTGATACTTGCATTATATCATCATTTATGGTAAAATGATAGTACAAAACCTTCAAATTTCTTGTATATTTGCATCAAAATCTATAAAAGGGGGCTTTATATGTATATTGATAACAATATCAGATGGCTCAGAACCACGGAGGAGATCTTCCCTCACCGTCCTCTTGCCATGACACTTGCATTTCAAACAGAGCAATATAACTATAAAATGCACGAGCATGATTTTTTTGAGATCAATATCATTCTTGAGGGAAGTGGATATCATTATATAGAAAAAAGGCGTCTGAAAGTCATTCCTGGCGATATGTTCGTCATTCCTCCCGGAGTGCTCCACGGGTATGAGAATATCGATCCGATTTTTAATGTATTTCATCTTGTTGCAAATCAAGCTTTTTTTGATAAATATTCCGATATGCTGAGCAACCTTCGGCAATTCAAGCTACTGTTTGAAATCGAGCCGCAGCTAAGAGCAAATGAGCAAAATTTCTATATGAATCTGGAATATGACTATCTTCTAAAATTGAAAAATGATATTGCCATCCTTGATGAAATTGAATTTGAGGAATCGGACGAAGCAGACACCGTAAGGAATATTATGACTTTGAAAATCATAACATCCCTTTGCCTTTATGCCTCAAGGGATCTTGACCAAAAGTCTAAAAGCGATCAAAAAAATTGCTTTGATATTCTTATGGCTCTTGAATATATTCATAATAATTATTCCGAAAAAATAACGGTTGAAGGGCTTTCCGAGCTTTGTAATGTTTCCAAATCCACATTTCTTCGCAAATTCAAAACGATGACAAACAGCACACCAAACAGATATATTCTCGACTATCGAGCGAAAAAGGCCGGAAGTCTTCTTTCAATGGGCATCTCACGAACAGAAGCCGCCCAGCTTTGCGGCTTCTTCGATATATCCCATATGGATCGTGTTCTTCTGAAATATGAAAAAAAGTCTTGAAGCACTTATGCTTCAAGACTTTTTACATGATGGAGACAGCAGCGTTCAAATCTGCCACCCATTCAAGCACTTTAACCGCCCCATTTATATTCACACTCCGCCTTGAATTGTTCTATTGATAATCATTCGTTTCATTGGATCGGAAAGACGGTTAAAGTATTCCGAGTATCCTCCAACCCTTACGATCAGATTGCCATGATGCTCAGGATGCTCATACGCATCAAGCAATTCTTTCTTTGAAGCATAGGTGATCTGTAACTGTATTCCCCCACGCTTCATATATCCCAAGATCAAGGCTTTTAACACATTGTCATTGAAATTTTGCGTAATATTAAAATTGACCACCGGTACACCTAATGCACGCTTCAGATCCAAGGACGTAATACTATTAAGAAGTGCCGTGGGCCCGCATGAATCCTTACCGAATATTGCTGCAAGTGAATCACAAAGAGGTGCACCGGCAGATCGTCCATCTGGAGTTGCATCAATATGCTTTCCCGCATCGACCTGTGAGAGGAATTGAATAGATGCCGAAAGAAATCCCTCTCCAAAAATCAGATTTCCCGTTTCGGTCATACTAAAAATACTTTCACTGATTTTATTTGCAAAGCTGTTGATCTCGTTTATGTCTTTTCCAAAACTTTCACGCAGACCGATAACTTCGTGCAAAAATTCGCTATTATTGCTTTGCAAAAGCTCGATGATCTCCTCGGCAGTATATTTTTTCTTATCAAACACGAGCACCTTGATAGCAAGTAAAGAATCTATCACGTTAATCAGTCCCGCAAAATTGATGATGCTCCAGCCGTATCTCGCACCGCCGCTGTTGTATTCTATGCCTTTATCGATGCAATCGTCGATCAAAAGCGTTCGCATCGGAAGTGGATTATACTTTGATCGCTCTTTTCTTGAGTGGTTGATCTCTTTTTTTACCGTTTCGACTGTGTCTTTCACTTTACTCAGATAGATTTCGCAGAATTCTTCAAAGTCTGCCGAGGAAGTTAACACAGATTTTATCGTATCTTCAAGAATTAAAAGAAGGTTGATTCCTGCATCCAAAGAGCCGACGTTCGATAAGCCTGCCAGCATGGATTCAGTACAGCCGCCACCGCAGAAGCGGCTAAGATCCTCATCACGAATGCTTGGAAATCTTTTTTTAAGTCCTTTAAGTAATACGTCCGCATTGTAAAATGCAGGTTGTCCTCCCCCACTTTTCACAGCTGCAAACGCAGCTTGCCAAACCGATTCGGGAGTGCTTTCATCGACGAAAAGCTCAATCATCGGACGGCGCTTTCCGCACGCTGCTCTCAGACACTGTACGGTAAGCTCGGGACAAGTCGAGTCCAATGACATAGAATAGCCGTTGTTTTTATCAAGATTATCATAAAGATTTTCAAGATACGGAATCAGGTTTTCACCCTTATAGTATGGCAACAAACCATTGCCAAGACATCCGAGATTATCACAGTTATCCAGATACATCACAAAATTCCAAGCAACGATGGCTTCATATGCCGTTGCCGCAGGATGGAGCGGCACTTTTTTCAGAGCTTCGATCAATTTTTGCTCTGCGTTAACGGAAATCAGATATTCTACACAGCGCTTGATATAACACTCTATTCCGCGAATTAAGTGAAGCAATCCTTCTTTCATATCTGTATCGGAAATTTTCTCTATTCTTGATATATATGAGAGAAATCCCTCTTTTAAGATGCGTTCATAGTATGGAATGGAATGTGTATACATATTGCCCGCGACCGTGTGCTCGGATGGAACGGTAGAATTATAGGCACAGAATTCTTCATTGAATTTTTTATCAAGGCTCGGTGCTTCTTTATACAATGAATCTGATGTACACGTAAAGCCCCTCAGATAATTCGGAATGATACTCATTTTTTGAGCAGTAACACCGGAAGGATATAAGTATTCTCCGCCGTACACTGCAAGCTCACAGTTTTCGTAAAATCGCCGAAGCCCCAACGCTTTTCTGTAAAACAAGCTTCTGTCAGGTTCTTCGTATAATCCTGCGGCAGCGTACTCACCAAGCTTCAAGAATTCATCCTTTAACATTTTCGCGTCTCCTTTTCTATTTTACCGTTTTTTATATTTTATCACAGAAAATCAAAAAAAGGCATTGACAAATCATAACTGCATATGGTAAAATCATAACAAAAGGAGATGAACACTTGAAAAGATATCAATTGATAGCGACAGATTCCGTACAAGCTCCGAAAATTTATTCTATCGGTTTTTCGGACGATCCGATGGTTACTCGATTTGGTCCTTCTGTCAGAAATCAGTATATAATTCACTATGTTTTATCCGGGAAAGGAACCTTCAACGGAAATATTGTTGAAAAGGGACAGGGCTTTTTGATTTTTCCGGGCACACATGAAGAATATCATTCGGATGAAAATGACCCATGGTCATTTTTATGGATCATTTCCGAGGATCCTATGATGGAATATTTTTTCTCACAACATTGTGCAAATGAGGGAACCGGCATATTTAAGTTTTATAATTTGTATGAGCTTGATCTTATCGCAAAGCAGCTGTTATCTGCCACAAGCAGCTTTTCACAAATGACACGTCTTTCGGAACTGTTTCTGCATATTTTCAACTCTTGTGTTGCGATAGAAGGTACATCGAAAGACTCGATAACAAGAGTTTATTTTGATTTTTCGGTAAATTATATTAAAACAAATTTGCATTTGCCAATATCCGTAAGCGATCTTTGTAACACATTAGGTATTACACAACCTTATTTGTTCAGGATTTTCAGACAGGAAACCGGACTTTCCACAAAGCAATATATTTTAAGCTGTAAGCTTGCCGAAGCAAAAAGGCTTCTTGCCCATACTGAGCTTTCAATATCTCAGATTGCGAATTCTGTTGGTTACGGAAACGTTTTGGAGTTTTCGAAATTTTTTTCGAAACAAACGAACCTTTCCCCCACAGCATATCGAGATGTGTGCCACTAACCTGCTTTTAGTGCATTGTCAGTGAAAAATAAAAAAGCCTTGAAACCTAATGATTTCAAGACTTTTGCTTTGGTGGAGACAGCAGAACTCAGAATCTGAGTTTGCGCATTAATTCACCTTTGTCGTTTATCCTTAACATAGAATACAAAATTAGTAAAATAATATTATTTAGTAACCGCCCCGCTTTAAATAAGCGAGGCGGCTATTTTGATAGATAAATATACTGATATTGAGTATATTACCCCAAGGTCACATTCCATCCGGCAAGATGTTGTGCAAGAAGTACGATGTCTTTTATATTTGTTTCGCCGTCATTATTACAGTCAGCGGCATCTAAATCCAGCGAAACATCCCATCCAGCAAGATATTGAGCAAAAAGAACAACATCTTTGACATCGATTGCTCCGTCCGAATTCACGTCACCATAAACAATTTTAGCACTTTCCTTTGGTTCTCTCAATTCAAGAACAGTAAAATTATTTAGTGAGAAGTTATCATCGTCCTGCTCATTAGGAACAAATTCCACATAAAGCTTTTGAGCATCAATTTTATCAACATTGTGCTTAACCACAAATGAACTTGATGCACTCAAATATAGTTTTTCTGAATAAATTACTTTGCCATTAGCATCTCCAAGTCTAATATTAAGCACACCACTTCCCGAAAGTTGTCCTTCATTTATAGCTGTTACACGGATAAAACACTTATCGTTTTCGATGCTCAATTTCGCATCAACCGCAGCGTCAAAACAGAAAATTTCTACTACACGTTCGGATGTATTTGAATTCTCATCCACAACGGTTACGGTTGGATTAACATAATCATTCACCGTATATAAATAATCTACGACCACGATTTCTCCAGGAGCTATGACCATGTCGATATTTTGTGTTGAATCATCAACTGTAAGATCAAAACCATAGGCAAATGACAAACCTTTATTCTCAACATAGATATGCATTTCAACCGCTGCACCATTAAACAACCGCTCATGTTTAATCTCTTTTATTTCAAGACGTGAAATAGGCAAGCAAACATAAGAATTCAAACGTGAATCCAGTTCAAAATCATTCTCCGTGAAGCTTACCCCAGTAAATCTTGAAACAAGCAAAACAACGCCCAAATTTCCACAAGCTGAAAAGCCATCTGCAAAAAGTCCGGATTCCTCTGTCAATCTGATGGGATTTGACCAAACGCCTTCATAATTGAACCTTGTCCAAATGTCACAGCCACCCATCTCCCCCTCGGAATTATAAACCCTATAAATTATCGAAAGCTTTTCATAATCATCAACTATCTCAAAATCTGAAGCTCCCTCTATATTTGTCACAAAAGAATATGCTTCATCAATATCATCAAGGGAATATACCGCACCGTCTTTATACCAATAAAGGATATAATTAAGATTTTTGAGATTGGAAATATTTCCTTCATCAATCCTCTTAGTTATACCATCAGAATTGCAAAGAATAAGTACAGAATCATTTTCGGTTGCAAAATTACTGTCTGTGTCCTCGATCAGAGCTATATAGTCCCAATATCCAATAGTGCAAAGCTCAAGATCGGTAACCGCATTGCAATTTTCGATTATTTTAGAGGGTTCAGACCATTCGTTGTCGTAAAGACGGCTGATATATACAGAATTATTCTCTGTCATTCCGAGAAAATGATTATCGGTATTTTCAACATAAGCAACTGTATAATAACCGTCCATCAACATGAATGATAGATTTTTCTCATAAAAATCATTATCAGTTATGCGAACAGGCTCACCGAAGGCGTGGCTTTCCATATCAAATTTTGAAACATAGACCTCTGCCTTTGATGCGATCTCTGAAAAATCCTCAAGATCTGAAACATCGCATTTAGCAGCGGTATAAACCAGCCATATGTCACCCCAATCGTTATAAACATCAAATTCAAAAACAGTATTATTTATGTGTTCAACATCCAAAGGAGTACTCCAACCTGAAATCTCCTGCTCATGGTCAATAACAAATTCTGAATATTTCAGCTTTGTAATTCCGTTTTCATCTTCATCAATATAGACCATCAGGGTATTATAATCTGCAAAACCTACAATTTGAGGGTCTGCGCTTTGAGAAACACCTGTCTGCAAAACGCCCTCATCGGTGAAATTCCATTCAGAGGCTTGTCTATTTGAGACAGGAGCGGAATAATTTTCTTCATAGTAGAGCATATCAAAATTTTTAAGCATCAGATTTTGTGGTGATGCCGGATATAGCACACGCTCGCCATTTATAACCGGCACCATGCCTTCACCAAAGCCCGCAACTTTGCAATATAAGCCAAGCTCTCCTCTTGCTACAATCGAATTTACCGAAAAATCCGGAATAACCTTCATGCCAATTTCTGCAAGCAAGTTGCCGTAAACACCAATCGAAGCTTGTTTAACACCTGCTCCAAGCCTTGCCGTTACGTCCATGCCCATAGATGAATTAACTTCCGGAAGAATGATCTGCCCAAGCTCTTCATCGTATCCTATTTCTGTGATTTGAAAATTGCCTTCAGCAGAAAACTCAAATTCCAATCTCAAGGGAATACCCCATGCCACAAACTGTTTTCCAAATTCATCTTTATATTTTGCAAACATGATTACCATACATTTTGAAGACTTTGGACCGAGGTTTCCAATTTCAAAAACCGCATAGCCACCAATCGAAAAAGAAATTGATGACGATGATTCGATTTTTTGCTTTTCATTCAACCAATCCCGCAGATCCTCATTCAGCTCTGAAAGATCTTTATCCTCAACTTTCTCATTAAAGCCAACCTTTAACTCGGTATTATTGACCTCAAAAGTAATGTCTATAGGTCCGTCGTTGCCAAAGTTGAATTTACATCCGCCAAAAACATCGTCAGCCCACTCCTGAACCTTAATGATATCCGAAATTATCGGGAATGATGTTGCGGTGTAATCAAAAGAAACAATATCAATATTGAGATGATACATTGTAGACTCGCCCTCATGGTCAACAACCGCAACCTTTATAGATGCGCCTTTTATAAACTTGTCATTGCTGATACTGAAGCTTCCGCTTTCACTTTCCGCAAGAACTGTATCATTCTGTATAAGTTGATATTTCTTTATGAGATTTTTAGAAATCGCACTTATTTTTATATCCGCAACAAGCTTTGCTTCTCTGTTTATCTGAGCAAAATTTCTAATGATATCCGTTCCGTTACAATAAGCTGTCAAACAGCCTTCATCCAAATAGATTTTTATATATTCTTCTGAGGAAAAATATGTATCTGCCGTGCTGTTTTTGAAAAGATAAACTGTTGAGAGATTAGGGCAATTTCTAAAAACTTCACTTTTAAAATCAATGTTTTTACTCCAAAAAAGTACACTTTCCAGCTTGGAACAACCATCAAAAGCATAAAAGCCAATATTCGTAACATTTTCAGGTATAACTATTTTGGTTATTTCAGAACATCCATAAAAGGCGTTATTACCAATGCTCTTTAAAGATTCAGGGAAAATAACATTTTCAATACCAGAACAACGTGCAAACGCAGAATATTCTATATGTTCAATTCCTTCTTCCATAATTACTGTTTTAATGTTTTTTTCACTGATAAATGAATTTTGATTAACAGTATTTCCATGCCAAGAGGAACCGTCGGGAAACGTGTAACTATCACTACTGGGAGTAATTACAACCTTTTCCGCCAAGTTTGCATAAGAACCATCCAAACCCATGGCTATCTTCGTTGAAAATTTGATTTCCTTAAGGTTTTTCCATCCGGGATAATAAATTAGGGCAACACTATCAGGAATGAAAAGACCAGAAAGATTATCACAATTTCTAAAAGCATGTTCAGCTATGCCTGCTGTACCATCTTTAATGATATAACTTCCCGACAAATCTGCTTTAACTTCAACCAAATAATTAGAAATATAAAGTACCTTACCATTTTCCCAATTAGAAATATCGTTATAGTACGCCGTCGATTTAAATGTGTTTTCATAAATAATTGTAACATATTCTTGACCATCATCCCAATAATGCACTCCAGGAAAACTTATCTCATTGAGACTTGAACAATACGCAAAAGCATAACCACCAATGTATAATATTCGATCTGAGAAAACCGCACTGGTTAAACTCGAACAATTATAAAATGAATATGGCCTAACATAAACGAAGCTTTCAAAATTTATATTTTTCAATGAGGTGCAATTACTGAAAGCATAGTCACCTATGTAATATAATTCTGAATGAGTTACAGTTTCCAATGAGCGACAATACCTAAAGGCACCGTCATAAATATGACCAACATCTTTTCCAAGCACTACATTTTTAAGATGAGAAGATCCACTAAAAGCGTTACTACCTATACCGGTAACTCCATCAGATACAATTACTGTTTCTATATACAACCCTTTCCACGGCGGTGGGTACTCGTTACTAAAAGAACACATTTGACCCGTGCCTGTAATCCTGAGAACTCCGTTGCTGTATGAATACTTTACAACGCTACTCACTGTTCCACAATCTCCTGATGTTTCTGCTGCAAAAGCGGTCAAGGCAAGCACTACGGAGATAAGTACAAATGCCAAAACTAAAAGCAGAATTTTTGTAAACTTTTTCATTTTTTCCTCCAAAAATATATAAAAATTTAAAGTTATGAGTGTATTATAACAAGTTTCATGCTGAAAGTCAATAGTTCTACAAAATAACTGTAAGATATTTGTTGAATTGTCAATGATAATGATGTCGCATTGTCTGTTGCGAAACTTGCGTATTGTGCTTTGTTTTGTAAGTGTTTTTGAGATAATCAAGATATTCCTCAATTTTAGTACTGTCGATATTCTTCAACTTGAATTCGCCTAAATAGTCAACGATTATAATGAGCAAATAACGCCTAAAATCAATAGTGGAATTGCGGTGTTCTGTGTTGTTTAACTCGGTAGGAAAACACTTTTTTCAACAAAGTCTTTGAAAGTGATTTCTTCTGGATAGGTTGTACTCTTTTCTTCTGCGATAGTACAAAGTAAATCACGCTCCCAAATGGTTGCTTCTTTTTCTGCGAGAGCAGTTAACTTGCCCTCACTCATTATTTTGTCGGGAATCCAAGTTGAGCATTTGAATACTTGTTTTCCGTTTTCATCTCTTCCAAGATATGCTTTGAATTTGAAAGATACAATTTTTCCGTTCTTTTTGTTGGGGTAAATACTTGCCATTTTGACCTTCTTTCCCACAAAACACGGTATTTGTTGACCTTTTTGTTGACCTGATTGCTTTTAGTGCATTGTCAGTGAAAAATAAAAAAGCCTTGAAACCTAATGATTTCAAGACTTTCGTTTTGGTGGAGACAGCAGAACTCGAATCTGCGACCCCTTGCATGTCAAGCAAGTACTCTAACCAACTGAGCTATGCCTCCGTACCGTGCTATATATTATAACAGATGACATCAGTTTTGTCAATAGTAAAATTAAAATAATTTCTTCTGCTTTTTTATCCCTATTTTTTCCGAAGAAAAATTGCGTAGCTTACTCCCATCCTTGTCAATACTTGTGACATAGGATGGGAGTGATTTGTTTTGTCCAAAAGATTTCCAGTTTACCTTGTTTCGCGAATGTTGGATTATTTACCCGCATCCACAAGTCCGTTCATTGCAACATTTATCAGACCGTTTTCATGCCTTAAAGAAATCAAAGGATGTTTTGGATTTTTATTGATCACGTTTGTAATAGTGGAGTCCTTCAGATAGCTTTCAAGCACAATTGCTTTTCCGGCGTCGGGAGTCTCCGACGGACTGCCGCAAATGCAATTGGAAATCGTAATATTTCGCATACTGTCCTCGGTGTATTTTCCATAGTAATTCGAGCCAAGCAATATAGTGCCCTGCGAGTCATGAGGAAGAACGGGACCGGAATCAATAACGCCATCGATAACAATATTATAGATCTCGGTATAGGCAGGAAGCAGACGAATTTCATAGCAATGGTAGGAGTGAGCGATTACATTCCGAATAATAATATCATGTATTCCGCTTTCGCGCTTTGTCCAGTCGTTATGCATCACGTGGGTGTTTCTCAAACTTCCGCCGGGTTTGTATTGGGGATTGGCGATAGCAGTCAGAGCTATCACATCGTCGCCTGTCTGCCCCGTGATATCCGAGATCACGATATGATGACAGCCATTACGCACATCAATGCCATCCTGATTTTCCATATTCATGAGTATTCCATCTATTTCCCTATACATATGCTCATCAAAATCGATCTTCTCCACTCGTCCGAACGAACAGGCTTCCAGCGAAATTCCCCAGCCGTGGGAATTAACAATGCGCAGTCCGGAGATTGAAAAATTTTCACAGTTTGCAAACAGAATGCCGATACCACGCCAGTCACCGTATTGAGATTCCTCGGGATTTTCTGCATCTGTACCGTAAGAATTACCGTGAAAATCATCCCAAATCAGCTTTTGGGGAGATCTGCGATCATCGGGAATATAGGTTGCATATTTGCATATATCCTCCGGCAGATACGGACAGGGACACTGCAAATGCTTGCTTCCGTCACCTGCAGCTCTCGGATGATCTGCCCCCTCAAGCACACAAAGTCCCTCTCCTCTGATATGAATATTGCGGATCCTCTCGGGAAATTCGATTCCCATACCGCAATTGGCGGAACGGAAGAAGTTGTCCCTGCATTTGTCTGATAGCTTGATCTTACAGTTTTGCAGTACAATGGTGGTGTTTTGGGGAATCAGAATAGCTCTGTCAATCAGCCAATAAGCGCGCTCGGATTCAATGTCTGATACACGCGGTGGGATAACTACGACGCCGTCAGATGTTCGGTTGACTATTGCATTCTCAAGTGTTTCGCTATCAGTAGAGCAGCAAAAATCATTAACGTTGATCATTCTGGAACCCTCCTTTTTTATCTTTCCTATGTCAAAAGGCTTTTTCGCTTAAGGTCAGAAAGCAATGTCTTTAAACTTACGCATATTATAATCAATGCCATTGGTTTTGTCAATAGCAAATTTAAATTTATATTGACTTATATTTAGTTTCGTGATAAAATATAATACGAAAATGAGGTGATTTTATGCTGTTCGACAAGGAAATTCACAAAAACATAAAGGTCATTGCTCTCGACCTTGACGGAACATTAACTCAGCACAAGCAGCCCCTTGAGGATACAAACAAAAAAGCTCTTGAGTTACTCGCTAAAAAATACAAGCTCATAATGGTAGGTGCGGGACAGGTTATGCGCATCTGGAACCAGCTCGGCAGGATGAAAATTGATATTATCGGCAACTATGGACTTCAATACGGTGAATATGACGAAAGTATCGGCAATATGAAAATCATCCGTAACCTTACTTTTGACTGTGATCGTGAAAGCATTGAAAAAAAGGTCACCGCCTTTCGGGAAAAGCACGGATTCACCGAATACAGGGGCGACAATGTTGAGTTTCATCCATCGGGATGCGTTACAATTCCGCTCCTCGGAACGAAAGCACTCATCGAGGACAAGATTGCGTTCGACCCTACAAGGGAGAAACGCAGAAAGATTTATGCCGAGGTGAAGGAGCTTTTCAGTGACTACACCGTTTTTATTGGCGGCTCGTCATCATTTGACATGACCCCCGGAATCTTCGACAAATATCATGCCCTTGATACATACTGTCTTGAAAAGGGTTTTTCACATGAAAATATCGTCTTTATCGGTGATGACTATGAGCTTGGCGGCAATGATGAATCGGTTTATCTCTCCGATATTCCCTTTATCAAAATTGATGATTATAAAACATTTCCGAGTGTTTGCGCACCTCTCATCTAAAGTTCAACTACCTTATTTTACCGAAGAAAAAATTGCATAGCTTAATCCCATCCGTGTCAATACTTGAATTACGGATGGGAGTGATTTTTTGATATATAATAAGGTTGAAATATGCGGTGTTGACACCGCAAAGCTGAAAACACTTTCGCAAAGCGAAACAAATGAGCTTCTTTTAAAGACAAAAAGCGGTGATAAAAAAGCTCGTGAATCCTTGATCTACGGCAATCTCAGGCTCGTTCTCAGCGTCATACAGCGTTTTACCGGAAGGCGTGAGCTGATGGACGATCTTTTTCAGGTAGGCTGCATCGGTCTGACAAAAGCAGTGGACAATTTCAATACCGAGCTTGGCGTGCGCTTCAGCACATACGCCGTTCCAATGATAATAGGAGAAATAAGACGGTATCTCCGTGACAACAATTCGATCAGAGTAAGCCGCTCGGTGCGTGATCTTGCATACAGGGCAATGGGAGCACGGGAAGAACTTACAAGAGAAAAACAATATGAGCCATGCGTTGACGAGATCGCAGAAAGGCTTGGTGAGAAAAGAGAGGCTGTTATGAACGCCATTGAAGCTGTAACGCCTCCCATATCACTTTATGATCCCGTCTATTCGGAAAACGGCGATTCAATCTATGTCATGGATCAGATCAGCGACCCAAATTCGGGCGATGATCTATGGCTTGAAAACATTGCTCTGCGCGATGCCATGAAAAAGCTCGGTGAGAGGGAGCGTGCGATAATCAAGCTCCGCTTTTACGGAAACAAAACGCAGATGGAGATAGCGGAAGAGATCGGCATCTCGCAGGCGCAGGTCTCACGCCTTGAAAAAGGTGCACTTGAGCAGATGAGAAAACAAATATAGATATAAAACGCCCACTCGTCATAGCGAGTGGGCGTTTTTTTGACCTTAAAAAGAATCGGAAGTTGAAAACTTGGAGATAATTTGCTTTTCGCAGAATTGCCCTTTGCCTTTATGTTGTTATATCAAAACCTGATGTGGTTATATGTATTATTGTTACAAAATAATTGCCATTTTTATGTTTTTATTGACTCGAATCAGATAATGCTGTATAATAATGTTATACTGTACTTTGGAGGACACAATGAAAGGCTCAGAAAAATTTGAATATGAAGGCAAAGACTTGAACTATGATTTTTTGGACTTTTGGAGATTTCACTATTCAAATATATATGATATACAAGGTAAAATCGCTGAATTTATCATAGCAAAAGCTTTAGATATCCACGAATCCCAAAACGATCAATATTGGACTCTTTGGGATCTTACATATAAAGGTTTAAAAATCGAGGTTAAGGAAACCTCATACTATCATTCGTTCAACAAAGAAGGTAAAATTTCAAAACAGCGTTCTTTTGGTATAACAAAGGCTAACGGATCATATGATCCGAAAATCAGCGGTAATTCAGAATACCGCAGGCAGAATGATATTTATGTATTTTGCTTGAACACCGGCTATACTAAGGAAGATTCCTACCCACTAAACCTTAACAATTGGGAATTCTATATCGTACCAACCTCTGTAATTAATGAAAAATGCGGTGATAACAAAACAATTTCGCTCAGCAAAATTAAAAAGCTTGGATATTTCGCAACACCATATGGTAAAATCAAAGAAGTAATAGAAAATTATTTATTGGAGAAAAAATGAACACACAAACCTTAAGATTACTCATCGAAAGATACAAAGAAAACTTTTATAATGTCAACAATTCGAGGAATAATGAGATATTCAAATGGAAGGCGGCTAAGCGTTTTCGAGATGTATGGTTTTCAGAGGAAGCCAAATCAATGTCTTTTTCCGAGAAATTCAATTCCGCAAAAAAAGAATTCTCGGTGCTTATGGATAACAGCTATGTATGTCCTTCTTCCGGAGTTGTGAAGATTGCAGAGCTTGACGAAGATGCGACCGAACATCTTTTCACCGACATTCTTTTTGCCGATGACGGCGGAAATATTTCCGAAAGACAAAACAATATTGATAGGTTTCTTTTTGAGTTTGATAGGTTAAGGGAAAAATACTACCCCGGAAGCTTCAAATTTAAGCAGGACCGTCATTCCGCCTCATGCTATCTTGCTTTTTTTGCACCTTCGGAAAACTATATTTACCGTCACAGTGAGTCTGAAGCCTTTGCCAGAAATATAGAATTCGAAAAAGACATAGGGTCGGGAGAAAACTTCAAGCTTGAATATTATTATGAAATGTGCGATGCAGTTCTTGATGAGCTAAAAAACCACAATGACCTAATAACTGCACATTTCAAGCTTTTGAATGATGACCGCGATGAAAGCTTGCACCTTTTGGTTTTTGATCTCATTTATTGCTGCAAGACTTATAATTTGTTTGCAGGAATAAATTATACCCCAAAAAAAGAGGTGCTGAAGGCCTTTACGCTGGCAGAAGCCCGTGCAAAAGAAGAGAGAGAAAAGCAAGAAAAGATCAATGCATTACTCTCGGAAATAAATGAGCTTGAATGCAAAGCTGCTCGTTTTGAAGAAATTTCTCTGATAAATGTGCAGGTAAATCAAGATGCTTTGGGTTCAGGTGTTATCATCGAACAAAATGTAAACAAGATCAAGGTCAGATTTGAAAGCTGCGATAAAGTATATTACATAAATAAAAAATATATCAATCGACCTGTTTTCGAAGACGATAAAGAGATCGTTGATGCCTTCACAGAATACGACGAAATATGTGATAAAATCAAAAAATTACAGTCACAGCTGAATAGAATATCCTAAAATTATTTCTAATACAAAAAGGCTTCCGGTCTCTTGCAGTTGCTGCACTTGATAGCGATGTTACATCTGTTGCAAGCGCATATGTCCCCGCAATGGCAGATAAGCACGGAATAAGGATCATGTTCCATATAGATACACAGGAGAACTCACATAAAAAATCAGGGCAATTCTGCTTTCGCAGAATTGCCCTTTTTTTATCTTTCGTCGTCACTTCTTGTTTCCCAATCCAGAACAGGCCAATCATCCGGGGGATTTCCAAGGTCCGGTACATCCATAGGAACACCACCGTGCATTGCGGATTCGTGTGCAACAAGACCCGGAATATTGTATCTTGCTACATCCCAGATATTTGTTGGCGATAGCTTTCCTGTGGCAAATGCACGGCAAAAATCGTCGATAAGAAAATGATGTGTTCCGTTATGGCCGTTTATCATGCCTTTATATTCTTTCGGAAGATATTCTGTCGGCTGATGTGGTACGCTTTCCTCAAATCCTGCGCCCTCCGAGATTGCCTGAATGGCTCTATCATAGTCCTTCTCAAGAAGCTCCCAAACGCTTTCGGGATGGAATTCCTTTGAAACATCGCGCATGATCACATTTCCGTTCTTTTCCGGATCCCATGTTGCCATATGATGCTTTGCAACAGAGAATTCGTATCCCCCCTCAGAGCCGTAGAACTGAGAAATATACGTTTCCGGAGCTTTCCAGCCGACGCATCTGTTTTCGCTTATTCTTACAACGCCCCCATTTGAAAGCTTAAGAAGCATTGCAGTATTAGAGAACGGATTATCATAGAGATTCTGTCCCTCTCTGCCGAAGATATCAGTTCTTTCGGAGCCTTCAAAGCCCATTGCGGAAACCTTTGTTGCATAAACTCCCGGCATTGCGCTGAGAACCATTGATGTAGAATGGGTGGGATAGAACATGGGAGGAATGCCCGCATATTTCTTCCAATCCTCTCCGCCAGAGCTTCTGAAGCTCTGCTCCATATTCCTTATATCGTGATTATAGTGTGCCTCGCCATAAACAAATTTTCCGAATGTGCCCTTTGCAAATTCTCTGCGGCAGTAGATGGCGGCACCTCTATAGAAGCCTGTTTCTCCCATGGAATATGTAAGGCGTGTTTTTCTGACGAGCTTTTCGATCTCCGTTATCTCATCTACAGTAATACCGCACGGAACCGCACTGTAAACATGCTTGCCTGCCTCAAGTGCCTTTATCACCATAGGACCGTGAGCAAAGCGCTGAGTGAAGATGGCAACAGCATTGATCTCCTTTGAAGCAAGCGCTTCCTCAAAGCTTCCTATCCTTTCAACACCAAATCTCTTTGCATAGTCCTCCTCTCGATCCTTTTTTATATCGCAAACATAGATCTTTTCAACTGTCGGATGTGCCTTGAAAAGCGGCACAAAAAATTGGCAGAAACGTCCGCAGCCGATTATTGCCAAAGTCATTTTCTTGTTCATAACGATTTTTCTCCTTTTTTTTAAAATTATATAACATAACATCAAACCGTTGTAAAGCTAATCAAACGCAAAAATATCAAAAAACAAATATTTCTTGCAATAGATAAAATAATGTGATACAATAAATAAAAATGATTGGCGGAGGAATTTTATGAAGCTCGAAAATCTTAATCCTTTTATAAGATATGCCAATTTACATAGTTATTACGAGGAAACATCAGAAAACAGAATTTGCTATGATTGCCGTCTTTTTTATATTATGAGCGGCGAAGGAGCTGTTCATGTTAACGGAGAAGACTATAGCTTTTCAAATAATACAGCAATATATTTTCCGCCCCTTTCAAGGTACACTTTTAATTTTAAAAAGCCGGACAGTGCAAAAATATATTTATTCGATTTTGATCTCTGCGATAAGTTTTCTTATCTTTCAAGTTCTCTCAACACGGCATTTGAATCAAGCTTCAAGTCTGAAAGAGCGCCCAGATATGAACTTCTTCGTGAGCTTTCAGAGCCAATAATAAAGGGAAACTGTCTTTCAATGTTTGCAGATATAGCGGAGGCGGTCGAAAGCTTTCTCTCAAAGGATGAATATTATATAGCAAAGGTTTCCGCCAAAATAAAGCTTTGCCTCATCAAAATGATAACCGAGAATGAAAATTTCATATCGCAAAACAGCTTGATAGTTGGTATCAAAGAGTTTATAAGGGCGAATTATTGGGATGCGGAGCTTGACAATACAACCATTGCATCACATTTCAACTATCATCCATATTATCTCAACCGATTGATGAAAAAATCCGCCGGCTGCACTCTCCATGATTATTTGTTAAAATATCGTATCGAACGAGCTAAAAATCTTCTTATTACAACCGTGGGAAGTATAAATTATGTTGCCGATAGGTCCGGTTTTTCTTCATGTTCATATTTTATAAGTCGTTTTAAAAAGGAAACCGGACTTTCTCCGAGACAATATAGAATCGCATATAAAAATAAGGATTTCTGATAATTACTGAATCAGAAAACAATAGCTATAAAAAAGGGCTGAGTCATATAATTCGACTCAGTCCATATCCTTACTCAACACCGTGCATTTCCATCAGGTCACACAGATCGCCAAAGCTCTTTTCATATTGAGCACAAGAGATCGCACCGGTTTCAAGGAAGGTATCGAGCAATTTTTTCTGCTCACGGAAAAGCTCGACCTTCTGATAGCGCTCCTTTGTCATAAGATTGCTGTGACCTGTGCGTATCTCGTTCATTTGCCCAACCTCAAGTCCTTCTGTGGTATGATGATAGACAAATCCCAGCTTTTCCTGCACACGACGGCTTTTTTCATTGCCGTCGTAATAGCCGCACCAAATGCGGTTCATTCCAAGCTCTTCAAAGGCGTAGCGAAGCATCTCTCGTGAAGCCTCGGGGATAAATCCCTGCCCCCAAAAAGGCTTCCCTATCCAGTATCCAAGCTCATATTCATCGTCCTTTTCGGCAAGATCATTGCGATGTAAACCGATGCTGCCGATTGGCTTGCCGTTCTCTTTCAAGCAAACGGCATAAGTTTCGGTTGCAGAAAGCACCGTGCGAATGATCTCCAGACTGTTCTCCACGCTTGTGTGCGGTGGCCATCCGGCAGGCGGTCCTACCTCTGGATCTCTTGCATATTTGTATAATTCCTCTGCGTCATCCTCGCACCACGGGCGAAGAATGAGGCGTTTTGTTTCTAAAATCATAGCTTTTCTCCATTCAAAAACGCATCCGCTTGTTCTCTGCTTTTGAAAATGATTATGTTTTTATGGGCGTATTTTTCAAACAGTTCCAATACTTTTGGTCTTTGCTGCTTTTTATAGCTCTTTATAAACTCAATAAATTCCGCATCTTCTTCGCTCTCGATCCACGGCATATCACTTCTTGGCTTTCCAACCCTCTCCCTTATGCCTTCAAGGCAAATATCCAGCGTATAATCAAAAAAAATCACCGTATCACAAGCCGCCATTCGCAGCTCCATCGTTGATCCGTAATTACCGTCAATTATCCACTCGCCATTTTCAAGTACGGCAGACAACCGCCTGAGAAAAACGCTATTTTCCACCGTAGTCTTATCCGAATTCCAATACATCATATCAAGATGATACAGAGGAATTCCCGTTTTATTATGCAACGCCCGTGAAAATGTACTTTTACCGCTTCCCGGGCAACCGATCACAATAATCTTCTTCATTTTTGATTCATCCTATCTGCTTTTCATGCCATCAATCAACTATTTCGCTTGAAGTCAATCCCGGCTTTTCTTGCCTGGGCGCACAGATCCTTTGTCTGAAGTTTATATTCCTTGCCTTCCCTTATAAAATGAGTTCCGCACTGTCTGAATTCAAAAGACACATTTTTTCGTACACACTGCTCTCTGATATCAAGCACCCAATCGTAGTCAAGCGGTCTTGCATTCGTATCAGATTCGCCACCGACAACAACAAGCTCAATACCGTCAAGATACCGTTCTATGTCGATCTTTTCTATAAGAGGCTGAGCCGTTATACACTTATGCTTTATAGGAAGCTTTTCAAAAATTTCGAGCTTATAATCAGCGTTCTTTTGATTCTCAACCGTACAGCAAACGACAACATTTTCATAGCCGTCTCCCCAATCATCGGGAATGCAGTCCATAAATCTGTTAATTCGCTTTGTGAGAAAGAGAAAGGTGCAGTCCTTGCGTTCCCTCACCATATGCCAGCATTCGGGACGCCACGCATCCGCTTCCTCAATCAAAAAATCTGTAGAAAAACAGGTATATACAATTCCGGATTTCATTTTGTAATTGCCGTTCTTAAGGCGTTCTATGGGCTTTGCAAAGTCCTTTGTCCTTTCAATAATACTTGTATCAACTCCACGCTTCGCATCACCCTTGTGGATATAGCAATAGCGGCAGCCCTCGCTGCACCTTTTGCAACCTCTCCACGGATTCCACATTGCCATATTCTCACCCCACAAATTTCAATTTTTTGATGGAATTATTATACCCTATTTTTAAAAATATTTCAACCTCTTTCTATGCGATGGTCATTGAAATATTCACATTTTTGTGATATAATGTATTTACAAGCTTTGGCTTGAATATTTTTTACGGAGTGTGCTTTTTGAAAAACACCAACATTTTGGAGATTGTATTGTAAACGGGAGGTTCCGAAATACATTCTCGGCATTCCTCTCGTATTTTGAGCGTCAACAGATATGAAAGGATTAAAAATGAATAAATTGACGATGCGTTTAGAAACAGAAAAAGATTACAGAGCAGTTGAAGAACTCACACGAGAGGCGTTCTGGAACGTCTACAAACCGGGCGCGGATGAGCATTACTTTGTCCACATGATGCGCTCACATCCCGACTTTATCCCCGAGCTTGCATTCGTGATTGAGCTTGACGGCAAGATCATCGGCAACATTATGTACACGAAAGCTTGGCTTGAAGACGAGAACGGTGAACGCAAGGAGATACTCTCCTTCGGGCCGCTTTGCGTTGCGCCCAAGTATCAGCGACAAAAGCTCGGCAAAAGGCTGATCGAGCATTCATTTGAGGTGGCTCGCAAGATGGGTTACGATGTAAACATCAATTTCGGCAATCCGGGCAATTATGTCAGCCGTGGATTTGTGAGCTGCAAAAAGAAAAATGTCAGCTTCATAGTGGACGGCAATTTTCCGACTGCTTTGCTTGTGGCGGAGCTTGTACCCGGTGCGCTTGACGGCAAAAAGTGGATGTATATTTCCTCTACCGCCGCCGACTGCTGTGAGGACACCACCGCTGTCGAGGCATTTGATTCGACCTTCCCAACAAAGGAAAAGAAATGGATGCCGAGCCAAGAAGAATTCTATATCTATAGTCATTCTTCGGTAGTCAGATAAACGCAAAAACGCCGCTGAGGAGTTTCGATTCCTCAGCGGCGTTTTTTATCTTTTTATCTTTTTTTATAGATCACAAGCTCGGGATTCTCTCCGTTTTCTTCATAAGTACATACGAGAAGGAACTCCATATTTGCTACAAGCCCAAAGCATCTGCCGCTGCCAAATTCACATTCAAGCTGATAACCGAGATATGTTGCACCGTCATCAAGATATTTTACCTTCTGACCATTTGGAAGCGTATATTCGAGATTCACATATCCGCCTATAAGTGCTGAAAGCTCTGTGACTTCGGGCATTCCCTCAATATGTAAATCATTAAATTCCTTAATGATCTGCTTTTTGAACTCGTCAAACTTTTCCTTGCCGCCAAGCTCGGTATATTTCTTCCAATAATTCAGTTTGGGGAGCATATCCTTCATATATGCACGAACTTGCTCGGATGTGAAATGCTCGTTTGCCATATGATCTGCACAGAAATCAATAAGATCATCCATATTGCTGTAAGTGTATTCGCCATCAGCATAGCACCATTTGCAATATTCCTCGTTAAAAAAACCATCAGTTTCCCGACTCGTGTTAGAATCTTCAAGGGGCATACCACAACATTGACAGATAAGCTGACGAGGCGAGCCGAGAAGCGTATTGATCGACACATCAAACAACTGTGACAAAAGCTTTAGCGTTTCTGTGTTTGGAATCGTTTCACCGTTCTCCCAACGGGAAACAGCCTGCCTTGTTACAAATATTTTTTCCGCAAGCTCCTCTTGTGAGAGTCCCTTTTTCGTTCTTAATTCATAGATTATATCTTTTGTTTCCATAAAATCACCGCCTTATATGTTTGTGATGATATTATACCACGAGCTTTGAGCGTTGACAAGCAACTGTCTGTTGCTATCTATGCGTCAAATTTGGTCATATTTCTCCGCCTCTTTTTGGAGCATAATCCTTTATAATTTCCATAATATCGTTTCTGTACACATTTCCGCCCAGGACATCACCGTTCGGCGAAAATGACACACAACGCACATCGCACGGGTCATCCACATACGGATTTTCGGGAATCTCGTCCGTAAAATACTCTGCAAGATATTTCAGCGCATTTCCTTCGGGAAAGATAATATTTCCCTCTCCAATGGGAAGCTCCATATCCGCAAAGCTGTCGAGAATTTCCCGTGTTTTTCTGTTGTACGGGTTGTCATCTGTCGCACTCACAAGCCATGCAGGCTGAAGGCGAATTGGCATGCCTCTCTTCTTTGCTTCTTGTGCAAACTGCCGGACAAATTCAAGCGGTATCGTTTCCTGATGGAAAACATCCACAGACAAAAGCAGATCATTCACTCCGCATAGTGCAAGTTGCTCCGCAACTTCACATATCTTGCCTGCATTCCTTGAAAAATAGCCGTTAGTTATGACTTGCCTCCTCGGAATATTCAGTTCTTTTGCGGTTTTCATGATTGCATAGACAGCATCGGGATACAAAAGCGGCTCACCGCCAAATGTCATTACCGTTTTTATATCATACTCCGCTGCGATCATTCGCACTGCATCTGCGGCAATTTGGGGGTCGATCCGCTCGCCGCAAGACATATGATCTCCTTCGGAGCAGTGCTTGCATCTACCGGTGCAGGCGTTTGTTATAACAAATTCGATCTTGTTCAAATTTTTCAAGTATTGATTCATCTCAGCATTCCACCGCAATTTTAATTCTCACTCAAGCTTTGATATTTCATTATACCATATACTCAGTCATTTTTCAACCACATTATATAAAAATAGCGACGGATCTCTCCGTCGCTATTAGATAAAAATTTCATCTTATAAAGAATTTAAAAATCTCTTTTGCCCATCCAAGGGGAGCGGGAATATTGGAATCAAGCCATTCTATGACAAGCGGTATATCTGCCGTTGTCAAATCTCCGATGTGACTGTAAATACTTCCATCTGCCACCGATTGCCCGATAGCGATCATGCCATATGCCTGATCACCGACAGAAGCATATTTGCCGATGGCAAGTGCGCCCACAGAGAAGCAACCGACAGAGAGTGCGCCAAAGGAAATAAGACCTATGCTGATTGCACCTGCCGCAAAAAGTCCCAAGGCAACAGAACCGACCGCAAGCATTCCTGCCGAGAATACGCCGGCGGAAATAAGTCCAAGGGACAGAGCACCAAGCGAGATAACGCCAAGGGAAAGCAGACCTACAGATACAATTCCTCTTGACATAAGACCGAGAGAAAATACTCCCCGTGCCTTAAATCCTATTGCGAAAAAGCCGTGAGCGTTTTTGCCGATGTGATAAAGCGGCATTCCGAATACTTTTTTCTCGCTCTTGCGTTCGTGAAGCTGTTTTTTGATCTTATCCCAAAAGCTTTCCTTTTCGGCTGCTTTGTTGCCCTGCTTCTCGTTTATTTCTTCATTCAGAAGATAATCCATTGAACATTCAAAGAGCTTACCCAATTTAATCAATTTTTCGGTCTCGGGATATGCAATGTCAGATTCCCATTTGCTTATTGATTGGCGTGAAACGCCAAGAATGTCAGCAAGCTGCTCTTGTGTATAATTATGTTCTTTTCTGAGTTTTGATAGTTTTTCGCCAAATGTCATAATAATCTCTCCTTATGTTTTCTAACGCTGCGTTGCCACAATTATAGCATACCGCAAGAAAACATACCACCAATTAGGCGTTTCTTTATGTAAACTTTCAGTTGCGTTTCCTTATTATATCATATTTTTATAGATATTTCAATTATTTAGATGAAACGCCCTCGTTCCATTTCGTAACGAGGGCAAAATTTTACTGCTTCTTAAACACCGTTTTCACAATAGTCGAGAACTTCGGGGGCATTCCGTAGAGCAGAACTCCTACACGATAGATCTTTGCGGAAAAAACTCCGATGCCGATAGTAGAACAAATGAGAATTGCAATCGAAATGGCAATTTCATACCACGCCACCGTACTCATACAAATTCTCGTGAACATAGCCATAGGAGAAGTGAACGGAATATACGAACACACAAGCATTGCAGTGTTATCCACAGAGCCGCTGCTCATTGAGAACATAACCACCATAAATGCGATAATAAAGAGAAACGTGATCGGCATAACCGAGGTGTTTATATCCTCGAGCTTGGATGCTGTCGATCCTATCGCACCAAACATAAATGCATAAATAAGGAAGCCAAGCACGAAAAATATCATCAAATAAATAAACAATTCAATTGGTATATCGAATATTGAAGCTATCAAAGGATTGGAAAGAGCTTCTTTGTTCACATTGTAGAGCAGAATTGCCGTACCAAATACGAGGACCAGTTGAGAGAAGCCTGCAATACAAGAAGCAAGCACCTTGCCGAACATCATACTTGTGGGCTTTGCACTCGTTATGAGGACTTCCATCGCACGAGAACTCTTTTCGGTGGCAACATTTGTTGCAACCATCTGTCCATAAAGAAGAATGACCATATACAAAGCGAAGATCATTATATAAGTATAGAAGAAGTTCTGCATCTGATCCTTACCAAGTGTTTCTATGCCGCTTTCAATTTGAACCGACATGATCTCTCCTGCCTGCTCAGGTGTAAGTCCGTTCTGTACCATAGCCCCTACACGATACACCTCTTGCAGAACGGTATCTGCAATGGCGGTATTACTATCGTACATTGAAAGATTATTTACATAATATGTATATGAGGATGCGCTGTTCATGACAAAGGCACATTCCGCATTCCCCGATATAATATCATTCTTTAGCTCGTCAATACTGCCTTCTGCGACCTTTATGTTATAATCTACAAAAGCGTTTCCAAAATATTCTTTTACAATGGCAGAGAGGTTTTCATCTTCGGCATAAACAAGCATTGTTGGAAGATCGATGGGAGTTACATCCACCTCATCGTTCGATTCAAGCGCTGCTATAATATTGGGAATAAACATTACAACAGCGATTGCAACAACAAGAAATATCGTGATTCCAACAAACACCTTGTTTCTAAGATAACCGTTAAGCTCAAATTTAAGTATTTTTCCAAACTGTTTCATTGTCCTGCCTCCTTACACCTGTGAACCTGCGTACTCTACGAAAATATCGTTTAAAGAAGGCTCAAACACCTTTACCTCGTCAACATCGTAGCTTTCTACAAGTCGTTTCATCATAGACTGCTTTTTATCGGGGCCATCAAGCTGAATTAGTAAGGTTCCATCCTCACGCTCGATGCAAGCTTCACCCAAATCTGCTTTTATCTGCTCGGGTTTAGTGGTGTTTACCACGATCTTATCACGAGGATAGGTTCTCTTGATTTCATGGAGATCTCCGCTGATAGCCACCTTGCCTGCGTTGATAATTGCGATACTGTCGCAAAATTCCTCTATGTAGCTCATTTGATGGCTTGAAAACAGAACGATCTTCCCCTTGGTAATTTGCTCCTTCACAACATCTTTAAGAAGCATTGCATTCACGGGATCGAGTCCCGAGAATGGTTCGTCGAGGATGACGATATCGGGATCGTGCGCCAGCGCTGTAATAAGCTGAATTTTCTGCTGATTTCCTTTTGACAAGGTATCAAGGCGCTTGTTACGGTATTCGGACATACCAAGTCTTGAGAGCCAATAGTCAATAGCTTTCACGGCATCCTTTGTTCTCATACCTTTCAGCTCCGCAAAATATACAAGCTGATCTATGATGAGCTTCTTCGGATAAAGTCCTCTTTCTTCGGGGAGGTAGCCAATGCCGATTTTATCGTAATCAATAGGCTTTCCGTCAATCAAAACCTCTCCGCTATTTGCCGGGAATACGTTCATCAATATACGAATAGATGTTGTTTTACCTGCGCCGTTTCTGCCAAGAAGACCGAACGCACGTCCGCCCTCTGCTACAAAAGATACTCCCTTCAGGACTTCTTTCTCGCCAAAGGATTTGTCAATGTTTTTTAGTTCAAGTATCATTCTTTACCTCTTATTCTGAAACAAAATAATTTTATATATTCAACTTACTTTTCTTTGAAATTCAGATTGATTGCACCGATGCCACCCTCAATCTCTATATAATTCTGTCCGTTTCCGCTACTGCCATAATCGGTAACTGTTTCTCCATCCACGGTAATACTGCCAAGCCCTTTTTCAATATCAACTTTATAATTATCTTTACTGCCAATTAAAGTAAGATTGGACTCTCCCATACCAAATTTCAAATCACTATTTCCGAGTACGGTAGCAGTCAAATTCAATTCGCCCATTCCCATTTCAATCGTTAAATTATTGAGTATACCGCTAACAATGGTTATCTGTCCGGCTCCACCTTCAATATCAACCTCCGAAGAAGCGTTAAGGGATTCAAATCGTACATCTCCTGCACCAAGCTTTAATTCCATTGAATTTGCTGACAAAGTATCTACCGTCATTTTTGCAGCGCCCGTTTCAATATCCACATCATCAAACTCGGTGCCATTTGGGACATAAAGAGTTAAGATTGAATCAAAATAGTTGCTATTGCTCTTTGCTTTGTCTTCAATTGTCAAAACACCGTTTTTTTCTGATACAGACAGATATTTCAGATTGCTCTCAACCAAAAAATCATCTCCATTTTCGATTTTGAAATCGGCGGCGTTAATCTGAACATCTAATGAATGTATTTCGGATGTTATTTCATATGTTTTTATTTCATTCAAAACAGCATCTTGCTTGCTGCAACCAACAAAGCATATAAGTAATATTGCCGATATAATTACAGTGATTGTTTTTTTCATATTCACACCTCATACTTCTGTAGCTCTTTTGTTTCACTCTCTGTATATGATTTTCGCTCTGCTATCCGCATAAGATCTCTTTCGGAGTCGATCTCGTGAGGATAAGGATAGCTTTTTGCGGCTTTTTCAAAATCATTCTTTATTTTTTCTGCCTTCAAAGCATCATTTCCCAAAAGCAAGGCAACTGCATATTCGCACCTGAGCACAGACGGAAAACGCTTCATTGCTTTCATAAACTTCTTTTGCTCGTTTGTCAGCATTTTTTCGGCAACTTCACGGCGATTTTGTCCGATCAGCTCCAGAAAAACTCTATCGCAGATCATAAGGCTGCGGTGAAGTCCGACAATGCCGCTTTCAATTTCAAGCAAATGTGCCATAAGCGCATCCGCATCCTCAAATTTTTCCTCATCCATAAGCTTGTTTACCGCAAATACGCCTCGGGTTGCCACCATACTATTTTTCATAGCTTCGTCTGTCGGAACTTCAAACCACTCGGCCGGCATATCTTTAAGTCGAATCCCCTTTGCATTTTCTGCTGCGACCTTAAGCTGCACCCAAAAGGCTTCAAGTGCTTCCCTGTTCCTTGATAAAGCAAAAGCATTATATCCATCATTATCAACCATTCCCATACGCATCGGGATACCGTTCATTATTGCGCTCATAAATCCAACTGCCGCGAAGATCAGAAGAAGCGGTGAGAGGAACGTAACAGACGGGCAAAGCCAATATATTATCAAAAACAAAGCACCCATGATGATATTGATAATTGAACCGCCCAGATTGTACAGCACGATCGGAATCCTGCCGTCCTTCATATCCGGTGGGGACATAAGGCACTGACCGCCCGTTCCCACTATACTTAATCGCTTCATTTTAAGCTTACCGTTTTCCTCAAGCCATATAAAAGAAGCGATACGGAAAGAGCTGAACTTATAACCCGTCATCAAACCAAATAAAAGATGACCTGCTTCGTGGACGATAATATGGAAGAAAAACGCCACATACATACCAAGAAACAGCCCAGCAAGAGAGAGAATTTTCCCATATATCGGATAATCTTCAGATGACAAAAAAAGATATTCTGCCATCACAAAGCCGCATACTGCCCCTATAAGCATCATAAAAACGGCACCTATATACTGCTGCCAAACTATTTTTTTCTTTTTCTTTGCTTGTTTCATTGATCCCGTACCTCAAATAGAAATTTTTAATCTGCCTGCATTATATTTCATCATTATAATACTTAGTTATTAAGTCTGAAATATCTTTTGCAACTATACGAATCTCAAAAAGCTCATGTTTCCAAATTTATCAACAATTTCCTCTGCGGAAAGCAAAAACCAATGGTCACCATTCGTTTCTCTGAGCAGATCTTTCAATTCTTCGGGAAATTCAAAGCCTATATAGTCCTCCGCTTCTTTAATCTCCCTTTCGGAGCAGGGTTCTTGCAATTTCGCCCAATTATGTCCCACTATCAGTTTTTCAATAAGTTCTCTATACATAATAGCCTCCGCAAAACTCTGATCAGTCTTTTCGCTCAAAACTTACTGTTCAATTATATCACAAAAAAGGGGAAAATTCAATAGATACCTTCTCGATATAATTATAAAAAAGGCAGCCGCATAAGCGACTGCACTCAAGATTACAATACTATTATCGTACCTTGCACAATATTCAATTGATACAGAACAACTCACAAAATACTTTTTAAAGTTTTTGTTGCCGAAACAGCTTTTATTTTAATGCTTTTTCTATCTTGTTTTCACTTCCCGAGAATCAAGTCGATTTCCGCCAGTTCCTCATCGGAAAATTCTGCATTTTCAAATACCTTAATATTTTCAAGTATCTGCTCGGGTTTACTTGCGCCGACAAGAACGCTCGTGATGTTTTCTGTGCGAAGTATCCACGCCAGCGCCATCTGTGCCATCGTCTGACCTCGCTTTCCTGCAAGCTCATTCAGCTTTCGTACAATATTGATCTTCTCATCCGTGATGCTTTCGGGCCGCAGATATCTGGGATCGTGCATAGCACGGGAATCTGCCGAAAAACCTTCGAGATAACGCCCCGCAAGCACGCCGCCCGCAAGAGGAGAGAATGCAATGCAGCCAACTCCTTCATTCGCCAGCACATCAATAAGACCGTTTTCTGCCGTGCGGTTGAGCATAGAATAGTTTGGCTGATGGATCAACAGATGAGTACCCATATTTTTGAGTGTTTTTATTGCAATCTCCGCCTGTTCAGCGTTATAATTCGATATCCCCACATAAAGTGCCTTTCCACTTCTCACAATATCGTGAAGTGCCTGCATAGTTTCCTCAATTGGGGTATCGGGATCCGGACGGTGATGATAAAAAATATCAACATAATCAAGGTGCATACGTTTAAGACTCTGATCAAGGCTTGCCATGAGATATTTGCGGCTGCCATGATTGCCGTAAGGTCCCTTCCACATATCGTAGCCAGCTTTTGTGGATATTACAAGCTCGTCTCGATACGGACGCCAATCGCGCTCCATATGAATACCGAAATTTCGCTCCGCCTCTCCATAAGGAGGACCGTAATTATTGGCAAGATCAAAATGAGTGATCCCGTTGTCAAAAGCGGTACGAAGCAAGCTCTGCTGAACACAAAACGGTGTGATGTTCCCAAAATTGTGCCAAAGTCCAAGAGATATTGCAGGCAAAAGTAGTCCGCTTTTTCCGCAACGGCGGTAAAGCATATTATCATATCTGTTTTCGGAAGGATTATACATTTCAACTCTCCTTAATTATTATTTTTTGCTCTGTATTTGCCAAAACACATCAGCTTCAATACTATTCTCCTCATTTATCAATGGTTTATCCTATTTGTATTATACCATGTTATGTCATACACTTCAAGCCTTTTTTTATATATCATGCCTTACAAAAAGAAATAAAACTTAGGAAAATCGAAAAAGGGTCAAGATCATCCGCACAAGTCCGTTAAAAACGGACTTGTGCATCAATGCTCAACCCTTTTTTAGATTATTTCTTTTTCTTTTTTGCAACAATTATTATAACCACTGCCACAACCGCAACAACGACTACTGCTGCCACAATGATGATAATAGGAAGAATGCCGATGCTGCCTGTCGCATCTCCGCCCTTCTCACTATCCTTACTTCCCTGCTGGGAAATGATAAGTCCGGGAGTTACAGATGCTCCTGTGCTCTCCTCGGAAGTCTCTGTTTCGGTTTCGGTTTCAATCTCTGTTACAGGAGCTGTTGTTTCGGGAGCCTCTGTTTCGAGAACCGTTGTTTCGGGAGGATTGCAGGTGATAGGAGCGGGAGTGTTTGCGGAAATATCAAGGAATGTAAGTCCGTTTTCAGCCGCATAGCTCTCTGCATAAGAACCGGGAGTTCCATATACATTTTTGAGGTTTACTGTTATATTTTCCTCAAAAACGGATGTTCCGATCTTTTCAACCTGAGGGCTGATGATAACATTTGCAATGAGGAAGTCATATGCAAAAGTCCATGGACTGATCGTGTGTACATTTCTGATATCTATCGTTCCCTCAATAGGGTCGCTGCCGCTGCGGTAAACAGCTTTGAGATTTGAGCATTTTTCAAATGCCGCATTCAGTATCTCAAAGCTCTCTGACGCGGGTATCTGAACGGTTTCAAGATTTGAAAATTCGCAAAATGCATATTTTCCTATGCTTGTGATAGCATCTGAAAGAATGATATGCTTAACACTGTTTCTGATAGAGAACCAGGGCTGATTCTTTGAGCCGCCGCCATAGTAGTTTACGATATCATCAATTTTACCCGCACCATAAACGGTAAGTGTTCCCGTTGCTTCATCAAAGTCAAATACGCTTCTTCCGCCGCAAGAAGGAAGAGTGGGGTCAACATATACCCAATATTCATGTTTTATGCTTGGATCCTTTATACTCTGGACATTATAAAGATTTGTCTTTGCATATTCAATGAGAGACTCGGTAACCTCATGTGCATAGATAGTCTTTATTGAGGTTGAAAGGTCAACTGTAAGCTCCTTTGCGGATGAAGGAAGAACGATCTCACTGATAGCTGTGTTTCTATAAGCATCGTTGACCTTCAGAATACCCGTAAGATCTGCTCTGCCCTCGATACGCTCTGCACCGTCACGCCAAATCGTTGTCAAGGAAGTACAGCCGTTAAAAGCATTTGGGTCAATCTGAGTTACATTTTTACCCATTCTTATATCCTTAAGAGCAGTATAATTAAGAAATGCGCTTCCGGATATCTTTGCAATGTTATCTCCAACGATAACATGCTCAATGACCTCCTTATATTCATTCCATGTCGGGCCATCCTGGTCAACATTTCCAACAGAGCCTGTTTCATTATACTTTGTTGTTGCAGAAACAAATTCGAGGGTCTTTGTGTCATCATAATATGCCCACCAGGTGTTTATGATGTCACCGCCGTTGTATTTTCCCGAAGAATGTCCCCAAACTGTCGCACCCTCGGGGTTGAAATCTGTAACTGCTGGAGTGGTTGTGCTTCCTCCGCTTGTACCGCCGCTGCTTCCACCTGTTGAAGTACTTGTGGTTGCCTTTGTTCCCTTTGTTTCCTCGCCTGTATCAAGGTCGATGAAAGTATATCCGTTTGCCTTCGCAAATTCAGCAGCCTTTGATCCTGCCTTTGCCTTTATTGCCGGATATGTGGTGTTCTGTGCAAAAACATCATCCGACTCAATGACGGTTTCCATACCAAGAACAGTAAGAACTTTCAAAACAGGCGTATTTGAAAGGGCTTTATTCTTTATAACTGTTGTTCCTGCGGGAATCTCAAGTTCTTCAAGCTTTTTGGCAGCTTTTATAAATTCGAGAGGAAGCTCACCTGCAAAATCGGGATTCAGAATTATTTTGTTTACCACATAAGCTCCGCCGTCAAAAAGATAATTGCCGAATTTGGTGATTTTTGAAAGGTCATATGTTCCTACAACCGGCTCTGTTCCTCTTATGTAGATAGACTCAATATTTGGAGAAGATTCGAAGGCCGCACCGCCGAGAGTTACAAGCGAAGCGGGTATTTCCACTATCTTTAGCTCTGTCTGCTTCATGAGACCGTTAAGCTCTGTTATACCATCGCCAACGATAACCTTGGTAGCGCCTTCAAAGGTGGGAAGGCATTTGTTCCAAGAACCCATAGAGCCGTCAACAGGGTCTCTTCTCGGGATAACTGTTGTTTGAACCTTATCCGTTGCCGCAGGATCTATCTCAAAGGTGAGAAGGCCTTCTGCAGTCATTGTCCATTTGATATTTGTCTCTGCGCCTGTTGTGTCCTTCATATAGCCGCTTGAAGGAGTGGCAGCAAAAGCAGAAAATATCAAAACGACCGCAAACAGAAGTGCAAAAACAATAGAGAGTAAAATTTTTTTGTTGTTCATAGTTGTTGTTCCTTTCCCTAAGTTCCGTTTCATTATTGTACATTGTTATTATATACCGATTAAGAACAAAAATCAATACAGATTTTGAATATTTATATATAATTTGCCAAATATTAAAATAATAAAACAGAGTATCCTGTATAAATTATATCAAAATAACTTTTTTTGCGCTACCAATTTTTCGCTAATTTATTATCTTTTTTTGCTATTCTGCTGAAAATTCAAATACAATATAATAAAAAGAAGAAAAAGCACTTGACAAATTAAAAATTTGTGGTATAATATTAATGTTTGTGAGATGCAATTTTCCGTATACAAATATACAACCTCATACGGAGGGATATATCGGCTTTGCCGATGAACCACGAAGCGGTCATAACGGGTAAGCGCACAAAAAACGATTGAATATCGTTTTTTGAAGCGTGTAACGAAAATAAGGAAAAATCGAGCCGAGTGAATCGAGGCGATGATTTTGACTATATTTTCGGAAGGGCACGAGCCTTAAATATTCTTTAAAAACACAATTTAATAACCTCATACGGAGGGATATCGAAGCGGTCATAACGAGGCGGTCTTGAAAACCCGCGCGTAACTGTTCCTTTTGTTCCCTCAAAATCCTTGTCATATCAAGGGTTTTCGGCATTTTCTAAAATACAAAAATTTCATAGTTCTCTCGCGAAATTCTCTCCAAATTCCGGAGCATTTCGCTAAAGATAACCTACGGAGGGTTATCGAAGTGGTCATAACGAGGCGGTCTTGAAAACCGTTTGCCCTCTGGGCACGTGGGTTCGAATCCCACACCCTCCGCCACATTTTGCACAATTTTGCGCAGTAAAAAGCACTTGAATTTAGTGATATTCGCTAAAAATCAGGTGCTTTTTTCTGTGTTTTAAGCCCCCAAAATTTTTGTCTTGGAGAGAACTCAAAAATTCTCTCCTGCCCCCCTGAAAACCCTTGTGGCATAAGGCTTTTTCAGCTCTCCCATTTGCTCGCGATTTGCATATTTTCGGGTAATTTTACCGCGTTTTCCATGGCTTTTGCGGCATTTTCCTTGCTGCTCCAGTCCAAATGCGTGTAAATATTGAGGGTTACACTCACGGTGGAATGCCCTAAATAGTCCTGCACTTCCTTGGGTGAGAGCCCCATTTTGTGCATCAGGCTCGCGCAGGTGTGGCGCAGATCGTGAAAGCGGATCTTGCGTAGTCCATTGCGTTCAAGTATCTTCGGAAATGCATCCTCGATGTAGCGCGGCTTGAAGCGATTGCCCATCTCGTCGGTGAACACGTAGTCGATGTCCTTCATGTTGTAGCTGTTGCCGCAGATCTTGCGGTTTCGCTTTTGTACCTCGCGCCAAGCAAGCAGCTTCTCTCTCACCGTGTCGGACATGGGAAAGCTTCTATAGCTCGATTTGGTCTTGGTGCGGTCGGAGGCAATGATGACGGTTTTGCCGTCCACACGCGCCTCTGTGACCGTGTGGTTGATGGTGATCCTGTTCTCCTCAAAGTCAATGGCTTTCCATCGAAGTCCGAGCACCTCACTTCTACGCAGACCCAAGAGAGCCGTAATGTAGATGAGAAGTCCCAGCTTGTGATCCCAAGATTTCTCGATGAGCAAGGCAAGCTCTTCCTCGGTGTACGCCGAGCCTTCAAAACGCTCCGCACGGGGCGGGTCAACCTTGTCGGCTGGATTGTTGGGGATGAGGTCCATTCGGTAAGCGTACTTGAGGATCTTGTGAAGCAGCGCGTGCTCGTGCCTTACCGTTGTCCCCGACAGCGTTTTCATTTCGTGAAGATAGAAGGTCTGTAGATCCTTGGCTTGCACGTTGGCAAGTGCCAAATTCTTTTTCTCAAAGTAAGGAATGAACTTCTTTTCCACCGTGGTCTGATAGCCGCCGAAGGTGGTAGGCACGACCGTGGTTCGTACCACCTCCAGCCAAGCCCGCATAAAATCGGTGAAAAGCATTCTGTCGCTAAAATCAAAATAGTCGGCGGGCGCCTTCGGCACGACAAAGCTTTTACGAAGATGCGATAGCATTTCCTCGGCGCGCTTCTTGTTTCCTTTCACGGGAAGTCCCGTGGCTTTCCATATTTGTTTTCGTTCGCCTGTGTAATCGGTGTAGCTGAGTACACAGTAATAATGTCCGTCTTTTTCTCGCAGGTGTCCTGCAATCATAAATAACTCCTTTCTGCATTCTGCACATATTTCGGACGTTTCTTTATTGGAGTGGCTCCATTATACAAGAAAACTTCTCTCCCGTCAAATGTGCGATTCCGCGCTTCGTTTCTTTTTGAGTTCGAATAAAATTTTTAAAAACCTATTGACAAAGTTAAAAATAAGAGTATAATATAATGATTTAACGGTGTACAGTTAAATGGTCGGTTAGGGGTAATAGGAGGAAAATGTTATGTATGATTTTGTTTATGAATCGGAAGTAAGCCCATATCGTAGTTTCTGCTCGAATACCCTTGTTGACCTTAGAGACTATTTAAAAGACCATTACGATATCATCACACAACCTGTTCTTGTGGGAAGTGGTGCAAGAAATATGGTTATGAGAGACGGAAACGGTCCGTTTGATTTGGATTACAATCTACAGATTATCAGTATGCCAAACAAATATTGGGATGATTTGTTTGAATTAAAAAACACTGTTCTCACCTCATTGAACAAAATTGTGGGCAAAACATTGTTCTCCGACGGACACGATTCTACCGCCGTGATAACATCATTTCTCTATTTGGAAAACACACCTAACGTAAAGTTCAAGTTTGATGTTGCCATTATTGCCAAGAATGAGCGTGGTGATTATTGCCGTTTAATACACGACAAAAGATACTACCGCCGTTATGTTTGGTGCGAAGTTCCATCATCCAAAGATATGAGAAAGAAAGCTGACAAACTGAAAAAACTTGGATATTGGTCTGATGTAAGAGAAGTATACAAGAAATTAAAAAATCATTATCTCTCTATTCAAGACAATAACCACCCTTCTTTTACGGTTTATGTAGAGGCGGTTAATCGGGTCTATGACCGGATTTGAAAGGAGGATATGTTATGGGAAAAGGACACGGAGTTTCGGGACATACACACACTCAGGCACAGTTAAATAACTATGCCAATCAGAACAACCCCAATAATTCTGCATACCAAGCTAATCGCGACAATAACGCAAATCAATGTAATCCCAACAATGATGCGTATAAAAATAGTCGTGATAGCGGTAAGAAATAATTTATCCAAAGAGAACTCGTTCGCTTCGGCGGTCGGGTTCTCACTTTTTACAGATATATTTTCACTTCGTCCCCGCGTGAGACGAAGTTATTTTCTTATTCAGCCTCGTGCCATTTTGGCATGAAGAATGAGTCTCCGACGGAGACGAATAAATTGTGCTCCGGTGGAGCATAATTTACACTTCTGCACCGACGGTGCACAAGTTGCAGTGAAACTTCTCCACCAGCGGAGGAGAAGTTGCCAACTTCCCATCCGCTGGCGCGGAAGTTCAACCTATGTGCCGGAGGCACATAAGTTTAGATCTGCTCAGCGCTCAGCCAAGAGGTATTGCCTCTTGCGGTAATTGTGTACTTGATTTTCCATCTCGAGCCAAGCGGCTGACGTGACATACAAATGTCATTTTCTCGAGTCGTATATTTGCCACCCTTTCTATCATCGCGATAAGCAATCAGCTTGAGCTTCTGCCCGTCGTCGGTATCAAAGTAGCAAATCAAATTACATCTTTTGCCCCATTTTCTCATAACCAATGTGGCGGTGGTTTCTCCGGCTTCGGAGGGAAAGGGATACTGATTTACATCAAATCCCATTTCTTCAAGATCACTTGGAACATAACCTCTTTTTTCTACCATACTATCACTCTCCTTAATAATTATCTCGCACGGTCATCCTTGCGCGCGGGGGCTTTTGCCTGCGGCTCGGACGATTTTGGCTGTGTGTTTTTGAGTTCGGCTTTTTCTTTCGGATTGAGAAAATACTCGCGCTCCAGCTTTTCGCGGCGCATCTTTTCTTCAGCCTCTACCATTTCACGCATCACACCTGAGCGTTCAAGCACGTTCTTGATATCGGAGATCTGTCGCCGCAAAGGCTTCATTTCTGCCGACATAGCGTGAATTTCTTCCTG
>JAFXAN010000040.1 GCA_017517035.1 Clostridia bacterium
ACGGCTCCACTCGTTCTTTACCCAAACAGCATTGAAATATTCGGGCTTTGTTCCGAGAACTACCATGACCTTGGCGGAGTTGAGTGCCGCAAATATGTACGGCTCATATGCCGATCCAAGCTTATCTTCAAGAGTTATACGAGCAAAGAACACCTTGAAGCCTTCACGGGTCAGATATTCATAAAGATCGGTTGCAAGTACGCTGTCAAGAGTTCTTCTGCCGTTCTCATCGGTTTCTTTGTAGCAGATAAATATATCAAAAGGATCTTCACTCTGCGAAATCTTAAGGAAACCCTTCTGGATCTCATTGATTATCTTTGCTTCTTCTTCGTATACCGATTTTTGATCTTCATCGGCATATTTTATTGCCTGCTTATAATCCTCGTCATCAAATATGGACGTATATTGTGCACGGTTTATTGTGGGAATTCCCCTGCCCGTGGCAGGATCCTTTACATATTCGACTCCAAACCGGCAGCATACGATGCTCCAGTATATTTCCGCATCGGATATATCGTCTCGAAGGATCTCTTCATACAGTCCCATTGCCTTGTCGAATTCCTTGTTTCGCAAAAGGCCACTTGCCCTCTCATAAAGATTGATCTTTCGATCGTTGTTCAGCTTGGGGAGGGTATTAACCGAGTCACAGTATTCGCAAACTGATGTTGACTTTTCTTCCGTTATCGGAAGCGGAGCTCCACAGCTTTTACAGTTTAATGTCATGTTTTACTCCTCTCTTAGTCAATCAGCCCGAGGCGCTGAAGTTCTTTACGGGTTTTTTCATTGTTCGCAAAAAAAGCGATAATTGCCATGAACGTAACCCATGTCATATTTTGCTTCCCCGTCTCTATCAGGGAATACGTTTGCCGTGAAATACCCACCCCTCGTGCCAAATCCTCCTGTGAAATTCGGATCCTGGCGCGAAGCAATGGCAAATATTCAGTCAACGTTTGAATATATTCAGTTCTTCTTTCATCCAAATAAATCATTTTCACCTATACACTACTTTATTATTTTGCAATCATACCAAGTATTAAAGTCAAAACACTACAGGCAGCAAATCCAATCAAAGGAATAATAACATTATTAGATTTGATATTCTCAAAAACGTTACAAGGCTCGTCAAAATCGTCGGTTCGCCATATAATTAATGCAGAAAATGCTCCGGCAAGAACAAGGAAGTCTGCACACAGACTTTCTGCCATATAACCAGCACCGCTCACAAAGGCAACCGGAAGACCTATAACCCCCAAAACAAAACCTAAAATACATATGATTCTGCTTACAAAAATGATCAATCCATACCAAAATGGCTCATGCACCGAACGCCCCACAACTGAAATTATCATCACATATGCCCATAAGGCCAATGCAACCAAATATAAAGGACCATCAGAAGTAAGAGTATCTGCTGACAATGTCATAACGGTCATTATTATTCCACCAAGCAATACAAATACGACTTGAGAAAGCAAGATCCATCCCAAAATGCCACGGAAAAAGCTTTTGGCTCCCTCTGTTATTTCTTCAATTGTTTCGGCTCTTCGTCTTTCCTTTTCCTGTCTTATATATTCTTCCCTTTCAGCTTCCTCCCGTCTCATTCGTTCCTCACGTGCAGCCGCTGCTTTTATCGCCTCTAGCTCCTTTGCTTTTTTTGCAAGGTCAAGACACTCGATTCTGAGTTCAGTAGCATCTTTATAGTCGGGAATATTATAGAAATAAGTTGCCGCGTTAACAAAATCACTTTCGGTCTCCGCATCGTTCATGATTCTGACGCCGTCTTGATATGTTTTTTCGATTCCAAGTCGGATGCATTCCTCTGCGAGCTTGGCGGAATCCATATACTGTGCAATTCCTTTGAAAAGTTCAGCCGCTTCTCTGTATTCTCCCAGATTCTCGGCACATTTCATCGCCCGGATCGCCTTGCTATAAGCCGCCGCCAGATATGCTTCTCGCAGATTTTTTCTCGTTTGATCCGCATAACTATTAAGCCTACTCTTGAGTTGAGGAGAAGCATATCGCATTGCCTTCTGGAAATTAAGATTGGTATCATAATTTGCACTATAGTGAGACAGCCCCTCTTCACGACGAACTTTGAGCTGAACCATCAGCTTTCCCATATAAGCCATCGCATTTTCGGGGTCAATATCAAGAACCTTTTCGCAATAAGTGTTGGCATTGGACCAATCGCCATCTTCAAGGAAGATGAACACTCTTTTCAAAAGTGCCTCGGTCTGAGACGTGGGAGCAGCGTCTCCGCCGTATTTATACGTCACCGTCTTTATAGTCTCTTCCTTCGGCTTGTCGAATTCGCCTATCTTTCTGATTCCGCGAACAAGATCCTGCATATATCCAAGCTTTGACATATCCTGCGCCTGGAGGTGCGAGAATTCTTCCGGAAGATTACGGGGATCCATATCCTTGTATGCGGGAACAAGGCTCTTTTTCTCCCCCTGTCTTATAAGTGCAAGATAACGGCTCCACTCGTTCTTTACCCAAACAGCATTGAAATATTCGGGCTTTGTTCCGAGAACTACCATGACCTTGGCGGAGTTGAGTGCCGCAAATATGTACGGCTCATATGCCGATCCAAGCTTATCTTCAAGAGTTATACG
>JAFXAN010000041.1 GCA_017517035.1 Clostridia bacterium
GGAATATGAAGTTAAAAACACTATCGGACTTTCAATGCGCTTTGCACGAAGCTCTGTTGCTAAGCTCATACCCGTGATGCCCGGCATACAAACATCAAGCAAATATATATCATATTCCACAGTTTCATCAAGCAAATCCGATGGATTTGAAAATTCAGTTATATCAAAAGGAACATCCTTTTCTGCTCCGTACCGGGTAATCAGATTTTTTGCAGTATCCAAATATTCTTTTTGGTCGTCACATATTGCTATTTTAATCATTTCGCATTCACCTTACTTTCTTACCAACCTTAAAAACCATTCATCTTCCGGTAATCTTTGACATATAGGAGAGCTGTGCTCTTTCATATCCATATTCCGCAAACACTTCAACTGCTGCAGCCTTTATTCTATTATCTGTGTCTATTAGTCTTTGCTTTTTTAGTGTTGCCATAATATCATCTCCAAAGCTATAGAATAATTCACTAAAATACATTTCATTATAACAGAAGAAAGTGATTTTGTAAATATGTTTAGTATTTTTTTTGATTTGATGAAACATTATACCAATGTATTTCAATATAAAATTTCAACCGATACCAGATGGGCATCGGTTGTTTGTGTGTTAAAAAGCGTGTATGACTGTTCTTATTTCTTCCTCAGACAAAACATCGAAGATGGCGTTATAATTCTCGCCTCTGCCCACAGTTTTATATCTCAAATATATTGGGTGGAGCATAAATGATAGGTGGATTTCCAAAATGTTTTCGGGATAAACTATGATTTTTTTCGTTATTCTTGAAAAAAGCTCCTCACCGATTTCGTCATCGGGCATAGACAGTAATTTTGTTAGCTGCTCATATTTGCTTTGCAAGGCATTTTTTGATATTTCGTAATTATTACTGTTTTTCAGAATAGTAATTTTACTTTGGATATCTGTAATGCTCTTTTCTTTATCCTCTTTGACCGAGAGATAAATATCGTCTGAGACAACGCCGGAAATCAGTTTTTCCGTCAGGACTTTAAGCTCGTTTTTTAGAGAGGCGAGCTTTTTTTCAAGGCTTTTTATCTGCGATGAATTATCTTGACGCGGATCGAGATTATCAATTGCTTTTGAAACCTCCTTACACAACTCATATTTTTGGGGGGCGATAATTTCTGTGATAATATCCTTCAAAGCAATTTTAAGCACCCTATCATTGACTCTTTTGTTATTACAGCCTGTTTTATAGACCTCGCCCGTCTCGTTAATGATTTCTTTTTCCTGACCGCGCTGATGATTTTCAAAGCATATCCAGGCTTTATAGTTTGAGTTTTTTTGCTTTTTATTATAGCTTATATATCTGCTTCCGCAGCAGCCGCAAAAGACTTTACCTGACGTCCAGTATCTGTTTGAATATTTTACCTTTATTTCACCGTCAGGTTCATTATCTTTCAGTATAGCTTGTACCTTGTTCCATAATTCCCGTGTGATTATGGCACTTTCGGGGTGATGGTCGGTTATATAGACCATTTGAGACTCGCCTGTGTTATATTTCTTTTTGTGAGTCAAGGGATCGGGCGTATATGTTTTTCCCTGTGCAAGATCACCCACGTATTTTTCATTTCGGAGTATCCGCAGTATAACGGTGTTTGACCAACCGTTTTTGAACCTTTTTGTTTTTATTCCTTTTGCTTCAAGACGGCGGGCGATTATATGGGTTCCGTCACCTTCGGAAAACCATTTGAAGATATCCTTTATAACTTCCGCTTCATCGGGTACGATCTCAAAACCTTGAACACCGAGCTGATTTTTTGTGATGTTGTATCCGAACATTTCACGTCTACCGAAAACAACACCTCTTTGCATTTGCTGCATTTGACCCCATTTCACTCGCCGTGAGGTTCTGAGACTTTCCTTTTCGGCAGCGGTGGCGGCTTCTACAAGTCTTTCTCTGTAATCGGCGCTTTCGGTATTTATATCGTCCGAGAGAAACCAGATATAAATCTCCTTTTTCCTGAGTTCCTCAACGATGTTGAGAAGATCACGGACATTTCGGGAAAAACGGGAGACCTCTTTTGTCAGAATAATATCTATTTTTCTCTTGTGTGCAAGGGAAATCATTCTATTGAATTCATCTCTTTTTTCGAGTGAAGTTCCGCTTATTCCTTCGTCGGCAAAAATGCCCACATTGTTCCAATTTGTTCGCTTTTCAAAATATCGGGAAAAGAACATTTTTTGTGATGTGAGCGAATTTTTTTGGTCTGTTTCGTCAGTGGAAACACGGCAATAGGCGCATACATTGTATTTTTCGTTATCATCAATTTTTAGAAGCTTTTTAATTGGTTCTATTATTTGTGTCTGCGGCATTTTCCTGCTCCTCGTTTATAACGGTTCGAATAAATTTTTTGTATTCCTCCAAGAATGCGGAAATCTCTTCACGGCTTATAAACAGATCTTTTGGATTGGTTATCAAGCTCATTGTCCCCGTCCCATAAAGTACTTCAAAAGCATTATATGAGAAGCAGAGAAATAATAGTAATCTTTCATCATTTTCAAAGAGTCGATGAGAGTCTCTATATTGTTCTTCGGTCATTCTTGCATAAATAAATTCCCAGAGTAAATCTAAAAGTTTCATAAGATAATCATCTCTTTTTTCTAATATTATATCATAAACAATTAAAACGTCAATAGGAATTGATGCTGTTGGCTACGTTTGTGATGTAACCGACGAGGCGGCAGTCACTTCGATGGTTGAGGACATTGAAAAAAATATAGGTGTTATTGACATTCTCGTAAATAATGCGGGAATAATCAGGCGCATACCAATGTGCGAAATGGATGTTGAGGATTTCAAGTGCGTTATCGATGTTGATCTCACTGCTCCGTTTATAGTATCAAAGGCTGTCATCCCTTCGATGATAAAAAAAGGACATGGAAAGATAATCAACATCTGTTCAATGATGAGCGAGCTTGGCCGTGAAACGGTTTCTGCTTATGCGGCGGCAAAGGGCGGTCTTAAAATGCTGACTAAAAATATCTGCTCCGAGTACGGTGCGTACAATATTCAGTGCAACGGAATAGGTCCCGGATATATTGCAACACCGCAAACCGCTCCACTCAGAGAGCTTCAGCCTGATGGAGAAAGACATCCCTTTGATAGATTTATTTGTGCAAAGACTCCCGCAAACCGTTGGGGAATTCCCGATGATCTTATCGGTCCTGCGGTATTCCTTGCGTCGGATGCTTCAAATTTTGTAAACGGTCAGGTTCTTTACGTTGATGGAGGTATCCTCGCATACATCGGAAAACAGCCTTAAATCAGTTGTTATCTTTTGCCCTTATTGACTCCTATCTGAGTCTTTGGTACACTGTTGCAATGCTTTTTATAAGTCTTTGAAAAATGGGAATGGTCGTTAAATCCACATAAAATAGCTGTTTCGGTAACGCTTTTTCCCTCGTTCAAAAAGCTTTTGGCGTTTTTGAGTCTTACCGAAATAAGATACTCACTTACGCTCATTCCAAGCCTTTTCTTGAAAATTTTTGTCAGATACGAGCGATCAAGATACATCATATTGGCAAGCTCAGAAACCTTCAAGGGAAGCATGTAGTTGTTGTCGATATAGGTTTTGGTCATTTCAACAGCATCGGTGGTACATTGAGGGTGCTTTTTAAAGAGATATGTGTGAAGCTTCATTATTGCAGCTGCGGCATATATCTCTTTTTCTTCTGTGTTGTCTGCCTCAAGAACGTCAAAAAAATATGATTTGTTTGCTTTGAAAACTGTTGGGAGTGAAGAAAAATCATAGCTGAGATCGCCATCGAACGCAAAATAAATGTAGGTGGTCGGTATGGTGGTATAATCGCAGTCGGCTTCGTCACCCGGAGCTATCATATATGCCTCACCTTCGCCTACGGTGTATTTGACACCGTTTTTCACAAGTGTACACCCACCCTTTTCGATATATGAAATAAAATGACAGTTACGTCTTATAACCGTGTGCTTCGGTGCTTCATAATATGTGGCAATGCCGAAATAATAAGGATTTATGTCCTTAAGCTTCCCACTGAGAATGGTTTGTTTTCTTTCCTCAAACATTTAAAATCACCTCGGTTTTATTATAACACAGTGGCAAACGAATAACAATTATTTTCAGAAAAAAGAACACAATTATACACAAATATTTCGCATATGTAAAAGACAAAAAAGCAATCTTGTGCTAAAATATAATTAAAAATAAAATTCTTCGGAGATATTACTATGTCACATAAGGACGATTCGCTTTTAAAAGCCAAATTTATTTATAATCCCACAGAAGCCATGCCCGATTGCCGTTTTGCCAACGCCAACAGATATTTTCAGGGCATACCGACCGTAGAAAGAACCGACAAGGGAATGTTCTATGCGGCGTTTTACGGCGGCATGAAAAAAGAGGAGAGCGGAAATTTTGTGGCGGTGTTCAGAAGCACCGATCCCACTGCTGATTTTGGCGAGCCTTGGCTTGTAATTGAAGCTCCTACCCCCGAATGCAGGACATTTGATGCTTGTCTTTGGATAGACCCCATGAAAAGGCTGTGGCTTTTCTATACCCAAAGCTACACGTATATCGATGGAAGATTTGGCGTTTGGGCATCTGTTTGTGATGATCCCGATGCGGCAGAGCCTCGTTTTTCCGAGCCGAGAAGAATTGCAAACGGACTTATGATGAATAAACCTACGGTTCTTTCAAGCGGAGAATGGCTTCTGCCTTGCACCATCTGGTGTGATGAGCTTTCAGATCTCAATGACCTGCCTGAAGAGAGGTATTCAAATGTATACTGCTCAAAGGACAACGGAGAAAGCTTCACTCTTATCGGTCACAGCGACTATGCAGACAGAAGCACAGACGAGCACATGATAGTTGAGCTGAAGGACGGCAGGCTTTGGATGCTTATAAGAGGACGCCACGGAATAGGTCAAGCCTTTTCGGACGATAAGGGGCATACTTGGTATGACGTTGGATTCAGCGGTATAAAAAATCCTTGCTCAAGATTCCATATAAGACGACTTAAAAGCGGCAGACTGCTTCTTTTGAACCACAAAAATTATTACGGTCAGGATGAAATCAACGTCAGTCCCGGAAAGGGAAGAAATAATCTTACAGCAATGCTTTCGGAGGATGAAGGAAAAACATGGAGCGAAGGACTTCTTTTTGAGGAGCGAGATATGTGTTCTTACCCCGATGCTGTTGAGGATGAGGATGGAAGACTGTACGTAATTTACGACAGAGAGCGTTATGCGGCAAGGGAAATACTTATGGCAAGCTTTTGCGAGGAGGATATTCTTGCAAGGAAGCTTGTTTGTGAAGGTTCTTTTGTCAAAAAGGTTATAAACCACGGGGCAAGATGATTTTTGATTTGATATTGACAAATTATTTCCATTTGTAGGTACAGAGGAGCTTGCACATCTTGAGATCATAGGCTCGATAGTTCGTCAGCTTACGAGAAATTTGAGTGTTGAGCAGCTGAAAGCAGAGGGCTTTGACGCATATTTTGTGGATCACACCACGGGAATTTACCCTGCATCTGCCGCAGGCGTGCCGTTTACTGCTGCTTATCTCCAATCCAAGGGCGATCCCATAACAGATCTTACGGAGGATATGGGCGCAGAGCAGAAGGCTAGAACCACTTATGAGAATATTCTCAAGCTCGTGGACGATCCCGATGTTATCGACCCGATAAAATTCCTGCGTGAACGAGAGATCGTTCATTTCCAGCGCTTCGGTGATACAAATACGACTGTTTCAAACAGAAATACCAAAAACACCGATAAAAAAGATGTGCTCAAAAAGTTTTAAACTTTTTGAGCACATCTTTTTTATATTTTCCAGACGACCTCTGCTGTGCCGTCATTATGCATATATATTTTGTCGATAAGTACGCTGCAGACTGCTTTGCGTTCGGCAAATTTTGCGGACTTCCATTTTTTTGAAAGATTTATTACGCTTACAATTTCGCTGTCGGCTTCCTCAAGCACGGAAATTTGATTATTTATGCTTTTTTCCTTTTCCGAAAGTTCCTCTGCCTTTTTGTTCACAATGGAGAGTGTGGCTTTTGCAGCATCGCTTGAGAGAAGAAGCTCTGCGAGCTTGTCTTGCTTATCTTTAATTTCCGCAAGCTGATTTTTCAGAATGTTTATTCTTGCAGAGTTATCGGTGCTTATCCTTTTGCGGCATTGTTTAAGAGATGCAAGCTTTTCGGAGATAAGCTCATAGACCATATCCTCAAGGCTGTCCGCATAAATTGGATTTTTTGGACCTTTGCAGGAACGCTTATGTGATTTTCCTGTACAGCTGAAATAACGTGTTCTTGTTCCGTCGGATCTTAGTCCTCCCTTTGTGCATGTCATGGTTCTTCCACAGGAGTGACAGAATATTTTTCCGCCCAGCCAGCTTGTTTTATTGCTGAGCGTGTTGCCCACTTGCTTATTATTTGAAAGCCTTTTTTGACAAGCAAGCCAAATCTCGGGCTCAATAAATCCCTCGTGTGTCATAACAACTGCTTTTAAATCCGACATATCTGTGGATTTGTGCTTATTCACTCCATAAAGCTGAATCCCGTGGATTCCGTCAAATTCTATTGGCTCGCTGACGATACTTGCATTGTTTCTTTTATAGTATTCATATATGGAGTTGTCAGCTCTTACATATATGGGGTTTTTCAAAATATATGAAAGCTTTGCTGTGGTCCAATCTCCCTCTGTCGGTTTTATTCCGTTTTCGATGAGATTGTCCATAAGACGGCGCAGTGAAACACCGTGGACGGCATAATTTTCAAAGATATATTTGACCTGCTCTGCTTCGTCTGATTTGATAGAAAGCATTTTGGTTTTGATATTGTTTATTTCGGTTTCCGTAAGTTCAAAGCCATAGGGCCTTCTTCCACCCATGTAAAATTGTTTCTCGGAGCGGTGCTCATATGCCTGTTTTACTCGCATTGCGGTGTTTTTTCGTTCAAGCTCAGCAAAAACCATAAGTATCTGGCAGATGGTTCTTCCAAAGTCTGTTGATGTATCAAAGCCTTCCGTAGCACTTGAAAATTTTGTTTCGCTTCTGTCGAGAGCATCGAGAATATCGGTGAAATCCGAAAGGGAACGGCTGATTCTGTCCAGTTTATAGACGTATATTTTTGAGATGTTACCTCGCTCGACTTGGCGCATCATTTTTTGAAAAGCATCACGGTTTGTGTTTGCTCCCGTAAAGCCTTCATCGATAAAGGTCAGGAGCTTTTCGCTTCTCTCGTCGGGACGAAGGCAAGCTTTGCAGTATTCTATTTGTGTTTCGCAGGAAATTGAGTTGTCTTTTTCGATTGACTGTCTTGCATATATTGCAATTGCCAAAATTTTTACCTCCTTTTTTCTTTAAACTGCCTTTGACAGGGCAGGGGATGGTGAGAAAATATTATAAAGCTCGTCTAAAATGCTTTCTTCGTCATTTTCTGTTGTAATTGTTCGCTGAATGACCTTGAAGGCGTTGTTATGGATATCGTAGTATTCTGACATAAGTAATTCTCCTTTCTTTCGATATTAAATTATATGAAATATGTCTTGTCCTTGTCTCAAATAGAGCCGCAAATAGGTCGGTCAAGGATAATTGTGTGATCTTCTGTTATAAGCACATCGCTAAAACCGCCTTCAAGCTCCGAATTTATAAAATTCAGAAGATTTGAATGGCCTTTGTCATAATCAAAGAATATTGTGATCAAGCGATGTGGTGTTATGTCTGTGTCCTTTCCGCGCTTGTCGCAGTATCTGCAGGAAACGATTTTTGCTTTCGCATCCGTGATCTCTATCTCAAGATAAATTGCGCGGTGATATTTGTTTTTGAAGATCGTTTTAAGTGAATTGCCTTCTTTTAACATGATGAGGATGTTGTATTTTTTCTTTGACAGTGCTGAAGAAATAAAATCCTCCTTTGAAAGGGAAGGGGACTTAACTGTTTTATATGAATCAAATTTTTTGTCAAGCTCGGAAGCAATGATGCTCAGAAGCTCATTTGACGCAAATGATTCTGTTTTCAGCTTTTTCGGCATTGGTCTTTTTTCTCTGTCAATGTAAAAGCATTCCCGTATTTGACAGCTCTTTTCAGAAAACGAAAGAAGCAGATATATCATTCTGCCGTGCTTGGTTTTGATGACGCTTTGGTATAGACCGTCTGCTGTTCTGTAAAGCTCAAGAATACTTTTTTTCATCTTGTTTCACCTCCCAATATATGATTATTCACAAGGTGAATGGAGGATGAGATTTTGTTTTTGTTTTTCATATAAGTAACCTCGTTTGATATGTTTTTTACATCTCGTTGGATGACATTCCATCGCATTTGCGTGGACTATGTATTTTGTTTTTTTAATGGATTATGTTTTTTTATCAAACAGGTATGGTTACTTTTCATAATTTTGTTTAGGAGAAACCCTGATGGGTTTCTCCTGTTGATTTCTTACAATAACTAATTAATAGCTTTTTTGCCATTTTGTAGTGTAAACAATTTTTATTTCTGTTAATTTCAATCACATAGGTAATGTGTTTAAATTCTTTGCTGTGAAAGCGGAAATATTTGTTCCGATATATGTGGACATTTTCTGAAAATCTTCAGACGAATATGGGAAAACATATTTGTTAAGAGTTTCGTATATGTCGTTTTTATCGAATCCGGCGTCTTCTGTGCTTATCCAGTCATCAAGGAGTTGACGAACTGTTTCTTCTGACAATCCAATCAGTCTTATTCCCTTGATCTTATCTGTTGATGTATCTACCAAGAATGAATTTACAAGCTGATTTTTGGGAGATACATCTCTTAAATCAATCGGAGAAGAATATGGTAAATGTATAAAATCCATACTTGTCATACCGCGAAGTGATGTAGAGATAACACCGTTTGGCAGTGCGTTTCTATAAATATGAAGCGGTTTATTTAAGAAGTTATCAATTTCGGTATTGCTGATATCGGGCATAAAGCACAGCAAGTTAAGCCCACCTATTTCATCTACCGAAAGAGAAGTCAGCTCTATTCCGCTTTGTGGTCCTGAAATTGAATAGATCTTGTCGAAAAGTCCGCACTTTCGAGCGTTTTCTGTTCCGTTGATGGTGAATTTAATTTCTTTCTTTAGCATCGCTTTCATGTTTATTAAACTCCTTTTATAATTATATTTTAAAGTACAATTTTTAGTTTTCGCCGTAGATCTCAAAGAAAAGATCAATATAGTCCTGGGCGTTCGATCGAATGATATCTTCCTCATCATCTTCGCTGCAATTCGGCAAACCGAACATATGCATCTTGTCACCAATGGATTTATTAACAAGATAAAAATCTGTTAAATCTCCGTTCTTCTCGACCTCTACTGTAAAATCACCGGGCAAAATATAAACTGTTACTCTTTTTTCAAACTTTTTCATTTGTTTTTCTCCTTATAATTTTTTTATTTAATCTCCAATTATGGATGTTAACTGTTTTAATTATGTTAGATAACATTATTTCTAAATTTTCTAATAGTCGTTTTTGAATATTGTTATTCTTGGGAGGGAGAAGAAGAAAATCATTTCTCCCTCCTTGTATATCAAGTATGAAACATTTAAAATTATAAATTGATTTTTGAATGACGATTTTTTTCGTTTTTCTTTGGTCTTAGTATCGCGGTTTAATGAGCAAAGAAGTCTTCGTAAGCCTTTTCAAGCTTCTTTGCTTCTTCGATTATTGCTTCAATCATTCTGTCTGTATATGCACATTCGTTTCCGATGGCATTCAGATAATCGACATAATCGGTGCTGATCTTGTGAATTCTTCTTACAATAGGTTCCATTTTTGCTTTCTTTTTCATTTGTTTTCTCCTTATATATTGTAGTTGTGTGAAGCCGGATTTACCGGCGGTGTACGGTTTATGCAGCTGCAGGACCCGGGAATGAAACCAATTAGTAGCCGAGAGGGTCACACCAGACCCCGGAGTGTCCCACTCGACTACTCGGACGCATCTCTGCAGCTCGCTATTCAGTTTTTAAAGAACAGAATGTATTTACGGAACTTTTTTCAAAACAACGCAAAAAGACCCGTACATACATATCAGGGAAAATGGGTGCAACAAAAGTGGACCAAAAGGGGCCAATTTTGTTGTATACTACCCATGCCTGTTATGTCTGTACGGGTCTTACCTTTTATATAGGTAAAATCACCTTAAATATTTATAAAAAAGACAGCATGTCTCCTACAGAAAAATACTTTAATTGAAAAGAAAATTTCCGTAGAATTATTCAATTTGTAAGTTGTCGAAACAAATAAATATTTGTCGCAATTACTACTATTATATCGCAGTTTTGTAAATTTTGCAAGATAATATTTGTAAACAATTATATTATTAGTGCTTTTTCACCAAAAAAGTCTTGTTTTTGTTAAAAATTACATACTGTCGTTTTCTCGCATAATAGTTATGAACGGAAATACACAGATTGGAGAACGATCATTTCCGTAAATAAATATTTGGAGGAAAACAAAATGAAAAACAATGAATTCTTTGAACTGAACTGCACTATCAATAACAATCACCAAAACAAACTTACACTAAAAATTCCGATGGAGGTACATAATGAATTTGAGCAGGCTATTTCAAATCGGAATTCTGAGGCGATGAAAAAGCTTGTTGAGATTTTTTCGGAACTGTCAGATTTTGATATAACAATGCAAATGACTTTTCAGGCACTGATCGAAAATAATGCCGAAAAAGTAAATTCGTTTGATGATTTGCTGATGCTTGTAAAAACTGTCAGACTTTGTGCGGCGATGGATAAATGGTCGAATGGCGGCGGGATTTGATCTCGCCGTTTTTCATATAGAAAAATTATGTTTTGTGTTTTCTTGCATACTATAATCAAAGGATCATGTTTGGAGAACAAATATGGTGCTAAAAATTATGAAGGAGAATAAAAATGAATCAAAACACAAAGAACAAACAAGATTATGCATTTTCTGTGACCATAGAAAACACGGCTACAGGTGAAAGCGAGGTTTTACAATTACCATCTACCAAAGAAAAAACTGCAGAGGTTTTTAATCGTTTAAAAATCTCTCGAAGATACCGCATCAAAAATTGTGATTATCCAATTGCACAGATCAGAGAAGCTCTTGAGCGTGGCTCAAACCTTGACGAGCTCAATTTCTGTGCTGCAGAGTTATTAAAATGCGATGAGGACAAAATTGATTTCATATGGCAGATACTTGAAGCCGGCTGTGACCGTGTGGACTGCCCTGCAGATATAATCAATCTGTTGCACGCAGCCTCTTATTCGTTCTATCGTATCCGTGGAGTAACAACCTACGAACAAGTCTGCGAATTTCATCTTGCAGCAGAACAGTTAAGAAGCGGATTTATTCCCGTTTCACATATTCCGAAAGAAAGCTACGCAATAATAGGCAAAAAATTCGCTCACGCAGAGCGTGGTGGGTTTGCTTGTGGAAATTACTTAGCAAGGACAAAAAACTACTACCCGGATATTTATTTTGGAGGTGACAGTTTCCCGGTCGAATACCGAATAGTACCATAAAAAAGGGGGCTGTCTCAAATGCGAAAAAAGCATTTGAGGCAGATCCTTTTTTGTATATCAGAAAAAGAAATTAAAGAAGTAAAGAAAAAAGTCCCAAAAAAGAGGCAAAAAAGAGTACGACAAAAAGAGGATCGTTGAAATCCTTGTTTTTGGAGAC
>JAFXAN010000042.1 GCA_017517035.1 Clostridia bacterium
GAACAGTCGAAGCCGTAATCCGTAGGGGCGATCATTGATCGCCCGTCTCATAAACAGCTCAAAATATCGTTATTTTACGCCGTTTGTTTTTTCGGGCGATCAATGATCGCCCCTACAGATCTGCGTTTTTCATCGCACCGATAAATTTCTGTTTACAAAAAGGGGCTGTTTTAATGCAACAGCCCCTTCTTTTATTCTTTTGCTTTGAAGAGCGCAAAGACCTCATCAAGAGAAAGGATATCGGGCTTTGCCATAAGCTCGTCGACCTTACCGCAGCTTGGGAAAGAATGCCCCGAAGTCCATGTGAGAATATAGGTCAGCTTCATGCCCTTTTGGTACATTTTCTGAATATCCTCCCAAGTCTCGATGGAATCAAGCTTGCCCGATGAGCCGTATTCGGTAAGTGCCGTCGGCATTCCGTAATCCATCATGCGCAGATAAGCTCCCTCGTCGCTTCCGATCTCAAATCCTCCCGAGGTATACCAGTCAAGCCCCGTCATATCCACATATTCGTCGCCCGGATAACAGTATTCAACATCAACAAGACTGCCCGTGTCGTTATTTGGCGAATAAACCCAAATGAGATTGGTGAGATTCAGCTCATTTTCATAATAGTCATATACATATTTCCACATATCGTGGAAGCATCTTTCCATAACGAGGTAGTCATTCTCCTGCTTTATGCACCACCAGAACCAGTTTCCGTTCATTTCATGAAAGGGTCTCCAAAGGATCGGAATATCGTTGTTCTGAAGCTCACGCAGGAATGCCGAATCAACATTCAGCTCACGCTTGAACAGGCGGTTAAGAGTAGTTCCGTCTGTCAGAAGATCCTCCCAAATTTCCTCTTTGCCGAGATATCCTCTGCAATCGCTTCTTATGCCCGTTGGATTTCCGAAATGTGAGCTTGCGGTAATAACTCCGCCGTCACGGCAATAGTCGATAAGCTCCCGCAGAAACTCTGTTCTGTATTCTTCTGTTGCTGTCATAAGCTGTACACCGTAGCAGGCAAGATCCATGCCGAGAATTGATGGCTTTTGACCTGCTTTTTCCATATAGCTTGCAAGCACATCATTTGCGGTTTTTCCGCCGGAATCTATCTCCTCACCAACAAGAAGCTTTGTGTTGTCATTATAGATCTCGGTGAGCAGCTCCATGAGAGTTTCCTTATCATATCTTGCGTCCTGACCTTTACCTGCAGTCATTTCGGGAGCTTTTGATACGAAGGAACGCTCAACCTCTGTGAGAATATTCGAAGCATCGCTCTTGAGATACTGTCCGCTGACGAATGCAAGCGTTGAGCCTATGGCATCGGTATAATAAACCGTTTTATCACCGCTTTTGGTGTTCTCCACCTCAATAAAACCTCTGAAAACAATATTTTGCATTGCCCTTGAGGCAAATTCCTCATCACTTCCCTCAAATCCCACAGCGGAAATTGCATATTTGACCTTATTATTTTCGGGATCACCGAGGGTTATTCCAACCTTTTGACCGTATTCATAGACGAGGATTGTTTTAGCTCCCTCGGTCGTGACTGTGAAATCATTCAAAGCATATTCGTACTTTCCCGCAATTGCTCCGACTCTTGAGATCACAACATCGGAATCTTCTCCAAGTCCCGACATATTATATTCAAAAACAGCACGAAGACCGTGATATTCCTTTGTTCTGACGCTCCAGCCGTCAAAGCGCAAAATCTCCTTTGCATATATCTTTAGATTGTCCGTGAGATTTTTTTCGATATCAAAGACCTTTGTACATTCCATATCCTCGAAAACACAGATGGCGCATCCGTTACCCGAAACACCATAGGTGCTCAGAGACATTCCAAACGGGAGAGAATAGCTGTTATAAATATCGTTTCCGATATAAATATCGACGTTTACATGACCGAGGCGTTCGGTGAATTTTATACCATTGGAATTTGCATATTCCTCAAAAACCGAGCCTTTTTTTCCGAAAATTTCGATGAGGGTATCGGGAAGTGCTTTTTCTTTTATTTCCCCACTTACCCCTTCACTGGTGAAAACAGATTTTATCTGTGTTCCCTCGAAAATACTATTATTCAAAACAGGAACATTTCTGATATCAGCCATTCCTTCAATGCGCAAATATGTATCAACGCAAATTGTTGTGAGAGAGCTGCAGCCTTTAAAAGCGGCGGCATCTATCTGTCCCACATTTTCGGTCATCACAACCTCGACAAGATTTGTGCAGCCGTTAAAAGCATTATGGGATATCTTTCTGAAGTTTCCCACAAGGACGACCTTTTTTATAAGCAGCTTATATTTTGACCATCCGCCGTATTTATCAAAGCTTTGTGAGCTTCCTGTTCCGCATTCGTTCCAGTTGTTTGAGGGAATGCTCTTTATTGTGAGAAGCCCCGATTCCGAATCAAGAGTCCAATCGTTATCAACGATGGTTGCATCATTGTAGGTATATTCAATATGCCCCGAATAAACCTCAGCGGAGACGAAAAATGCAAATGTCACCGCAAGAGAGACAATAAGAGCGATAAAAAGCAAAAATTTAATATTATGATTCATTTTTTCTCCGATTTATTAACAATATCACCAACACCGTCAAGGATATATTTGGGGCGATATGGGAAGTTGTTTATGTCATCACGCTCGGTAACGCCCGAAAGGACGAGCACCGTGTCCATATTCGATTCGATGCCTGCGATGATATCGGTATCCATTCTGTCACCGATAAAGGCGATATCACTGCCATGGCAGCCGAGAATGCGAAGTCCCTGGCGCAGCATGAGAGGGTTTGGCTTGCCCACAAAATAAGCCTTTTTGCCGGTTGCGATCTCAATGGGAGCAACAAGAGAGCCTGTTGCGGGCATGATACCTTTTTCCGTGACTCCGACGGTGTCGGGATTTGCACCGATGAGCTTTGCGCCGCCATTCACAAGAGCGATGGCCTTTTCCAGCTTCTCAAAGCAGTATGTTCTCGTCTCACCGATAACAACATAATCCGGGTTCACATCGTTCATATATATTCCTTTGTCATAGAGTGCCTTTGAGAGGGCTGCTTCGCCGATAACATAGGCGGTACAGCCGGGTGCTTGGCTGTGGAGAAATTCCGCAGTTGCAAGAGCACTTGTGTAAAAATGGTCGGGAGAGACAGAAAGTCCCATTCTCTCAAGCTTCATGCTAAGCTCATGAGGCGTTCTTTCGGGGCTGTTTGTGAGAAAAACGAATCTTTTGTCGTTTTCGATCATCCAATTAACAAATTCCGCAACTCCGGGAAGGATCTGGCTTCCGTGATATATAACTCCATCCATATCGCAGATGAAGCCCTTTTTATTTCTTATATTTTTCATAAATTTTTTCTCCGTTTCTATAGGTTATCTATATTTTAACCGAATGCCTCGGGTTTGTCAAGGATAAGTGCAAATAATGTCAAAACCCAGCTTCATTCTGACAAGCCGCAGAACAGATTCTTCGATTCTATCAATGCTTATTCTGCCGCTTTCCACAGCGTCAAGGAGAGCAGCATATTGCGCCTCAATATCCGAGCAGCAAAGAAGATCCGCACCCGCCTCGATGGCAAGAACTGCAGCCTCTCCGCTTTCGGTGAAATCTCCGATGGCGCCCATTGAGAGATCATCCGTCATAATAACGCCGTCAAAACCAAGCTCCGAGCGCAAAAGCTCATAGATTTTCGGTGAAAGGGAAGCGGGGTATTGCCCATCAACAGCCTCTATCACATTATGAGATACCATCACCACCGGCGCATCTGCCTTTATCGCCTCGGCGAATGGAACAAGATCGTTTTCCATCAGATGATCGAGACTTCTTTTGTCATATGCGATACCCGTGTGGGTGTCCTCGTTATTTCCGTAGCCGGGAAAATGCTTGACGGCAGAAATGATGCCGTTTTCGTTCATTCTTCTGACAAGAGAAGAAGCATATTCCGCAGTTTCGTCTCTGCCCTCACCCAGAGCACGGTGGTGAATGAAATCATTTTCGTGGGTCGAAATATCCGCAACCGGTGCGAGATTGAAATTCAGTCCAAGTGATAGCAAAAATGCACTTTTCTCGTCGCAATCTGAGAGAATGCGCTCCATTCCGCCTATGCTGTAAAGTTCGGAAGGCGAGAGAAATTTTTCATCTCTGAAAGCCTTATAATTACTTACTCTGCAAACATCGCCGCCTTCCTCGTCAACAGAAGTCAAAAGCGAGATTTTTGCGGCATCGGAATAAGATGCGATCAAGGCTCGGAACTCTTCCGGATTGGAGCTTTTAAAATCCCTGCCAAAGAAAATGATCCCGCAGACCCCCTTTTCCGCAATAAGATCTATTCCTTCTTCCATTGTTTTTGGGTTTCTTGCAAGAAAAAGCTGACCGATTTTCTCCCGAAGGGTCATTCCTGCCAATATTTTCGCTTCTTCGGATTGATCCGTTGATTCTGCGGAAGCCTTTTCTGTTTCTTCTTCAAATACGGTATCTGCTTCGGTATTTGCAGATGTATCCTGCAAAGGTGTTTCTTGCTTTGCTTCGCAACAGGCAAATGCAATGCACAAAAAAACAAGTATTAAATAAAAAACAAAATTTTTTCTCATCAATTTTCTCACTTTACAGTTCTTTTGAGATTATTATAGCATATTTTTTCCATATTTACAACATAAATTCTCATAAGCTCAAAACAGGAATTTATGGAACAGTAAGGTTTTCCGTATACTACCATTCATCAAATTCTGAAATTACGAATTTTTTTCGTAACCAAATCTCTTGATTTTTGCTTTTTTTGTGCTATAATCTTCCTTGTAAACACGGAGGTGCATCATGGCAAATCAAGTTAAACAGATCTCAAAGGGTACTCAGGCGAAATTTATCACCGTCGATACTCTTGAATATATGGTCTCTCTCATTGTCGGAGGTGCTTTTCTTGCTCATTTGACTAAGACCATTGGTATCCCCGACAGTATAAGCGGAATAATCTCCGCATTTATCTCGCTTGCGGGCGTTTCGCAGCTTTTGACGATGATGATCGTCAGACCCGGCAAGAGAATGAAGGGCTTCACAACAGCACTTGTTATCATCAATCAGTTTATGTGGGCGCTGCTCTATCTCATTCCGCTGCCCTTCCTGCCCCTCACATCGGGACAGAAGATAATGCTTTTCATGGCGCTGAAGCTGATCGCAAATGTACTTCTTAAAATGTGCTATCCGACGAAATTCGTCTGGCAGACCTATTATGTTGAGGAGCATAAGATCGGTATCTATAATGCCACAAAGGAGATGGTTTCTCTCATCTGCGGAATGGTGTTTTCCCTTGGTATAGGCATCCTTTCCGACAGGATGGAGGCTGCAGGCAGAATGGATGACAGCTTCCTGCTCTGTGCCGCATTCATCGCAATATTTTCTACTGTGGAGGGTATTCTTCTCATTTCCGTAAAAGAGCCTCGGGGCGAGGATGGCGAGGATGGGGAAAAGCACAGCATAAGCGAGCCGTTCAGGGCAACATTCGGAAGCAAGAATTTCAGAAGGATCATCACAGCAATGATACTGTATCATTTTTTTGTGCAAATCTCCCTTTCGTTCTATGGCGTTTATCAGCGCGGTGAGCTTGGCTTTTCGATGACATACAGCCAGATATTGACCTTTGCGGGAATGACTGCCTGGGCGATACTTGCAAGATGGACAGGCAGACTTGCTCAAAGGATAACATGGACAAAGGTTGTCATCATTTTTATGATCATCTGCGCCATTTCTTACGGTGTAAACATCTTCACTGTTCCTTCAAACGGAAAAGTATTCTTTGCGATTTATATTCTGCTTCATCATGTCTCCTCGGCGGGAGTGAGGCTGCCGCTTCTTTCATTTGAATATATAGATACAGCAAACAGAACGGGCGCAGTTGCTGTGACTCAGGCACTCGGCGGAGTTGCGGGCTTTATCGGCTCACTTGTTGGTGCGGCTATACTTGACAGGATACAGGCAAACGGAAATACTCTCTTCGGAATTAAGCTCTATGCTCAGCAGGTTCTCTCGGGAATAACCTTTGTGGGTATGATGCTTACCGTTCTCTATCTTTGGTATGTGACAAAAAAGATAAAAAAAGAAGAGGGAAAAGCGGCTTGAAGCCGGATCGTTAAGGTTCGTATAATACTCCTAACCTTACCTCAAAAATGTTTTGAAATTGTAAACAAATTGTTATTTTTGCAAAAGCTCTTTACAAATGAAGTAAGATGTGGTATAATATACGCTGTATGGTCATTTGACCGCTAAAAATGGATATACGCACACTCGGTTTGCGGTGTAAGCCTTCGGGACTTCACCTTCCGCTGACTGTGTATGCGCATAAATAAATTAAAATGAGGTGAAAAACATGATGCTTAAGGACGAAAAGCAGGCAATTATCAAGGAGTACGCTATCTGCGAGGGTGACACAGGTTCTCCCGAGGTTCAGATCGCTCTTCTCACAAGCCGCATCAACAACCTTACCGAGCACCTTAAGAAGAACAAGGGCGACCATCACAGCCGCCGCGGTCTTCTGAAGATGGTTGGTCACAGAAGAAACCTTCTCGGTTACCTTCAGAAGGTTGATATCGAGCGTTACCGTTCGATCGTTGAGAGACTCGGTCTCAGAAAGTAATTAAAAGCTTGGAGTGATGGGTGAAAGCACGCTTTCACTCCTCACTCCATACTGTTTTTTTGAAAAAATCCGTTTTGCACACGCGCCTTAGCAGTTAAATGGGTATCCGAGAGGTATCCGTCTAAGTGCTAAGCCTCTGTGAAAACGGTGAAAATAAAATTTTTATGGAGGATTCCAAAATGTCAGGAATTGTAAGCTCTACAATGGAGTTCAAGAATTACAAGGTGTTTAATTACACTCTTGCAGGCAGACCTCTCGTTATCGAGACAGGTAAAATGGCAGGACTTGCAAACGGTTCTCTCATGATCCGCTATGGCGAGACAGCTATCCTTTGCTGCGCAACTGCTAGCGCAAAGCCCAGAGACGGAATTGATTTCCTTCCTCTTTCTGTTGATTTTGAGGAAAGAATGTATGCAGCGGGTAAGATCCCCGGCGGATACCTCAAGAGAGAGGGCAAGCCCAGCGAAAAGGCTATTCTTACAAGCCGTGTTATCGACCGCCCCATCCGTCCCCTTTTCCCCAAGGACCTTCGCAATGATGTTGCTCTTTCCCTCACAGTTATGAGTGTTGATCCCGATTGCGCACCCGAGGTTGCTGCTATGATCGGTGCATCTGCCGCTCTTGCGATCTCCGATATTCCGTGGAACGGACCTATAAGCGGTGTTCATGTTGGTCTTGTTGACGGCAAGCTCGTTATCAACCCAACAGAGGCGCAGAGAAAGGTAAGCGACCTTGAGCTTACCGTTGCTTCCTCAACTACGAAGGTTGTTATGATCGAGGCAGGCGCAAATCAGGTTCCCGATGACCTTATGTATGAGGCAATTATGCTCGCACATAAGGAAAATCAGGGCATCCTTGAATTTATAAACGGTATTGTTGACGAGATCGGCAAGAAGAAGTTTGAATATCCTTCCTGCGAGCTTGATCACGATATGTTTGATAAGGTTTTCGCATTCTGTGAAAAGGATGTTATGAACGCTCTTGATACAGACGATAAGAATGTTCGTGACGAAAGAATGCAGCCTATTATGGACGCTATCGTTGAGAAATTCAGCGAGGAATATCCCGAGATCGCTTCCATTATGGAGGAGCTTATCTATAAGATCCAGAAGAAGATCGTTCGCCGTTGGCTTCTCGTTGACAGAAAGCGTGTTGACGGCCGCCGCATGGACGAGATCAGACCTCTCACAGCCGAGGTAGGACTTCTTCCCAGAGTTCACGGCTCGGGTATGTTCACTCGTGGACAGACTCAGGTCCTCACAAGTGCAACTCTCGGTACTCTCGATGAGGCTCAGATGCTCGACGGTATCGACAACGAGACAACAAAGAGATATATGCACCATTATAATATGCCCGGTTATTCCACAGGCGAAGCAAAGAGCGCAAGAAGCCCCGGACGCCGTGAGATCGGTCACGGTGCGCTTGCAGAGCGTTCTCTCGTTCCCGTTCTTCCTTCTGAGGAGGAGTTCCCCTATGCGATCCGACTCGTTTCCGATGTTCTTTCCTCTAACGGTTCAACATCACAGGGCTCTGTTTGCGGTTCTACCCTCGCTCTTATGGATGCGGGTGTTCCGATCAAGGCTCCTGTTGCAGGTATCTCCTGCGGTCTTATCACAGAAGAGGACGGAAGCTGGGAAACTATGATAGATATCCAGGGTCTTGAGGACTTCTATGGAGATATGGACTTTAAGGTTGCAGGTACTCATGCAGGTATCACATCCATTCAGATGGACCTTAAGATCGACGGTCTTACACCCGAAATCATCAAGGCTGCTCTTGAGATCACTCATAAGGGTCGTGACTATATCATCGACGAGGTTATTCTCAAGGCTATAGCAGAGCCCAGAGCCGATGTTTCAAAGTACGCTCCCAAGATGATCTCCATGAAGATAGACCCCGATAAGATCAGAGAAGTTATCGGTAAGGGCGGCGCAGTTATCCAGAAGATCACAGGCGACACAGGCGCAAAGGTCGATATCGAGGATGACGGAACGATTCACATCGCTGCTGTCAATACTGCCGATGCAGAGGCTGCAAAGGCTATGATAGATGCTATCTGCTTTGAGCCTGAGGTCGGTGTAACATACCCCGGCACAGTAACAGGCATCATCGCTTGCGGTGCATTTGTTGAATATGCTCCCGGTAAGGAGGGAATGGTTCATATTTCCAAGCTTGCCGAGAATAGAGTTGAAAAGGTTGAGGATGTTGTAAAGATCGGCGACGCTGTCAGAGTTAAGTATCTCGGCGTTGATGAAAAGAACAGAATCCGCCTTTCCATGAAGGACGCAGATAAATAATTTTACGGACCAATATACCGGGGACTGTCGTAGCGCACCTGCCAAAGATGTGCAGATGTCCCCGGTTTTTGACCGATAGATTCAGCTTTAGAATGGTAAACAGTAATTTGTCGAATTGTTGAAAAGGTGAATAAACGGAGATGAGGATGTATGTTTGCCTTCCCTGCAAGGGAAGGCTAACGACAAATTCCTGTTTGTTTAAAAATTTTCACTATTTGAACAGACTTTGTTCGCGAGGTAGGGTGAACAGCAAAAGTGAATAAATACGGTAATAAAAGTTTTTGCCAAGCTTTTTTCAAAATTGTTTAAAAATTTTCACCATTTGAACAGACTTTATTCGCGAGGTAGGGTGAACAGCAAAAGTGCATAAACACGGTAATAAAAGTTTTTGCCAAGCTTTTTTCAAAAAGCGGGGCGGGGGAGTGAAATATGAATAACGGATATCGTGCGTGGAATCGCGGCGGCGGAAGAAGCCGCAGGAAAAGAAGGCAAAGAATGATGAAGACCGTCATTTTGTCTCTTATAGTTGCGCTTATAATTGCCGCATCTGTTATTTTTCTCTTTACTCTCAAAAGACTTGGCGAGAACGCAAAGGACAAGGAGACGGACATCTTAAAGGAGACCGAAACCATTGCCCCCGAGACAAATCCCGAGGATACGGCTTCGGGCATCCTTAAAGAGGGATTTATAACAAAAAAGCTTACAGAAAAACAGCTTCATGAGGGCGATCTTATCCTCGTCAGATCAGGTGCGCCATATGTTTTCCCCGAGGAAACAGACCTTAAGGATCTTTATACGGGCAGAAAGAAATACGAAAACGGCGCAAGAGCTTATCAGATAAGCTCCACCGATATCGAGCTTGATTCTTTTATACTTTCAAAGCTCAATGAAATGACCGAAACCTTTTTCGAGCTTACGGGAGAGGGCGGACTTCTCATAAAGAGCGCATACCGCTCATATGAAAGCCAGAAGGAGATCTTTGACTATCGAGTTGAGCGTGACGGCAAGGAGGAGGCACTAAAATATGTGGCACTTCCCGGTGAGAGCGAGCATCATACCGCAATGGCATTCGATATGTCGGTATATAAGGATGGGGCAAACACATATATCGAGGATGAGGAGGAATACCTCTGGATATATGAAAATGCCCACAAATACGGCTTCGTTCTCCGCTATCCGGAAAGCAAGGCGGATATCACGGGGATCGCATATGAGGCTTGGCATTTCAGATATGTGGGAGTGCCGCACGCATATTATATGTATAAAGAGGGACTTGTTCTTGAAGAATATCTTGAGCTTCTGAAAAATGAGCATTCCTATGACGGAATACATCTTACCTTTGATGCTGATGACGGAAACAGCTATGAGATCTATTATGTTCCCGCAGCAGATAAGGGAGAGACGGAAATAATTCTCCCATCGGGATATGAATATACCGTTTCGGGGAATAATACAGATGGATTTATCGTAACTGTCAACATTTCGGGAGGTGAGGAGCAGTGAAAAAACTGTTGATGGCACTTCTTGCGCTGCCCCTTTTGCTTTCCTCCTGCGGATTTATTATTGTAAGTGACGGAAACGGAAAACAGCCTGAGATAACGACAGCTCCCGACACCGTCGATGCTCCAATACCTGGCGATCATCAGGACGAGAGCACGGCAGATACCTCGGGAACCGAAAATATCTCCGAGCCTGAAAAAGCATCGGACAGAGCAAAAAAGAGAGTGGATGCACTCCAAAACGGTGATTTTTCGGGGCAAAGCTTCATAATTGCCACAACAAGCAAGATGACCTTTGCGCCTGAGGCCGAGAGCTATTATGATATGGCACTTCTTCTTCGTGATTCGATGGTTGAAGAAAAATATAATATCGAAATCATCAGCGTTTTTGCAGACGACAGGCTTATTGAACAGGAGCTTGTAAACTCCTCTCTTGCAGAGGATTATTATGCAGACCTTGTTTCGGTTCCCGAGTACCGAGTTGGCGGTCTTGCCGCCCGCGGCGTGATAATGAATCTTCGGAATCTGCCATTTTACGGAACTGTGGAAAGCTATTCCGATAATTCATCCGCTGCATATGCGGGAAATGCAATTTATGCGGACATCGGTGCGGCAAGCACTGATTTCAGCAAAATTTATGCAATTTTCTTCAATCGCAGTATAGCAGAAGGTCTTGGGCATGATATTGACAGAATGGTGAAGGACAACGAATGGACATGGGAGTCCTTTGATAAGATATCAAGGATGGCAAATGAAAAGCTCGGGATCATAGGACAGGGAAGCTATGCAATGGGCGATGAATATACCGATGTTGTTTTTCGCTCGGCAAATATCAGTCTTGTGGATAACACCCTTGGGAAAGATCCCACGATCTCATTTGATTCGGTGAGCCTTGAGGTGGCGATCGAGCAAGCTTGTGCGCTTATTTACGGCAATCCCGCAGCATATAAGCCTGCACCTTCTGCCGAAAAAAACGATATTTATAAGCTTTTCGGTGAGGGCAAAATTCTTTTTGCCGTTGCACCTCTTTCTGCGGTGAGCGAGCTTGCAAGCTGCAATCTCGATTGGGGAATTGCCCCCATCCCGAAAATGAATGAAGAGCAGGACAGATATTATGCTTATACCGAGGCATCGGCAGCAGTTCTGGCTGTTCCCTCGGAGAATAATAAGCTTGATGTTACGGCACTTATTATCGGTGCGCTGAATACCGCATCATATGAGCTTCTTTCGGAAGAATATAAAACACATTGTCTTTATAATTATTTTCCGAATATTAAGGCAATGAGCTTGATGGATGAGATTTTGCAGAGCATCACATTTGATTTCACATATCTCTATTCCTCGGGCGCAGATCTTCTTGCTTCTGCCACCCACGGAGCGGTGAGAGAGGCAAGAAAAAGCACATCAGACTATGCAACAGATCTGATCAACGCAAGAAAAGAGGCGGCGGACGCACAGCTCGGTGAGCTTTTCGGGGAGATAAGCTTCCCCGAGGAGGAATATCCAGTTCCGCCTGAAACAGAAGAGCTTCCCGAACCAGAGGATGTCCCCGACACGGAGACAGAGCAGGAGATCGAGACTGAAACAGGAGAAGCCGAAAGCACGGAAAGCGAAACAAATTAACAATAATTCAGACAGGAGAAATATATGGCAAATTACAGAAGAGGAAGAATCAATGACGAGATGTTGAAGGAGGTTGCGATTGTCCTTCGTGAGGTCAAGGACCCGAGAGTTCAGAATGCTTTTGTCAGCGTTACGGGTGCTGAGGTCACGCCCGATCTCAAATATGCAAAGATCTATTATTCCTTCCTTCAGAACAGCGACCCAAAGGAGGTTGCAAAGGGACTTAAGACCGCAAGCGGATTTATCAGAGGACAGATCGCAAAGAGAATGAATCTGCGTATCACACCCGAATTTACCTTCGTTCATGATAATTCCATAAAGCACGGTGCTCATATCGCAACGCTTCTTGAGGGTATCACATTCTCGGATGAAGACGGGGAGAGCGAAAACGATGGAGAATAAGAGCTATAAGGATCTCAGCCTTGCGGAGACGGTTGACAGGCTTTGCGAGAAGAAGGATACGCTTCTTCTCTGTCATGCACGGCCCGATTGCGATACAGTAGGCTCTGCATTGGCTCTCGGTAAGCTTCTCATGGCAATGGGAATGAAGGCACACATCATATGTGAAAGTGAGCTGCCCCACAGACTTGAATTTTTGCCTCTCGATCAAAAAAGCCTCCTTGAAGAGAATATTCCCGAGGATTTTAAGGCTGAAAGGGTGATTTCGGTCGATACGGCATCGCCTATGCAGCTTGGCGACCTTGAGGGGAAATATCTTGAGAGGGTCGAGCTTATGATCGACCACCACGGAAAAGGACAGAGGTATGCAGACGGATATATCATACCCGATCTTTCCGCAACGGGCGAGATAATTTTCGCCATTTCAAGAGAAATGCTCCGCCGTGGAGCTATTGACGAGATCCCCGAGGGCGTTGATTTCTCCATCTATGCGGCGATCTCCTCGGACACGGGCTGCTTCAAATATTCATCTGTGACCCCACAGACTCATATGGTTGCGGCTTCCCTTCTCAGAAGCGGAATTGATGCGGCATATATCAACCACAAGCTCTTTGATTCAAAGCCCTTTATTCAGCTCAAGACCGAGATGCTGGGCTTTGACAAGCTGGAGCTTCATAATGACGGTAAGATCGGAATCATTTGCTTCACATATGAGATGAAAAAGGAAAACGGCATTCTCGATCAGTATATGGAAACTCTCGTTGATGTTGCAAGAAGCGTTGAGGGCGTTGAGGTTTCGGCAGTTATAAGACAGCCGAAGGATGAGGGCGTTTTCCGCTGCTCCATGCGTTCAAGCTGCGATGTTGATGTCTCGGCGATCTGCGCTTCACTCGGCGGCGGCGGTCATGTTAAAGCCGCAGGCTGTACCCTTTATGCAGACAGTATGGAAAGCGCAAGAAAAACAGTTCTTGATGCTATTACGAAGGCTTTTTGTTAAATTCTTTGCGAATTTAACATAATTTTTAACACCGTAAAATGCTATTGTAAAATTTTGTTTGGTATGTTATAATATATCATACACAATTTTTTAAAAGGAGATAAAAAATGAAGAGATCTTTTATTGTTGCTTTGATCGCTGTTCTTGCACTTGTTATGGTGCTTGCTTCATGTGGCGACAGCTCTGCAGGTAAGGGCGGAGAAAGCTTTTTTGACGGTTATGTTATCATCAGAGGAACTCAGAATGTTGATGCAACACCCATAAAGAATGCAATTTCCGAGAGAAGCGGTGTTGAGCTTGAGGTGCTTAACAGTGCTCTTGGTAAGGGCGCAACAGAGCAGGCAAAGGAAATCCTTCTCGGTGACACGGGAAGAGAAGCCAGCAACGCTGCTCGTGAAGGTATGAGAACCTGCGATTTTGTCATAAAGCAGGATGGCGATAAGATCGTTATCGCAGGCGGAAGCACAAAGGCTAATGCCGAGGCTGTTAAGTATTTTGTAGAAAACTTCCTCTCTGCCGACGGAAAGGGCGTAAATATTCCCGCAGAGGGATATACTGTCAGAGGAGAATATCTTTTCGACGCTCTCACCATCGACGGAGTTGATGTAAAGGAATTTAAATTCTATGATGCCGGTACTCTTGCAACAGGTGAGAGTATGTTCACTTGGTTTGCGGATACCGTTATCGGTGCTGAAATGGAAACTGCAAAGGAGCTTCAAGAGGGCGAGCATTATATCATCTATGATGACACATCCCTTGCGGCAAACGAATATGAGATCAAGGTTGAGAACGGAAATCTTGTCATTCTCGGAAGCTTTAACACCGTGAGAGTTGCTCTTGAGTATTTCCGGACTACATATATGCCCGCTCTTGCTGAAAAGGGAAAGACATATAACATCACAGCAGAGGATAATGTTCTCGTGACTGTCAAGGAACCTGAGATGTATACAAAAGAGCAGGTTATGAAGGTTCTCGAGGAGGTCTATAACGATAACGAAAGATTTATCGTGGGCGAGGAAGGCGGAAAGCTGACTCCCGCAAATGAAACTGCGGAGAAATTCTATAAAGCTTCGGGCAAATATCCCGCACTTCTCGGTGAGGATCTTGGCTGCTACGGACTTGACCTTATGGATGTTGATGCTTCCACATGGAGCCAGTATCTCTGCGAATATGTAAACTATGCCGAAAAGGGCGGACTTATCACCCTCAGCTCACACTGGCGCAACCCCACCGGAAATTATGAGCACGATTGGGCAGACTGCCGCGGTAAGCTTGGAAGAGAGGCAAAATGGCAGGAGCTTCTCACAGAGGGAACAGAGCTTAATCTTGAATTTAAGAAGCAGCTTGACTGCGATGCAAGATTCCTTGCGGCTCTCCGTGACAACGGTGTTCCGGTTATCTGGAGACCTATGCATGAGCAGAACGGATCATTCTTCTGGTGGTGCATTGAGCAGGATAACGGTTATGTTCTTGACGGAAGCTATTTTGCGAATCTCTGGAGATATGTATATAAATATTATACCGAGGATTGGCAGCTTGACAACCTCCTTTGGGAGTTTGCCGCAAACAAGACAAACGGCAGAAACTATCAGAATACCGATTATTGCTATCCGGGCGATGAATATTGCGATATGGTGGGACTTGATTGGTATCTTGGCGGCGAATATAACCTGACAGATGAGGGCAATTCCTATGCAGACCTCATGAAGCTCGGAAAGATAACAAACCTCACCGAGTTCGGTATTTCCGATTCTCTTGAAGCTGAGAACCCCGAATATCAGGAGAGAGTGTTCAATTCAATGAATCTTCTTGAGGATGTTATGCTCAGAATGGTAGATGAAGACGGCTTCAAGATGGCATATCTTCTCACATGGACAGGAAGAGATACCATCGGTCAGATGATGCGTGCCGACAAATTCATGAACAGCGGCTATATCATCGACCTTGAAGAAATGAAGGCACTTCTCGATTCCTATAAATAAGAGACAATTTATCATAAAAGAGGCTGAATTTGATTCAGCCTCTTTCTTTTCGTATTGTAGTTAAACAGTAATTTGTCGGTGAGGGAGTTTCGCCTCTGCGGAGGCGACCGACGCCGCCGTCGGCTCGCGCGACCTTTTAAAAAAGGTCGATCAAAACTTTGAAAAAGGGAATTTTTATTGTTGTTTATCTGTGTTTCTACA
>JAFXAN010000043.1 GCA_017517035.1 Clostridia bacterium
AAATCTTTATATCAAATTCTCGCGAAGCGTAAGGGGACGAAATGGCGAGTGTCTGTAATTTCATCATTTGCACAGACGAAATGGAGTTTTAAAAGAGAAATACCCCACTTGCGGCGGTGCTTTATGCCGCAAGTGGGTATATGACAAAGGTTACAGCAGAGCAAAAGAGCTTTGCCAAAGGCAAAGTCTTTTGTCTGCGTTGGTTATAGAGAAAAAGGGAGATACCCAAGGGGGAAAGCCTTGGGAGACTTTTGCTTCCTTTGGGGCGGGCCAAAGGAAGTGCCCGCCGGCATGAGGCGCTAAACAGTAACTAACTTCTCCTCAAATAAACAATTTCTGTATACTACCATTCAACAAATCCAACAGTTCGATAAATTACTGTTTGAATATAAAAAGAAAGAGGCTGAAAAATCAGCCTCTTATGTATTGGATTATTTACCGGAGTTATATGAACCCTTTGTGTCTGCAACGACTTCCTTAACATTTACCTTGCGGCGGGATGTTGCAACTCTCTTCATAAGTTCTTCCTTATAAAGATCGGCATCAATGGGAAGCTCGATGGGCTTTCCGAGCCAGGATGAAAGGTGCATTGCATTGGAAAGTGTAAGTCCGTTGATACCCTCTCTACCGTCTGCAACAAGAGGAGTTCCGTTCAGAATCGAATTTGTGAACGCACGGAGAACACCGTCATGCTGAGGATTCTCACCGTCTGTTTCAACATCAATTTCCTCAACTGCGGGAGAACCGAAGGGAGATGTGTTTGTCTTTGAGAACTCAGGCTCCATTGTGTCAAGCTTATAGAGCTTGAGTGTGCTTCCGTCGCAGATGAGCTTGCCGCCATCCATAGTTACCTCAAAACGGTTTGTACCGGGAGCGTCACCTGTGGATGTGATAAATGTACCTGTTGCGCCGTTTGCATATTCAACATATGCTGTAACATCGTCCTCAACCTCAATATCGTGCCACTTGCCAAGGTGAAGATTTGCGCTTACCTTAACGGGCATACCGCAGATCCACTGCCAAAGGTCAAGATTGTGGGGGCACTGGTTAAGAAGAACGCCTCCGCCTTCTCCGCTCCATGTTGCTCTCCAAGCACCACTATCGTAGTATGCCTGGGGACGGTACCAGTTTGTGATGATCCAGCTTGTACGGCGGATAGAACCGAGGTCACCGCTCTGAACCAGCTCTTTCATCTTTCTGTAAACGCAGTTTGTTCTCTGATTGAACATCATAGCAAACTTAAGCTCGGGATGCTTGTCTGCCTCTGCGATCATTTCTTCAACAGCCTTTGTGTAAACACCTGCGGGCTTCTCGCACATTACATGGAGACCACGCTTCAGTGCCTCGATTGAGAGAGAGGGATGATCATAGTGAGGAACGGCAACGAGAACTGCATCGCAAAGACCGCTCTCCATCATCTTGATGCCGTCATCAAAGCACTCAACATAAGGAGCGATCTTCTTTGCAGCCTCAAGTCTTGCGGGATTGATATCAGCAACTGCTGTAAGCTTCATTCCGGGGATCTTTCCCTCATGAACTCTTTCAACGTGTCCGGTACCCATGTTACCGACACCGATTATACCAAGTCTGACAAATTCCATAGTTAAAACCTCCGTTTTTATTTAAAAATTAAATATTTTTTGTTATTTCAGCGAGAGAAGCGCAAGCAAAATCAAATGCTTCCTCGTTTGATGCGAATTTATAAACGCTTCCAACATCGCTCTTTTCGCCTTCGTTTTCAAGTGCGCCGAGACCGACAAAATCGGAAAGGTGAGGCTCAAGAGTGAGCACATCACTTGCAAGTCCGCTATAATCGGGAAGGATCGTGGGAAGCTGACCGATTCCCTTACCTGCGGGAACGACCTGACCGCCCTCAATGCAGTCCTTGATGTGGAAATAGTAAACATATTTCTTCAGCATCTTCCAAGCCTCAAGAGTGTCCTGACCGCACTGCAGGAAGTTTGCAGGGTCAAAAACTGCCTTAAGTTCGGGAAGAGACTTTTGGATATCCTCACAGCGAACTGCGATATCGCCGTAAATACCCTTTTCGTTTTCGTGGCAGAGAACGACTCCGCTACCCTTTGCCATCTCGATGTACTTTGAGAGACGGTAGAGGACCTCATCACGGTATTCGGGCTTGCCCTCTGTTCCGAAGAAGCTGAAAAGTCTGATGCACTTTGCATCCATTATGCTTGCGGTTTCAAGTACTCTCTTGAACTGCTCACTCTCAAATGCGAAGTCATCGTGAATATCTGTCTTACCTACAGGAGAACCGATAGACCAAACACTGAGTCCTGCTGCATCAAGCTTTGTTTTTACCTCTTTAGCCTTTGCAGAATCAATCTTTGCAACATTCTCGCCGTCAACGCCTCTGACCTCGAGCATAGAGACGCCGTTCTTTTTCATAGCCTTTATCTGCTCATCTATCATAGGGCTTGCTTCGTCAGCAAAAGCCGCAAGCTTAAAATTATTAGCCATTTTTCTTGTTCCTTTCAAAATTATACACCCGAATAAGCGGAGAAGCCGCCGTCAACGGGAATTACGATACCTGTAACGAAGCTTGCAGCCTCGGGATCTGTGAGATACTTAAGAGTTCCGAGAAGCTCCTCGGGCTTGCCGAAGCGACCCATGGGAGTTGCAGACAGGATCTTATCTGTTCTGGGTGTTGGAGTTCCGTCCTCATTGAAGAGAAGTGCCTGATTCTGCTTTGTAACAAAGAATCCGGGAGCGATTGCGTTAACTCTGATTCCTGTGTTCGCAAAATGAACCGCAAGCCACTGTGTGAAGTTTGAAACGCCTGCTTTTGCAGCGCTGTATGCGGGGATCTTTGTGAGAGGAGTATAAGCATTCATCGAGGAGATATTGATGATGCTGCAGCCCTCTCTGCCGATCATATCAGCGGCAAAAACCTGAGTGGGAATAAGAGTACCCATGAGGTTGAGGCTGAAAACGAAGTTGAAGCCTTCCTTATCGAGATTGAAGAAGGTCTTGATATCGTCTCTTGTTTCGTCACCTTCCTCGAAATATTCATGAGCAGTTGTTGCGCGGGGATTGTTACCGCCTGCACCGTTGATGAGAACATCGCACTTGCCGAGATCGGAGAGGATCTTCTGATGTACCTCCTCAAGAGCTTCCTTTTCAAGAACATTTGCAGCATAAGCAAATGCTTTGCCGCCATTTGCTCTTATCTCTGCGGCAACTGCCTCTGCAGCTTCACCGTTAAGGTCGAGAAGAGCAACACCATAGCCATTCTTTGCCATCTCAGCTGCAAAAGCGCTGCAAAGAACGCCGCCTGCACCTGTTACAACACAAACCTTTGACATTTTTTATACCTCCATGTTATATAAAATAAGGGAAAATAACATTCCATATATATTATACAACTCTTTTGAAGCAATAAAATTGCATATATTTGCAAAAAATATTGCATATTCAAAACAAATGTGGTATAATATAGTCAGATGATATATAATACTAGGTGTATTCGACGAAAACGGCAGGTGAAAACATGACAATTTACAAAAAAGGAGACATAAGTCTTCACCATTCCATTGATGAGCAGCCAAAGGAAACAGACTTTGTTACCCATGCCCATAGGTGCTGTGAGCTGCTGTATTTCATTTCGGGAAACGGCTTTTATACCGTTGAGGGAACTGACTATCCCTTGACTCCCGGAAGTGTTCTGATAATGCGTTACGGAGAGGTTCACAAGCTCCATATAAGTCCGGACACAAAATATGAGCGCATTGTGTTAAATTTTCCCCTTTCTATGATAGAGGATAATCCTTGGTGCTCTCATCTTGCAAAGCTATATACCGAAAGACCCATCGGAAAGGGCAATCTTTTCCTTGGAAACGCCGATTCGGTTGCATTTATCGACACCTGCATGAGAAGAATGTGCCGTGAAAATGTTGCAAGCGAGGAGGAGCGACTTGCTCTTATGTTTTCGAATCTGACTGCGGTGCTCAGCGAGCTTCGCAATATAGAAAACGGAAATTCCAAGGAACTTAACATAACTATTTCGGTTGAGGATGCAACGAACGAGATCGTGGGAAGCGTCATTTCCTATATAAATGCTCATTTGACAGAGGATTGGACTCTCGACACTCTGGAGCAGGAATTTTTCTTCAGCAAATCCTATATAAACCGCGCCTTCAAGCAGTCTACAGGCTCATCTGTTTGGGATTATGTTGTGCTTAAACGCCTCCTCGTTGCGAGAAATCTTCTCCGTGAGGGAAAAAACGCAACTGTGGCGGCGGCGGAATGCGGATTCCGAGATTATTCATCATTTTACCGTCAGTATAAGCGGCGCTTTGGTATATCTCCAATTGACGACCGCAGAAATAACCAATAAGGAGGCTTTGCCATGAAAAAAATATTCAAGAAAATCTTAATTTCCGTACTTCTTGTGCTGGTGGGCGGAGGAATAAATTTTTATATTAACCTTCCTGCACTAAATCCTAAAAGCAGCGAGTTTTGGTCTTTTCTTGCTTTTGTGATATTTTTAGCTGTTCTTCCTTTTATTATTGTGGACAAGAGCAAGGTCATAAAGAAAAATGCCGAGGGTAAAGGAACATATATAAACATTGATTTCAAATCGTTGAATTTCATTGCCATCGGACTTATTGTGCTTCCTCTTATCGTTATTCTTGTGGGAAACATTTTCTCTTCAACTATTTTTAATGCGAAAAGATACGCATCTCTTATTGATGTTGAGACCGTGGCTTTTGAAGAGGATATGCCCGAGACGAATGATGTTACAAATGTAGCTCTCATGGATACAAGCTCTGCCATTATCATCGGAAACAGGGCGCTCGGCTCGCTTTCCGAGGTGGTTTCCCAATATCAGTCGAGCAATGTTTATTCGCAGATAAATTACGGCGGCACACCAAAGAAGGTAAGCTCCCTTGAATATGCGGACTTTTTCAAATGGCTCGGCAACAGAGACAGAGGTGTTCCCGGTTACATCATGGTCGATCCTGTTTATAATACATCCGAATATAAAAAGTTGAAGAATCCCATTCATTATACGGAAAGCGGATATTTCGGTGACGATCTTATGAGAAAGCTTCGTCTTTCCTATCCCACGAAGATATTCGGAACTCACAGCTTTGAAATTGATGAGAACGGTGATCCATATTATATTTTTTCTTGCCTTTCTCCGAGGATCGGACTTTTCGGCGCATATGATGTAAGCGAGGTCATTATTTTCAATCCCTGTGACGGAAGCTCGGAAATTTATGATGTTGAGAACACCCCATCATGGATCGATATTGTTTATGACGGATATCTTGCCACGAAAAAATATAATTGGCAAGGAATGCTTTCGGGCGGATATTGGAACAGCGTTATAGGAAATGTTGGCTGCAAGCAGACAACAGACGATTTCGGTTATGTAGTGCGGGGCGATGATGTCTGGTATTTTACCGGTGTGACCTCCATTGCAGCGGATGAAAGTAATATCGGATTTATTCTTTCCAATGCCAGAACGGGTGAATATAAATTTTATCCCGTTGTGGGCGCAGAGGAATACAGTGCAATGAACGCAGCCGAGGGCGAGGTTCAGGAAAAAGGCTATATCGCTTCCTTCCCGTCTCTAATAAATGTGGCGGGCGAGGCGACATATATCATGGTGCTAAAGGACAGCGGCGGACTTGTGAAGCTTTATGCGCTTGTAAATGTTGAACAGTACAGTATTGTTGCAACAGGCGAAACACAGGCAGCGGTTATGGCAAGCTATAAGAAGCTTCTCCGTGAAAACGGAGTAAGCTCTGATGCGGCTTCTTACGGCGAAGAATATACTTTCGGGATCGTTGAGGTGAGAATGGCAAATATTGGCAATGAAAGCTTTATTTACCTTCTCGGAAATGACGGAAAGACATATAAGGGTAATATTTCAGTTGATGAGAGCCTTATAACTTTGCGCTCACTCGACACAATAACTGTTACAGCAACCGAATCGGATACAGAGGGTATTTTTGATATCGAATCCTGGCAGTTTGCTAAGTAACAATCAAAAGAGGCTGAAAAATCAGCCTCTTTTTTGCTTGTTAGAATGTTAAACAGTAAATTAGCGGTGAGGTGGGAACGGTGAAATTATACCCCAATGCTGTCGCATTGCCCTACGGGTTCGACTCCACTTCGTTCCGCTCAGGGTGACTATCTACTGTTTATCATCCTTTAGCGCTCATAGATTCTTCGCTATGCTCAGAATGACTTGTGAGGAGATTGATGCCAAGTTTTCTGCATAGAATTCTCATAAATTCCATGTAGAAACACAGAAAAACAACAATAAAAATCCCATTTTTCAAAGTTTTGATCGACCTTTTTTAAAAGGTCGCGGGGGCCGGCACCGTTGCCGGTCGCCTCCGCAGAGGCGAAACTCCCTCACCGACAAATTACTGTTTGAAAATAATATTCGATTTATTATCCGGCAAAATTCGGCAAAAAATAAAAATATTTGACAAGAGGCTTTTTATGCGGTATAATATAGCTGAAGTTTTTTATGGAGAGTTTTGATGAAAAAAGATAAAAAAACAATAATTCTGAAGTACCCGCTTGTTTGGATAATTGCCTTTGTTCTGTCTTTTCCCATTGACATCATCGGTCTTTCGTCACTTGTGAACCTTCAGAGCTTTGGCGATGCCCTTTTGTGGGGATTTAAAAATCCGAGTGCATTTCTTTTACAGTATGCGGTTTTGGTTCTGTTATGTGCCTTTATTTATTCGCTGACAAGGAAGCTTTGGGCTTCATATTTTGTTTGCGGCGGTGTTTATCTTGCCCTTTCGCTGATAAGTCATTATAAAACTGTGATCAATGGCGCACCTTTGGTGCTTCGTGACCTTACCCTCACATCCCGTTTTTTTGACATTTTTGCTTTTGCTGTCCCTCAGCTTAAATTTTCACCATATGTAATTGCCGCAATTTTTGTTTTCCTTCTTACGGCGATCTTGCTCTTTTTTGCCGACAGACATATAGGAAAGGTTCGTCTTCTGCGTCCGATTATGGGGGGCGTGAGCATTTTTTTGATATTGATCCTTTTCTTCACACCGATTTTGCCGATGTGGGCAAGCTCCATTGAGAGCGGAAAAATGTCGGACGAGGACAGAGTGAATCTCTACGGTGCGCCCCTTGGTCTTTATATGAGCTATGTTCAAAACCGAGAAGAAATGGCGGAGCTTGCATCTGCTTCATTTGACGAGCTTGAGGCGCAGGTGGCTTCGCTTTCAAGCGATGTAAAAGAGCCTTCGGTTCGGCCAAATGTAATATTTTTGATGTCGGAAAGCTTTTTTGATGTTACAAAGCTGGAGGGCGTTGACTTTTCAGAGGATCCAATACCGAATTTTCACGCTCTTGCGGAGAATTTCACCTCCGGAGAATTTGTTTCCAATACATATTGCGGAGGCACGGGGTATGTTGAGATGGAGGTGCTGACGGGATTATGCAGCAATCTTCTTCGTGATTCCGAAACTCTAACCTCTCTTTCTCCAAATTCCGTTTATGAGGGCATCCCGACAATTGCAGATGTTTTCAAGTCCTACGGTTACAGAACGGGATTCCTTCATTCCTATAATTCAAATCTTTATAACAGAGAAGCCATATATACCGCATTCGGCTTTGACGAAATACTTTTTGAGGACAGCTTTCCTTCGGATGTTGAAATGCGGGGCGGATATATCTCCGATATGGCTCTTTCAGAGAAGATCATTTCCATGTATGAAGAAAAGGGTGATGATCCGATGTTCCTTTTTGCTCTTTCAATGGAAAATCATCAGCCGTATAAGGCGGAAAAATTTGAGGATCGTTCTGTTGAAATAGAGAGCGATTTGCTTTCCGAGGATGAGCTTTCGGTGCTTTGCGGATATGTAAACGGTCTTTATGATGCGGATAAGGCTCTTATGAGACTTGTGGAGTATTTTTCGGAGAGCGAAGAGGAAACTATGATAGTTTTCTTTGGCGATCATCTTCCGAATCTCGGCGTGGGAGAGGGAGAGACTGTATATTCAAGGCTCTCATATTCCAGCACTCCGGTTACGACGGATTGGGCTCCCGATGAGCTGCAAAAAATGCTTTCAACAGATTATCTTATCTGGACAAATTATGAGGAAAAGGCGGAGCAGGATGCGCTTCAGAGCAGTAATATGCTCGGCATTTCCGTGCTTAGGCGACTTGGCTTTTCTCTCGGCGGCTACTATGGCTGGCTTGATAAATTTATCGCACCCCATATGATGATTTACAGACCTCGTCTTTATGTTGATGCATCGGGAAAGGCTTTTTCGGATATTCCCGAGGAGCATAGCGAGATTATGGAAAATTATAAGCTTGCGGTTTATGATATTGTTTACGGAAAGGGAAGTGTTTTTGATATTTCCCGAGGGCAGGTTAAAAAATGAAAAGATTAAATTTGATTTTTATGCTTGTTATTTGCATGGTGGTTTTTGTTTCCTGTGAAAATGAGAGCGTGGACATACCTGTTGATACCACAGCATCGGAAATAGAAACACAGGAGGAGGTTCGGTATCCTTCTCCTGTAAATGATGGTGAGCATCCGTCTCTCATAGCGCATGCAGGCGGTGCAGTTTACGGCTATAGGCTCACAAATTCTCTTGAAGCACTTGATGCCTCATATGAAAACGGATTCAGAGTGTTTGAGCTTGATTTCGAGGTTACCGGCGATGGAGAATATGTTTTGCTTCACGATTGGGAGTCGATGGCGGGAAGAATGCTTTTCGGAGAGGGTAAAATGACCCTTGACGAATTTAAGAATGCAGAAAAATTCGCATCTCTTACATTGCTTTCTCTTGATGAGCTTTTAAGCTGGCTTTCCGAGCATGAGGACTGCTATGTGGTCACCGACGGCAAATGCGGAAACGATCCATTCCTCTCGGAGCTTTATGAAATATCGGGTGCTCTTTCGGAACGATTTATTCCACAAGCTTATACATATGATGAGTACAGAATGGCAAAGGATATAGGCTTTGAGCGTGTTATTTTGACCCTTTACGGCATGAATGATACCGAGGATGGGCTTGTTGCTTTTGCGGAGAATGAAAGACCATGGGCGATAACGATACCGAAGGATGTTATTACAAAAACTCTTGTGTCCCGTATGGCAGATCTTGGAATATTCACATATGCGCATACGGTCAATGACCTTTCCTTTTTTGAGGAATGGCATGAGTGGGGACTTTACGGAATTTATACAGATTATTTTTGCCCTATAAAATGGGTCTATTAAAAAATGAAAATGCCGGATCAATTGCCAAAAGCATTGGTCCGGCATTGCTTTTCTTAACGGTAAACAGTAATTTGTCGAACTGTCAGATAGCGGTGAAATCATTCTTTAGCGTTTCCAGATCCTTCGCTACGCTCAGGATGACTTGTGAGGAGATTGATGACAAGTTTTCTACATAGAATTCTCATAAATTCCATGTAGAAACACAGATAAACAACAATAAAAATTCCCTTTTTCAAAGTTTTGA